>CAYRNB010000004.1:0-40141 GCA_964425315.1 uncultured Rhodoblastus sp.
CGCGATCCGCGCCTCTTCCGACATGCGGCTCTGGTCCCAGGGCGGATCGAAGACCATTTTCACTTCCACGCCCGCCACGCCCGGCACGGCGGAAACGGCGTTATCCACCCATATCGGCATTTCGCCCGCCACCGGACAGCCTGGCGCGGTCAAGGTCATGTCGATCTTGACGAAGCGGGAATCGTCGATGTCGACGCGGTAGATCAGGCCGAGTTCATAAATGTCGGCTGGAATTTCCGGGTCATAGACGGTTTTTAGCGCCGCGATAATGCCATCCGTGAGCCTTTCGATCTCTTCCGGCGCCAAAACCCCCTCCACCTCGATGTCGGGGCGGTTGGGCTGAAGCTCGCTTTCGGTCATGGCGTGTTCGTTCATCGCGAATGGTCCGATCAGGCAAAGAGATGGGCGGCGCGCTCCAAAGCTGCAACAAGAGCGTCCACTTCGGCAAGCGTATTATAGAGGGCGAAAGAGGCGCGGCAGGTGGCGGTGACGCCAAAACGCGTCAGCAGCGGCTGGGCGCAGTGGGTTCCCGCCCGCACCGCCACACCGGAGCGGTCGATGACGGTGGCGATGTCATGGGCGTGCGCGCCCTTGAGTTCGAAGGAGAACAAAGCCCCCTTCCCCGGCGCCGTCCCGATCAGCGTCAGGCCGGGAACGTCCTTGAGCCGCTCGGACGCATAGGCGCAGAGCGCCGCCTCGTGAGCGTGAATGGCGTCGCGGCCGATGCTCTCCATATAATCCAGCGCCGCGCCGAGGCCGACCGCCTGGACGATCGGCGGCGTGCCGGCCTCGAATCTCTGCGGCGGAATCCCGTAAGTGACGTTGTCGAAGGTCACCGTCTCGATCATTTCGCCGCCGCCGGCGAAAGGCGGCAGGCGCTCGAGCCACGGTTTCTTGCCGTAGAGCGCGCCAATGCCGGTCGGGCCGTAAAGCTTGTGGCCGGTGATGACATAGAAATCGACGTCGAGATCGCGCACGTCGACTTGCGCATGGACCGCGCCCTGCGAGCCGTCCACCAGAACAGGAACGCCGCGCTCGTGCGCCAGACGGATGATTTCCTTGATCGGCGTCACCGTGCCCAAAACATTGGACATATGGGTGACGGCGACGATCTTGGTCCTGTCGGTCAAGGCCGCGGCGTATTTCTCCAGCGAGAAGGAGCCGTCGTCTTCGACATCGACCCATTTGATCACCGCGCCCTTGCGTTCGCGCAGAAAATGCCAGGGCACGACATTGGAATGATGCTCCATCACCGAGAGCACGATTTCATCGCCCTCTTCGATATGGGCGAGGCCGAAGGACGAGGCGACGAGGTTCAGCGCTTCCGTCGCTCCGCGAGTGAAAATGATTTCCTCGCTCGAAGAGGCGTTGAGAAAGGCCCGGACTTTTTCGCGCGCCCCCTCGTAAGCGTCAGTCGCGGCGTTGGCGAGGAAATGCAGGCCGCGATGGACGTTGGAATATTCGTGCTCGTAGGCGTGAACGATACGCTCGATCACCGCGCGCGGCTTTTGCGCCGAGGCGGCGTTGTCGAGATAAACGAGCTGCTTGCCATAGGGCCTTTCCGCCAGAATGGGGAAATCGGCGCGGATCGCCTCGACGTCATATTTCGGGATTTTTACCGGCTGGTTCATGCGAAGACCCCGCCGTGCAAAAGCGCTTTCAGGTCGGCCGACAGCAGGTCGCGCAAGGATTCGTCGCGGAGAATGTCGAAAGCTTCCCCCGCGAAAGCCTCGACCAGAATGGCCTGCGCCTGCTCTTTCGGGATGCCGCGCGATTCCATGTAGAAAAGCTGGGCGGCATCGAGTTTCGAACAGGCGGCGCCATGGCCGCAGGCGACGTCGTCGGCGAAAATTTCCAATTCCGGCTTCGACGACATGGCGGCGTCTTCGGAAAGCAGCAGGCCGCGACAGAGCATTTTGCCGTCGGTCTTCTGGGCGTGCGGCGGCACGACGATCTTGCCCTGGAAGACGCCGTTCGCCTGCTCCGCCAGCACATATTTGTAAGTCTCGCGGCTGATGCAGGCCGGCGCGTCATGCGTTACGTTAAGCGTCACGTCGGCGTGCTCCCGCCCCTTGAGGAGAGCGGCGCCGGCGAGATGGATTTCCGCCTTTTCGCCGACGCAGGAGACGAAAAGCTGGCGGCGCAGGAAGGACGCGCCGGCGATGAGCGACGCCGCGCGCAATTGCGCTTGCGAAGCGAGACGCGCGACAAAAGTCTGCGTCTCGACCGCGGCGCTTCTTTCCGCGCGGCAGGCGTAATCGAGTTCGGATTTTTCGCCGAGCGACAGGAACAGAGCGCTGTCGCCGAAACCCTCGCCGCCTTCCGCGCGCGTTTCGATCAATGTCGCGCGCGCGCCTTCGCCGAGAATGACGAGATTGCGGGAAAAGCGGCTTTGTCCCGCCGTCGCGCCACAAAGGGAAACGATTTCGATCGGCTTTTCCAGACGCGCGCCCGCGTCGATCTCGACCGCGACGCCATCGCAGGCAAAAGCGGCGTTAAGGTCGAGCACCGGGTCCTCGACCGGCCCCGCAAGGCCACGCAGAATTTCAGCGGCGGAATCGTCAGGCGAAAGCGACGACACGTGACGGATTTTCACGCCTGAAATTTTCGAGAAATCGTCGGAAATCTCCGCGACGAAAAAGCCATCGACCAGGACCAGCTTCAGCGTGTCGCCGCCAAAATTCTCCAGCGCCTTGCGCGCACTGTCTTTCGAAGCTTCATCCGGCGCGGGGCTGATCGGCGGCGCCTGGCGCAGCTTTGCGCGCAGATCCGTATAGTGCCAGGATTCGACGCGCCGCGTCGGCAGGCCGGCGCTGGCGAAACGGTCGAACGCCTTTTGCCGCTCAGCCGCCTCGCGCGTCGAAAAACTTTCGCGCGCCAGGGCGAAAGAGCGGAAAAGATCCTGCTCGGCCTGGGTAGGAGTGAGAATCGGAGCGCCCATCAAGCCGCCTCGCTGGCGTAATCGGCATAGCCGCTTTTTTCCAGCTCGAGCGCCAGTTCCGGCCCGCCGCTTCTGACGATTTTGCCTTGCGACATCACATGCACCACATCCGGCGCGATATAATCGAGCAGACGCTGGTAATGGGTGATGACCAGCAGGCCGCGCTCCTTCGAGCGCAGGGCGTTTACGCCTTCGGAGCAGACGCGCAGGGCGTCGATGTCGAGGCCTGAGTCCATCTCGTCGAGAATGGCGAAGCGCGGTTCCAAGAGAGCCATCTGCAGGATTTCCATGCGCTTTTTTTCGCCGCCGGAGAAGCCGAGGTTGACCGGGCGTTTCAGCATGTCCTGCGCAATGTTGAGCTTCGCCGCAGCCGCGCGTACGCGCTTAATGAAATCCGGCGTCGTAATCTCGTCCTCGCCGCGCGCCTTGCGCTGCGCATTCATCGCCGCTTTCAGAAAGGTCATGGTGGCGACGCCGGGAATTTCCAGCGGATATTGGAAAGCCAGGAACACGCCGAGCGCGGCGCGTTCGGCCGGGTCCTTCTCCAGAAGATCGACGCCGTCGAGTTCGATCGACCCTTTCGTCACCTCATAATCCTCGCGGCCGGCGATGACGTAAGAAAGCGTCGATTTGCCGGAGCCGTTCGGCCCCATGATCGCCGCCACCTGGCCGTCCTCGACCTTGAGCGAGAGGCCGTCGATGATTTTCTTGCCGGCGACGGAGACGTGGAGGTTCTTGATTTCGAGCATGGTCAATTCCTTGAAACGGGGCGCGGAAAAGGCGGCGTCGACTTAGCCGACGCTGCCTTCGAGCGAAATAGCGATCAGCTTTTGGGCCTCGACGGCGAATTCCATCGGCAGTTGCTGCAGCACGTCGCGCACAAAACCGTTGACGATCAGCGCCGTCGCTTCTTCGGCGGACAGGCCGCGCTGCATGCAATAGAAGAGCTGGTCGTCGGAAATTTTCGACGTCGTCGCCTCATGCTCGAAAACGGCGGAAGCGTTCTTCGCCTCGATATAGGGCACGGTATGGGCGCCGCAGCGATTGCCGATCAGGAGCGAGTCGCAATTGGTGAAATTGCGCGCGTTGGCCGCCTTGCGATGCGCCGAGATCTGGCCGCGATAGGTATTCTGCGAGTGGCCGGCGGCAATGCCTTTGGAAATGACGCGGCTCGACGTATTGGCGCCGAGATGCAGCATTTTGGTGCCGGAATCGACCTGCTGATAGCCGTTGGAAATGGCGATCGAATAGAATTCGCCGCGGGAATGATCGCCGCGCAGAATGCAGGAGGGATATTTCCAGGTGATGGCCGAGCCGGTTTCGACCTGGGTCCAGGAAATTTTTGAATGGGCGCCGCGGCAATCGCCGCGCTTGGTGACGAAATTGAAAATTCCGCCCCTACCCTCGCTGTCGCCGGGATACCAGTTCTGCACCGTGGAATATTTGATTTCCGCGTCGTCGAGCGCGACAAGCTCGACCACCGCCGCGTGAAGCTGGTTCTCGTCGCGCTGCGGCGCGGTGCAGCCTTCGAGATAGGAGACGTAGGCGCCCTTGTCGGCGATGATGAGCGTGCGCTCGAACTGGCCGGTGTTGCGCTCGTTGATGCGGAAATAGGTCGAAAGCTCCATCGGGCAGCGCACGCCCGGCGGCACATAGACGAAAGAGCCGTCGGAATAGACCGCAGAGTTGAGCGTGGCGAAATAATTGTCGGTCACCGGCACGACCGAGCCGAGATATTTCCGCACCAGTTCGGGATGGGTCCGCACCGCTTCCGAAATCGGGCAGAAGATCACCCCCGCCTTGGCCAGCTCTTCCTTGAAAGTCGTCGCCACCGAGACGGAATCGAAAACCGCGTCCACCGCCACCTTGCGCGCATTGGGGTCGGGCTGCACGCCGGCGAGGATTTCCTGCTCGCGCAGGGGAATGCCGAGCTTTTCATAGGTGCGCAGCAATTCGGGATCGACTTCGTCGAGCGATTTCGGGCCCTCGGCCGTCTTCGGCGCGGAATAATAATAGAGGTCCTGGTAATCGATCGGCGGATAGTGCACCCGCGCCCATTTCGGCTCGGTCATGGTCAGCCAGCGGCGAAAAGCCTCCAGCCGCCACTCGGTGAGCCATTCCGGCTCGTTCTTTTTCGCCGATATGAAGCGGACGATGTCCTCGTTCAGCCCCTTCGGCGCCTTGTCGGATTCGATATCGGTAATGAAACCGTATTTATAGGCGTCAACGTCAAGCGTCTTGACTTTGTCGACGGTCTCCTGGACTGCCGCCATCTTTACTCTCCTCACCTAACGCGGGTTCAAGGCCCGCTGGTTGAGTCTATGTTTAAGGCGGATCAGGCGGGTTTTTTCAGCCTTTGCCGCATCCTGTCCCTCACTTTAGCCAATATTTCCAGAAAACGCACCACCTCTTCCCGATGTGAATTCCAGCCGAGGCTCACCCGCAGGGCCGAACGCGCCAGATCGTCCGAGACGCCCATGGCGGCGAGCACATGCGACGGGGCGACTTTGCCCGACGAACACGCCGATCCCGAGGAAATCGCCGCGCCCTCCATATCGAAGGCCGCGACCAGGGTTTCGGCCGAAAGGCCCGGCAAAGCGAACGCGAGCGTATTGGCGACCCGCTCCGCCTCTTGGCCGAATATGGCGGCTTCGGGCGCAATTTCCAGCAGGCGATCCCGCAAAAAGTCGCGCAATTCCGTAAGACGCGCAGTCTCGGCGGCGCGTTCGGCCTCCGATTCCAGCGCCGCGGCGACAAATCCCACGATCGCGGGTGCATTTTCCGTGCCGCCGCGACGGCCGCGCTCCTGGCCGCCGCCTCTAATCAGGGGTTTTTCGGGCAGCAGGTCGCGGCGGGCGTAGACAAGCGCGCCAGCGCCCTTCGGCCCGCCAAGCTTATGGCTGGAAAGGAACAATATGTCGGAGCAAGTGGCGGCAAAGCCGCATTCGATGCGCCCATATGCCTGGACCGCGTCGCAGACCAGGACGCCGCCCGATTCATGGACCCGCTGCGCCGCCTGGGCGACCGGCTGGACCACGCCGGTCTCGTTATTGACCGCCTGAAGCGCGAGCGCTGCCGGAGCGCCGCCAGCCGCCGCCAGTCTGGCGATGAGGTCGTCGAGGTCCAGCCGCCCCTGCGCGTCGAGAGCAACCATCTCGACCTTGTCCGGCGCGAAGCCATGGCCCTGCATGACGCAGGCGTGTTCGCCGGCGCCGACGAGCAGGCGCT
Source organism: uncultured Rhodoblastus sp. (assembly GCA_964425315.1). Taxonomy (GTDB): domain Bacteria; phylum Pseudomonadota; class Alphaproteobacteria; order Rhizobiales; family Beijerinckiaceae; genus Rhodoblastus. The sequence goes on from CAYRNB010000004.1 coordinate 6,170, forward strand.
CGTCCGCGGCGGCGGGCCGTAAAGCCGTGGCGGCGGCTTCGGTCGCGCCGGAGACGAAAACGACGAGATCGGGCCTGGTCCCCAGGACGGCGGCGAGTTTCGCCCGCGCGGATTCAATGGCCTCGCGGGCGGCGCGCCCTTCGGCATGGATGGAAGAGGGATTGCCAAGGTCGAGCGCCTCCAGCATCGCCTGCCGGGCCGAGGGCCGCAGCGGGGCGGTGGCGTTGTAATCGAAATAAATGCGACTCATGGCATAAGGGGTTCCCGCCCGCGCGCTGAAAGTTTCCCTATATGGCGCGCGAAGACAGGCTGTTCAACGCGGAATCGACCATGGACGCGACGCCGGGCTCGCTCGACCCCGAAGATTGGGAGGAATTCCGCCGCCTGAGCCATCGGGCGCTCGACGAGATGATCGACGATCTCAAGAGCCTGCGCCAGCGCCCGGTCTGGATCGAGACGCCGGAAGAAGTCAAGAGCCGGCTGGCCGGCGCGCCGCCGCGCGAGGGCGTCGGCTTGGAAACGGCGCTGGCGCAATTCGCATCCGACATCAAGCCTTATGTCGTCGGCAATCGCCATCCCGCCTTTTTCGGCTGGGCGCATGGGGCCGGAACGCCGGCCGGCATGGCGGCGGAAATGCTCGCCGCCGGGCTCAACGCCAATTGCGGCGGCCGCAATCATGTCGGCGTCGAACTGGAGCGGCGCCTCGCCGCCGGGATGGCGGAATTGTTCGGCTTTCCCCAAAACGCTTCCGGCCTGCTGGTCACCGGAACGTCCATGGCCAACTTTTTGGGCGTTCTGATCGCCCGCACCGCCTTTCTCGGCCAGGACGTCCGGACGAAAGGCATTGGCGATGAAAAGCTTTGCGCCTACGCCTCGATCGAGGCGCATGGCTGCGTCGCCCAGGCCATGGATATGGCGGGCTTCGGCTCGGGCGCTTTGAGAAAAATCGCCTGCGATGCCGACGGCCGCATGGACCTTGCCGCGCTGCAAGGCCGGATCGCCGCCGACCGCGCCGCCGGCGCCAGGCCGTTCCTGGTCGTCGCCTCGGCGGGAACGGTCAATTTTGGCGCATTCGATCCGCTGGACGAGCTTGCGGAGGTGGCGGCGGCGGAAAATCTCTGGCTGCATGTGGACGGCGCCTTCGGCGCCCTGGGCGTTTTTTCGGAAAAGCTCAAGCCGCTGCTCGCGGGAATCGAAAAAGCCCATTCCATCGCCTTCGATTTCCACAAATGGGCGCATGTCCCTTACGACGCCGGCTTTATTCTCGTGCGCGACGGCGAGGCGCAGCGCAAAACCTTCGCCAATCCGGCCGCCTATCTGACCCGCGCGGAAAAGGGGCTCGCCAGGGGCGACATCTGGCCTTGCGATCTCGGGCCGGATCTCTCGCGCGGCTTTCGCGCGCTAAAGGTGTGGATGACCCTGCAGATTTTCGGCACGCGCGCTCTGGGTGAAGCCATGGAGGGCAATTGCGCCGCCGCCCGGCATCTTGCCGCGCTGATCGAGGCGTCGCAGAGCTTTCGGATGGTCGCACCGGTTCCGCTCAATATCGTCTGTTTCAGCCTGAGGAGCGAGGATTGCGACGCCCGTAACCGGCGCCTGGTCGAGGCTTTGCATGAATACGGCCTCGCCGCGCCCTCGCTGACGCTGATCGGCGGCCGGACAGCGATCCGCTGCGCCATTTTCAATCACCGCACGACTTTGGAGGACGTTGCGCTTTTTTTTCGCCAGGCGCAGGAACTGGCGGCGGAATTAGATTGAGGAAAGCGTTTTCCCGACGCGTTGAGCGATTTTCTTAAATATTTGGGCGCGCTCGACCCCCCGCTTGCCGAACGCGCCCTTCAATGTGCCGCCTGTCGTAAGAGGCCGCTTGTCTCCAGCAGCTTCAATACCTGATGAAGATATGCCGGAACAAGTCAAATCCGGTCGCCCAGTGGCATCCGACGTCGAAGACCATGATCGCAAAAATCGCCGTCGCCGTGGCGCGCATGTAGAAATGCACTTTGGCGATGAACTCATCGCGCCTGCGCAGCGCTATCGTGTGATCCTCGAAATTTAGTGCGAACCGACCCATCGCTTGCTCTCCTTGCCATTCTTGATTGCTGTTAGGCTTGTTTAACCGCGTCGCGTGCAACGCTTCAATCTCTTGTTAAGCCAATTCATTGTCCTCAGATGTTACTTTTTCGTTAAACAAAACTATATCTCTTGAGTAACCGGCCTAAATAACCGCCATTCACAGTATTATTTATGAGCGTATTAAGCTTTATGGCGCGATTGTGGAATGTAATATTAGGTATTTTACATAAATTTCATCGAAATATGGCGTGGAAAGCGGCGGTTGACGCTGCGCCCTCACACGACAATCACCCGCCGCCCGGCGGCGGCGCGGTCCTGCCAACCGCAACGAACGAGTTCGGGGTCGATATGTTCTTCCTGTGGCCAGCCGAGGCAGAGATAGGCGATGAATTTGAACGAATCCGGCGCGCCGAGCGCGCCGCCGACCGCGGCGGGATCGAGAATGGAAAGCCAGCCGAGGCCGAGCCCGGCCGCCCGCGCCGCAAGCCAAAAGCCGGCGATCATGCCGACCACGGAATAATCGAGCGTCTCCGGCATGGTGCGCTTACCGAGCCCGTGCCCCTGTTCGGTCTCATGATCGCAAAAAACCGCGAACTGCACCGGCGCCGCCTCCAATCCTTCGAGCTTGAGCCGTGCATAAAGGGCCTTGCGCTCATCGGCCTGGGTGGCGAGCGCCTCGGCGTTGCACTGGCGGAAATTTGCTCGGATCTCCTCGCGCTTCTCCGCGCTTTGGACCCTTATGAACCGCCAGGGCTGGCTGTTGCCGACGGAAGGCGCGATCTGGGCGAGATCGAGCAGCGATTCAAGCAAGTCCTCCGGCACGGGATCGCGGCGAAAACGCCGCACGTCGCGCCGCCAGCGCATGAGTTCGGCGAGGCGCTCACGGAACGGCGGGTCGAATACAGGCTTGGACGCGCTCATGCGACCTCCGCAATGCAATGGAAAAATCCGCCGGAAACCAAGCCCCGCCGCGAGCCGGAGGGCGTCGGCGCGCCGCCATAGGCGTCGGCGGCAAGCGCAAAGGCCTCGTCCGCGCCGGGCGCGACGATGCTGGCGTAATGGAATTCATGGCCGCGCAATTTCTGGCCCTCGCGCCCCAAGGCGCAGTCGGCGAGCAAGGTCGCGTCGCGATAGCCGAGCGTCATTTTGCGCTTGAAAAAGGAGGTTTCGACCGACAGGAGCCCGGCTAAGCGATGCGCTTTCCCCTCGGCGTCGGTCAGGCTTTCGCCCAAAACCATGTAGCCGCCGCATTCGCCGTGCACCGGCCTTTTTTGCGCAAAGCCGCGCAGTCCATCGAGGAAGCGAAGGTTTGCCGCGAGACGGCCGGCGTGAAGCTCGGGATAGCCGCCGGGCAACCAGCAGGCGTCGCAGCCGGAAGGCGGCGGCTCGTCGGCGAGCGGCGAGAAAAAGCTGATTTCCGCGCCCTGCGCCCGCCAGCCGGCGAGAAGATGGGGATAAAGAAAGGAAAAGGCAGCGTCGCGGGCGATTGCGATTTTTTGTCCCGGCGGCGCCAAAGCGCCGCGCCTTTCGCTCGCCGCCAGGGAGAGCGGCGCGACCAGCGCCAGAAGGGCGTCGAGATCGACATGTTTTTCGACGAAATCAGCCAAAACTTCGAGCCGCGCCTCAAGCGCATGGGTCTCGCCCGCCTGCACCAGGCCGAGATGGCGCTCGGGCAGAACGATGTCGCCGCTTTTCGGCAGCGCGCCGACAAGGCCGACGCCGGCCGTCTCCAGGCCGGCGCGCGCCAGCAGCAAATGGCGCGGGCTGCCGATCTTGTTCAGCACGGCGCCGGCGATTTTCACGCGGGGATCGAACAGGGCGCAGCCCTTGGCGACTGCGCCGGCCGATTGCGCCTGACCGGAGGCATCGAGAACGAGAAGCACTGGCAGGCCAAGCGCGGCCGCAAGATCGGCCGAAGCGCCGGAACGGCCTTGCGGCGCCGGAACGCCGTCGAAGAGGCCCATGGAGGCCTCGGCGATGAGAAGATCGGCGCCTTGCCCCGCCTCGCCGGCCAAAGCGGCGACAAGCGGCGGGTCCATCGCCCAGGTGTCGAGGTTATAAGAATCGCGGCCGATCGCCGCCCGGTGAAAGGCGGGATCGATGTAATCCGGCCCGGATTTCACTCCGGCGATTTGCAGGCCGCGCCGGCGCAAGGCCCGCATCAGGCCGAGGGTGAAAGTGGTCTTGCCGGCGCCGGAGCGCGGCGCGGCGATCAAAAGGCCACGCGGGCTCATAAGCAAAATTCCTTTGGTCCGCCGCCTGGGTCGCGGTAGCAAAGGGGATGGGCGAGACGGAAAAAACTCCATTGCGGCGCGGCTGGACCACCGGCGCCTGCGCCGCCGCCGCGACGCGCGCGGCTTACGCCGCTTTGCTCGGTCGCGGATTTCCCGATCCGGTGACGATCCGCCTGCCCGGCGGCCAGACGCCGGCCTTTGCGCTTGCCCTTCAGGAGCGGGGCGACAATTTCTGCCGCGCCGGAATCGTCAAGGACGCCGGCGACGACCCCGACGTCACTCATGGCGCGCTTGTCGTCGCCCGCGTCAGCCGCGCCGCGCCGGGAACCGGACTTGTCTTCGCCGCAGGCGAAGGGGTGGGAACGGTGACGCGCCCCGGTCTGCCGCTTCCCGTCGGAGAGCCGGCGATCAATCCTATGCCGCGGAAAATGATCGGCGAGGCGCTGGAGGCTGAAGCGGCTTTGAATGGTGGCGGCGCGCTGGACCTGATTGTCGAAATCGCCATTCCGGGCGGCGCGAAAATCGCCGAACGCACCCTCAATGCGCGATTGGGCATCATCGGCGGCCTGTCCATTCTCGGCACGACGGGCATTGTCACGCCCTATTCCTGCGCCGCCTGGATCGCCTCGATCCGCAGCGGCATAGACGTCGCCCGCGCCGCCGGGCTCACGACCATCGCCGGCGCGACCGGCTCGACTTCGGAAGCCGCGATCAAAGCCCTTTATGGCTTGCCGGATGAGGCCTTGATCGACATGGGCGATTTCGTCGGCGGCATGCTCAAATATTTGCGCAAAAAGCCGGTCCGGCGCGTGATCGTCGCCGGCGGCATGGCCAAAATGACCAAACTCGCTCAGGGCCTTCTCGATCTCCACTCCAAGCGCGGTTCGGTCGATTGCGATTTTCTCGCGCGCCTCGCGCAAGGCGCGACGGCGGCGGAAATCAGAGAAGCTAATTCGGCCAAACACGCGTTCGAAATCGCCGCGGCGGCCGGCGTCAATCTTGGTCACAACGTGGCGGAGGCGGCGTGGCGCACGGCGGCCGAGGTTCTTCGCGGCGCGCCGGTCGAGCTGGAAATCGTCGTTTTCGACCGCGAGGGCGGCCTGATTGCAAGAACCGGTTTTCGGCCAGTCGGCGTCTAACAAGCCGTCATTGCGAGGAGCGCAAGCGACGAAGCAATCCAGCCCGCGGTCGGCATGAAAGATGGATTGCTTCGCTACGCTCGCAATGACGGATCGGTAAGCGCGCCTCATTCGTCCGCCTCGATGTCTCCATCCGCGCGCACGACGCCGCCGCGATAGCGGCGACGGTAGCCCGGATCGTAAAGCGCGCTTTCACGAAAATCCTCGGCGCTCAAGGCCGGGCCGACGAGGATCAAAGCTGTGCGCTCCATCGCCGCCTTTTCTGCTGCGGCGCGAACCGTCGCAAGCGTCGCCTGCACGATGCGCTCGTCCGGCCAGCTGGCGCGATAGACAAGCGCGATAGGGCAATCGGCGCCGTAAAAGGGCAGAAGTTCGGCGACCACTTTTTCAAGCGCGTGAATGGAAAGATGGATGGCCAGCGTCGCGCCGGTGGCGGCGAAAGCGGCGAGCTTTTCCTTTTCCGGCATGGAGGAGGCGCGGCCCGACGTGCGGGTCAGCACCAGGGACTGCGCCACTTCCGGCAGGGTCAGTTCGCGCCGCAAAGCCGCCGCCGCAGCGGCGAAGGACGGCACGCCCGGCGTCACGTCATAGTCGATCCCCAGTTTTTCGAGCCGGCGCAATTGCTCACCCATGGCGCTCCATACCGAAAGATCGCCGGAATGAAGCCGCGCCACATCCTGGCCGGCGTCGCGAGCGCGTAAAAACTCGGCCTCGATCTCGTCGAGCGTCATCGGCGCCGTGTCGATTTTCCGCGCGCCGGACGGGCAATGGTCGAGCAACTCCTTGGGCACAAGCGAGCCCGCGTATAAGCAGACCTGACAGCGGGAGAGAATATCGCGTCCGCGCAGGGTGATGAGATCGGCCGCGCCCGGTCCGGCGCCGATGAAATGGACCTTCATTTGTCCTGCTCGCTCAACACGGCCGCGGCGGCGCAGGTCGCGCCGTCCCTGGCGCGACGGGGAACGATCAGCCTGGCGGAGGGTCCGGCCCCCATCAGCGCCGCGGCTTCCGCCACGCTGGCGAAGCCGGTCTTTTCACGCACCTTTTCGGAAGGCGTCGCGCCGCGCGCGCAGAATTCGTCCTGGCGCGCGGCGAATTCGGTTTCGTCGAGCGCGACGATTTGCAGGCCGAGTGACGCGGCCGCGGCGCGCAATCCTTCTTCCTCCGCCTTGCGCGCAAGCGTAAAAATCTTCGCCTGCGCGTGGGGCGGCGCCACGCGCAAGACCTCCTGCAACAGCGCCGCGATCGCCGCCGTGCTCGCGCCTTTCCGGCAGCCGAAACCTATCGCAATTTCCCTCAGCATGGCTTTTTGTATGTCCATTGCACGATGGGAAAAGCCGGGCGGAAGGCGGAAAAGCCGCCGATTTTTTCAAACCGTCCGATTTGCGACTGCAACAGACGGCCGCCCAATTCGGCGTGGCGCGCGATCAGCATGCCCTGGGTTTCCAAGGTCACGCTGTGCGCAACCAGCGTCCCGTCCGGAAGCAGGCGTTCGAGCGCCGCCTCGATCATGCCCGGCGCGCTGACGCCGCCGCCGAGAAAGATTTTCTGCGGCGGCGGCAGGCCGGCGAGCGCGCCCGGCGCCTCGCCCTCGACGACGCGCAAATCCGGCGTTCCCAGCGACAGCGCATTACGGCCGATGCGCTCGGCGCGCGCCGAATCGCGCTCGATCGCTATGGCCCGGTTTTTCTCATCGGCCAGCATGAATTCGATGGCGACGGAGCCCGAGCCCGCGCCAATATCCCACAAAAGCTCGCCGGGAAGCGGCGCCAGCGCCGAAAGCGCCAGGGCGCGGATTTCCGCCTTGGTGATCTGGTTGTCATGCTCGAAAAAATCGTCCGGCAGGCCGGAAGCGCGGGGAAGAATTCTCGCGCCTTTCTCCGCGACGAGTTCGAGCGCGATCGTGTTGAGCGCCGCCACATCGTCGAATGCGAAATCGCGCGCAAGCGTTGCTCGCACATGTTCCTGCGGCCCCCCGACATGTTCGCAGATCGTCAGGCGCGAGGCGCCAAAACCGCGATGGGTGAGCAGCCTACTGAGCTTTTCCGGCGTCGTCCCGTCCCACGAAAGCGCGATGATTTTCGCGCCGTCGAAAAGATGAGGAATGATTTTTTCCAAAGGGCGGCCGTGCAAAGTGACAAGCGCGCAATCCTGCTCCGCCCAGCCGAGCCGCGCCGCGACCAACGCGAAAGCGGAAGGTCCCGGAAAGCAGATCATTTCGTGCGGCTGGACGCTTTTCGCCAGAACCGAGCCGACGCCATAGAAGAACGGGTCGCCTGTCGCCAGCACCACAACTTTCTCGCCGCGCCGCGCCAGGATCTGAGGATAGGCCTGCTCCATCGGTGACGGCCAGGAAAGAGTCTCGCACATCAGCGGGCCGGCAAGATCGAGATGCCGGGCGCCGCCGACGACCAGCGCCGCTTGCGTCAAAGCCTCGTTTGCGGCAGGAGACAGGCCGGCGCGCCCGTCCTCACCGAGACCGATCAAGGCAAGCCAGGACGTACTCATGCAGAACCTCCCTTAGGAGCGGCGCATTGCGCATTCTCATTCTTGGCGGCACGACCCAGGCGAGCCAATTGGCCCGCGCGCTCGCCGGCCGCGGCGACATAGACGCTATTTTGTCGCTCGCCGGGCGCACGCAAAATCCCCTGCCGGCGCCCATCCCTTTGCGCAGCGGCGGTTTCGGCGGCGTGGAGGGGCTTGTCGCCTATCTGCGCGACGAAAAGATCGACGCGGTCATCGACGCCACCCATCCCTTTGCCGAAAACATGTCGGCCCATGCGCGCGAGGCCAGCGCATTGAGCGACACGCCCCTCCTTGTCTTCACCCGCCCGGCCTGGACGCCGACGCCGGGCGACAAATGGACGGAAGTCGCCAACATCGCCGAAGCCGTAACCGCATTGGGCCAAGCGCCGCGCCGCGTATTTCTGACGCAGGGCCGCTTGCGGCTCGCCGCTTTCGCCGCCGCGCCGCAGCACTTTTATCTGGTGCGCGCCATCGACCAGCCGGCTGAGCTTGCCCTTCTCCGACATCACAAATTTATTTCCGCGCGCGGCCCTTTCGCCTTGCAGGACGAACTGGCGCTGATGCGCGAGGAAAAAATCGAAATTCTCGTCACCAAGAACAGCGGCGGCGAAGCGACGGCGGCGAAACTCGTCGCGGCCCGCATGCTGGGGCTGCCGGTCGTTCTGGTCGCGCGCCCGCCGGCCGCCGACGCGGCGGAAGTCTATTCGCTCGACCAGGTTTTGCGCTGGATCGAAGCTCATCGGCCTGCTCCATAGCTTCGAGGCGTCAGCATCCACGGATTTCCCGCCGCACGAGCGATGAAACGCGTCTCCGACGAGCCGATCAAGACCAAAGTCGCCATATCGGCAAGGCCCGGATCGGCGCCGGCCAGTTCGGCAAGAACGATTTTTTCGTCCGGGCGGCCGATGGCGCGGGCGAAAGCGACCGGAGTCTTATCCGCTTTATGCGCGCGCAATATGTCGAAGGCGTCGAAAATCTGGCGCGGCCGCGCCCGCGAGGCGGGATTGTAAAGCGCAATAACGAAATCGCCTTCCGCCGCCGCGACAAGGCGCCGCGCGATGATCTCCCAGGGCTTGAGATTGTCGGAAAGCGACAGGACGCAGAAATCGCCGCCGAGCGGCGCGCCGAGCCGAGCCGCCGCTGCGAGCACCGCGCTGACGCCGGGAACCACGCGAATGTCGAGCGCGCGCCAGGCGGGATCGCCGGCTTCGACCGCCTCGAAAATCGTCGCCGCCATGCCGAAGACGCCGGCGTCGCCGCCGGAAACCACTGCGACATTGCGGCCGGCCTGGGCCAGTTGCAAGGCTTGGCGGGCGCGGTCGAGCTCGACGCGATTGTCGCTGACGATCCGTTCCTGGCCGGGGCGGCCGGGCAGGCGATCGACGTAAGCTTTGTAGCCGATGAGGACATCGGCCAACGCCAGGGCCTGCGCCCCCTCGGGAACCATCCAGTTCCGCGGTCCGGGGCCAAGACCCACGACGGCAAGCGCGCCGCGTTCCTTCATGGCCGCCGCCCCCGGCCGCTGACGAGGATGAGGGCGAAATAGGGCGCACTGTCGTCCGGCTTGTCTTTCAGCAACATGATTTTTTCATCCGCCATGGCGCCGCGCTCGACATAGATGGCGCGGTCGTAAAAGCCGCTGTCGCGCAAGGTCTCGCGGATGGCGGAAAAGTTGCGGCCGATCTTCATGATCACCGCGGCGTCGGTCGCGGTGAGCTTGGCGCGCAAGATTTCCGCCGGCAAGGTGCCGGGCAGGACGGTGAGAATATCGTCGCCCCAGGTCATGGGTTCGCCCGCCGCCGACCAGCAGCCCGACATGCCGGTGACGCCCGGCACGACAGTGACGGGAAAGCTATCCTTGAGGCGGATATAGAGATGCATGAACGAGCCGTAAAAGAGCGGATCGCCCTCGCTCAATATCGCCACGTCGCGTCCGGCGTCGAGTTCCGTCGCGATTCTCGCCGCCGCCTCGCGATAGAATTGCGCCAGCGCGCGATTGTAAGCGGGATCGCTCAGCGGAATTTCCGTGGTCACCGGATAGAAAAGCGGCATTTCCTCGGCGCTCGGCGGAATCCAGCGATCGGCGATTTTTCGCGCATGGCCGCGCCGTCCGGCCTTGGCGAAAAAGGCGATGACGGGCGTCGTTTCGATCACCCGCACGGCCTTGACCGTCAGGAGTTCGGGATCGCCGGGACCGAGCCCGACGCCATAGAGGCGGCCGGGGCTCATTCCTTTTCGCTCGCCATGGCGTTGATCGCCGCGGCGGCCATGGCGCTGCCGCCCTTGCGCCCGCGCATTGCAATGACCGGAAAGCGCCCGTCAGCGATCGCCGCTTCTTTGGACTCGCGCGCGCCGACAAAGCCGACCGGCATGGCGACGACCAGAGCCGGCGGCGGCGCGCCGGCGTCGAGCATTTCCAGCAGACGAAATAAAGCGGTGGGCGCATTGCCGAAGGCGACGACAGCGCCACCGAGACGCGGCCGCCATAATTCCATCGCCGCCGCCGTGCGGGTCGTTCCCATTTCGCGCGCTATTCCCCCGACGCGCGGATCGGACAAGGTGCAAATCACGTCATTGTCCTTGGGCAGGCGCGCGCGGGTCACCCCATGGGCGACCATATTGGCGTCGCAAAAGATCGGCGCGCCGGCGGCGAGCGCCGCAATTCCGGCCTGCGCCGCGCCGGTTGAAAAGTAGAGGTCGGACGCGATTTCGACCATGCCGCAGGCGTGGATGACGCGCACGGCGATGCGTTCTTCCGCTGCGTCGAAGCGCTTGAGATCGGCTTCGCGCCGAATGATGGCGAAGGATTTTGCGTAAATTTCCGCGCCGTCGCTGATATAGTCATAAGCGCTCAAGAACGCGCTCCCCGGCCAATGTGGTCAATCTTTCCTGCAAGGCCGCGACGTCCAATCCGCGCCGGTCGGGCGCGCTTCTCGCATAGCCTTCTTCGACGAGACAGAAGCCGCTCGTCTCCGCGACGAGGGTCAAAGCGGGGGCGTTGTGGGCGCAGCCCTTGACGCAACCGGAGACATGGACGCGGCCGGCGTTGGCGCGCCAGAAAGGCGCAAGAGCGAGCGCCGTGGCGCGCACGTCGGCGAGCGCCGAATTGCAGGCGGGCGCGCCAGGACAGGCGGAAAAGGCCAGACGCGGATCGTCGGCGTCCAGCAGAAAACTTAAGCGGCCAAGATGGGCCGCGAGTTCGCCCGCGCCCTCATTCGACAGGCCGACCGCGAGAATCGCGCGCCAAGGCGTCAGGCGCAATTCCGTCGCGCCACAGCTTTCGGCTTCCGTCGCCAGAGCCTCCAGTTCTGCGGCCTCGATACGGCCGAACAACATTCCGGCGCCGACGAAATTTTCGCCACCGCAATTTTGCGCGCCGAGGATTTTCGAATAATTGGCGCAGTCATTGCGATGAGCGAAAGCGACGAAGCAATCCACGCGGCTTTTCGGTTTCGCCATGGATTGCTTCGCTTCGCTCGCAATGACCAGAGCATCTTCGAGAAGCGGCGTAACGCCGATGCGCTGGACCAAGGCGCTCATGCGGCGCGCTTCGCCGCGCAAGCGCAAGAAATTGCGCGCCAGAATTTCCGCCGTGGCGATGAGATTTTTCGCATCCACCAGGCCCGCGTCTGCGCCGCCAAGCGCAACCGAAAAAAGCGGCGACGGCGTTGCGGCGACAGCGGAAAAATCCACATCGGTCGCAACGCCGTCGAGCGGCAGACAGCCGCCGCCATCGATGGAAAAGCCGAATTTTGGCGGCAAACGCCAGAGCGAATTTTCGCGCGTCAGCAACTCTTCGAGCGCGGCCGCAAAGGGCCGCGCATCAATCAGCGCGGTTGGATCGAAACCGGCGAGCGGACTAGGAACGACATTGCGCACGCTTTCAGCGCGCGGATTGTCGTCGAGCAGGTCGAGGTCGAGAAAAGCCTCCTGCAGGGACGTAACATTTTCCGCGCTCACGCCGCGCATTTGCAGGTTGGCGCGGGCGGAAAGATCGAAGGCGCCATTGCCGTAACGCCGCGCGAGCTCAGCAAGAATTTTCGCGCGCTCGAAGGAAAGGACGCCATTCGTCAGCCGCAGGCGGAAAATATAGCCGTCGCCGCTGAGCATGGGTGCGAGCGCGCCGGGACACCAGCCCTTGTGTAAATTTTCAACCATCTTGGCCTCGCATTTCCGCGAGAATCGCGGCGGTGGAATTGCGCCGCGACGTCCAAAAGCCGCGCCTTTCCGCTTCGAAAAATTTCTCCGCGATCGAACGCGCCGCGCGCGGATTTTCTTTTTCGAGAAAAGCGCGCACTTTTTCGTCGCCGCAGACGGCGTCGAACAGAAGATCGAAATGCCGCCCTTCGACGGCGTCGCTCAAGGCGGCGAAAGCGAAAAGATTATCCACCGTCTCGGCGATTTCCGCCGCGCCGGAAAAGCCATGCCGCATCATGCCGGCCAGCCACAGCGGATTGGTCGCGCGGGCGCGGACGACACGGGAAATCTCCTCCTCGAGCGCGCGGACCTTCGTATTTTCAGTTTCGGTCGTATCGACATGATAGAGCGCCGGCTTCGCGCCGAGAAACTCCGCCGCTGCGGCAAAGCCGCCTTCATGCGTCGCGAAAGCATCGGCGTTGAGGATGTCCTGGCCGGGAAGGTCCTGAGCATGGACGAAAGCGTCGGCGTCGCGCACGCGCGCGGCGAAATTTCCTCCGCCCTGCCCCGGCGCCAAAGGCGCGCCCTGGGCGCCATAGGCGCAGCCGCTGGCGGCTAAATATTTCTGCGCCAGTTCGGCGCGATCACGCCACTGCCCCGCCGACAAGGCGGAAGAAAGATCGACGCCGTAGGCGCCGGGCAAGGCGCCGAAGATGCGGCGCGGCTCGACCTCTCCGGCGAGCGGATTTTCTTCGCGCGCCTCGTCGAGCGCCGCGACCGCCCGCACGGCGGAATCGAACGCTTCGATCTGCTGCGGGAAGACATCGCGAAAAAGGCCGGAAATGCGCAGGGTCACATCGACGCGCGGTCGGCCAAGTTTCGGCAGCGGCAAAATTTCGTAGCCGCTCATGCGGGTGGAGGCCGCGTCCCAGAGCGGCCGGACGCCGAGCAAAGCAAAGGCCTGCGCGAGATCGTCGCCGCCGGTGCGCATCGAGGCGCTGCCCCAGAGGTCGATCACCATGCGCCGCGGCCATTCGCCGTGATCCTGCAGATAGCGATCGAGAACTTCCTGCGCCAGGCGCTGGCCGATTTCCCAGGCGGTGCGCGTCGGTATGGCGCGCGGATCGACGGAAAAAAGATTTCTCCCCGTCGGCAACACGTCCTTGCGGCCGCGGCCCGGCGCGCCAGCAGGCGAAGGTTCGATAAAACCGCCGTTGAGCGCGTGGACGAGCGCATCCATTTCCGCCGCGCCGCAGGCGCCGATTTTCGCCGCCATTTCCGCGCGCTCGCCTTCGCCATAGGCCGCCAGCATTTCGTCCCGCAGCGCGCCTTGCGGCGAAAGGCCGAAAACATGCAGCCCGTCATTGATGCGCATGTCTTTCACATCGCAAAGCCAGGCGTCGAGTTTCGCCAAAGCGTCCTCGCCTTTTTTACGCGCGCCGCATTCTTGCAGGATGCCGGCGGATTCGGCGCGCTGCAGGATGAGATCAGCGAGCATTTTCGCGCGGCGCGAATCGAGATTTTGCGCCTCGGCGAATTCGTCGAACAAAGTTTCGATTTCGGCGATCGCCCCATGGGCGCCCGCCTTGCGCAAAGGCGGCGTGAGATGGCTGACGATGACGGCGGAAGAACGGCGCTTCGCCTGCGCCGCCTCGCCTGGGTTGTTGACGATAAACGGATAGATCAATGGCGTGGGGCCGAGCGTGATTTCCGGCGCGCAATCTTCCGCCAGAGCCACGCTCTTGCCCGGCAGCCATTCGAGCGACCCATGCGCGCCGCAATGGATGAGCGCGTCGATTTCTTCGATCTCGCGCAAGAAGAGGTAGAAGGCGAGAAAACCATGTCGCGGCGGCAGGGCCATGTCGTGATAGTCGCTCTTGCGGTTCTCCGCAGAGCCGCGATCGGGCTGAAGCGCCACGATGATTTTGCCTAGCCTTGTGAAACGAAAGGTGAAATGGCCGTCGCGAAAATTGGCGTCTTGTTCCGGCCTCCCCCAGGCGGCGTCGAGACGCGCATCGAAATCTTCCGGCAGCGTTTCGAGAAAAGCGCGATAGGCGGCGAGCGTAAGCGTCGCCTGCAACGGACCCGATTGCAGCTCTTCGATCAAGGCGTCGGGCGCCGGCGCGGCGCAATAGCCTTCGGCTGCAAGCCGCTCCAGAATGGCGGCGGCGCTGCGCGGAACGTCCAATCCCACCGCGTAAGAAGCGCGTCCGCCCTTGGCGGGATAATCGGAGAGGATGAGCGCGAGCTTCTTGTCGGCGTTGGGCTTGCGCCGCAGCCGCGCCCAGGCGGCGGCGAGCGCCGCGACGAAATCTACGCGCGACGCCTCCGGCTCGTGGCGGGCCGGGGCGAATTGCAGCGCCTCGTCCTTTTCCTGCGCGCGCTTGAACGAAATGGCGCGCGAAACGATGCGCCCATCCACTTCCGGCAAAACCACATTCATGGCGAGATCGGCGGCGGAAAGGCCGCGCTGCGACTCCCGCCATTGCGCCGCTTCCGCGCCGGACAATATGACCTGCAGCACCGGCGCGTCGGCGGAATCCAACACGCCGCCGCCGTCGAGTCGCGCCGAAAAGGCGGTGGCGTTGAGGATCACGTCCGGCTTTTCCGCCGCGATGAGTTCGGCGAGCGGCGCGCAGGCGCCCGGGTCCTTGAGGCTTGAAACATAAAGGCTGACGACGCGGAAATTCTCACGCGCCAGAGCAACGGCCAGAGCCGTAACCGGCGACGTATCGGCAGCCAGATAAGCGCTGCGGTAAAACACGACCAGCGCCGTCGCCGCGCCTTTGGCCGCCTGCGAACAGGCCGGCGCGAAAAGGCCGAAGGGCGGAACCGGCTTCGGCGGCGGCGCGATATGGCCGCGGCCGATCTTGCCGCCGAGGAAATCGAGACAAGCGGCGATATTGTCCGGCCCGCCTTCGCGGAAATAGGCCGAAATCAGCCGCAGGTCGGCGACGTCGAGCGTGGAGGCTTGATCGAGCCGCGTATCCTCCATGGCTTCGCCGGGGACCACAGCGAGAATGAAGCCATGTTTGCGGGCGGCGGCGGCCAGTTCCTCCACTCCGTAGCGCCAATAGTCCATTCCGCCGAGCAGCCGAACCAGAACGAGACGCGCGCGCGCGCAAACCTTCTCGATATAGAGATCGACGGAAAAAGGATGTTTCAACTGCGCGAGCGACGCCAGCCGCAGGCTCGCATGGCGCGAAGGATCGCGCGCCTGCGCCAGCAGCGACAGGTCGCTGTCGGCGAAGGAAAGGAAGACAATATCCGCAGGCGTCTGTTCGAGATCGACGGCCTGGGCCGCCTCGTCGAAAGAACGCTGATGCGTGCGGACGAGATGCATGGCCTCTACGCCGATAACGCCGCGGCGATGGCGTCGCGGTCGAAACCTTTCTGGCCGATCACCACCAGGCGCCCGCTCCGCTCTTCGCCGGCGCGCCAGGGGCGGTCGAACTGATGCGAAAAACGCGCGCCGACGCCCTGGACCAGCAGCCGCATCGGTTTGCCCAGAACCTCGACAAAACCCTTCATGCGCAAGACGTCGTGGTCGCGCGCCAGTTCCGCCAGACGCGCCGACAGGGCGGCGGGATCGGCGATCGCGTTGAGCGGCAGCACGAAAGAGTCGAAATCGTCGTGATCATGCTCGCCTTCGGCGTCATGATGGGAGGGGCGCGCGTCAAGATCGTCCTCGGCGGCGGCGCCCATGCCGAGCAGAACTTCCGCATCCAGATGTCCGTGCCGGGTAGGCAGAATCTTGACCGCCCGGCAAACGGCGGCCTCGATTTCCGCGCGAATCCTGGCCAGATCCGGTTCCGGGAGAAGGTCGGCCTTGTTGAGCAGGATGAGGTCGGCGCAGAGCAGCTGGTCCTCGTAAACCTCTTCCAGCGGATTGTCGTGATCGAGCGAGGGGTCCTGGGCGCGCTGGGCGGCGAGCTTTTCCTCGTCCTCGGCGAACCGTCCGTCCGCCACCGCGGCGGCGTCCACCACGGCGATCACGCCGTCGACCGTAAGCCTGGCGCGAATATCCGGCCAGTCGAAAGCCTTGATCAAAGGCTTGGGCAGCGCGAGACCGGAGGTTTCGATGATGATGTGGTCGGGGCGCGGTTCGCGCGCCAGAAGACCTTCTATGGCGGGGAGGAAATCGTCGGCGACGGTGCAGCACAGACAGCCGTTGGCCAGTTCGACGATATTTTCTTGCCCGCAGGCTTCGACGCCGCAATTGCGTAAAATTTCGCCATCGACGCCGACATCGCCGAATTCGTTGATGACCAGCGCCAGCCGCCGGCCACGCGCTTCGCTGAGCACATGGCGGATCAGGGTCGTCTTGCCCGCGCCCAGAAAGCCGGTGACGATGGTGACGGGGATTTTGGCGAGGCCGGCCATTCGAACGCGCTCCAACCGGGCGCGCGGCGAGGATTCGCCCTTCCGGCCGCGGAACGGTCCGCCGCCGAAACGCGACGGGAGCGCCCCGCCCCTCGCGAATCTGTCCGACGGCAGGTCTCCTGGCTCATGGGTCGAGCGCCGTGCGCCGCCTTCCCGATCCGTTCTGGATCAGTGGCTTTTTGGCGTCCGGCTTCCCATTCACAGTTGCGGGGGCAGCCGCGGTTTCGGGCCGAAACATGGACCCTGCCGCATTCCCTTTTCCGTCAAGCGGCAATCTTGTTAGGCGCGGGCGTCTCTCAAGTCAATCGGCCGGACGACGAAGAAAATCCCTCCGCGGCGCGCGCCGCGGAGGGTCTGCAAACTCGTCGAACGCGCGCCTACAGCTCAGTAAGCGTCTGATTCGACTACAACTTTGGTGCCGACATGAACGCGATTGTATAGATCGATCGCATCGATGTCGCGCATGCGGATGCAGCCCGACGACACATGCTGGCCGATCAGGTCGGGCTCATTGGTGCCGTGAATGCGATATTCCGTGTCCTTGCCGTTCTTGTACAGGTAGAGGGCGCGCGAACCGAGCGGATTGTCGGGGCCGCCGGGCAGGCCGCCGGCCTCGCGCGTCGGCGCCAGATGCGGCCAGCGCGCGACCATGTCGGCCGGCGGCATCCAGCCCGGCCATTTTTCCATCTTGCCGACATAGACGGTGCCCGACCAACCCTGCCCGCCCTTGCCGGTAGCGACGCCATAGCGTATCGCCTTATGATGCGGGAGCGAATAATAAAGGAAATTCTTGAACGTATCGACGGTGATGGTGCCGGGCGGCTCGCCGGTCGGATCGTTGACAATATATCGGCCATACTCCCCACCGACGTCGCCCTTGGGCGCAAGGGACATGAATTCCTTGTCCTGGGCGCTTAACTTCGGATTGGGCGTGCTGGTCATGTTGCATCCCGCCAGCGCCACCGAGACCAACGCAATACAAGTCAATGTTCGAAATTTCATCGTCCGGCCCCAATTTGCCGCACCGCACGAGCGCCACGGGTCGGTTAATACTTACCATAAACGGAAAGGACGTCACGATTTACCGTCGCCCGGCGTTTAGATCGGATTGAAAATCACGTTTCCTGTGGCGGCGGAGCAACAGTAAACGACTTCCACAGGCCCACAGGCACGGCCGAGCTAAAGCTTGATGGGACGTAGACTTTAGTTGTAACCTCTAAACACCGTTGGACAGAGGCCGGGATTGGCGCGATTGTTCGAGACGCGCGCTTGACGCGCCCGCAGGTCCTCAGCGCCGTAAGACGCCGCGAGGACCGCGCAGGAAAAATCGAAAGCCGTTCCTTCTTGAGCGGACGGCGGCGATAAAAACATCCGGAGCGGCCAGCGGACCATCGGGATCGTGGCGCGCGCGGGAGTCTCTTCGGTAGGTTTTTCCGTGGAGGCGATCGGAGGAAACGCAGTTTACGGGCCTGAATGAATAATACGCTGTTGATTACCCATCCCTCGGGACTGGCGCACGACAATGGACCGGGCCATCCCGAACGCCCCGATCGTGTGCGCGTCATCGAAAGAATCCTCGAACACGAAAAATTCATGCCGCTGATTCGGGAGCAGTCGGCTCTCGGCTCGCGCGAACAGCTCCTGCGCGTCCATCCCGAATCCTACGTCCGGGCGCTCGAGGAGACCTCGCCGCGCCAGGGCTATGCCCGCCTCGACAGCGATACGACCATGAGCCCCGGCACGCTAGACGCGGCCTTTCGCGCCATCGGCGGCGCCTGCCAGGCGGTGGACGAGGTCATGCGCCGCGACGTGCATAATGCTTTCGTCGCCATGCGGCCGCCCGGCCATCACGCCGAGCGGGCGACGCCCATGGGATTCTGCTTTTTCAACAATGCCGCCGTTGCGGCGCGCCACGCCCTCGCCGTCCATGGCGCGCAAAGGGTCGCCATCATGGATTTCGACGTCCATCACGGCAATGGCACACAGGACATCTTCTGGGCCGACGAAAGGGTCATGTATTGCTCGACCCATGAAATGCCGCTTTACCCCGGCACCGGATCGACCCTCGAGCGCGGCGAATACGACAATATCGTCAACGCCCCGCTCAACGCCGGCGACGCGGGACCTCAGTTTCGCGAGGCGATGGAGGTCGCCATTTTGCCGCGGCTTATGGATTTTGGTCCCGATCTCCTCATCATTTCCGCCGGCTTCGACGCCCATCTCCGCGATCCGCTCGCCAATATCAATCTGGTCGAGGCGGATTACGCCTGGGCGACCGCCAAGCTCATGGAGGTCGCCGACCGCAAATGCGGCGGCCGCGTCGTCTCGCTGCTTGAAGGCGGCTATGATCTCGATGGCCTGGCGCGCTCCGTCGCCGCCCACGTGCTTACCTTGATGGGCGGCCTGTAAGCGGGCGACGGCGCGGGCGTGGCCCTGAGGCGAAAAAGGCGCTTGCAAAGCCTCAGGCGACACGCCCCCTGGCGTGGAAAAGCGTCGGCGCGGCGCGCTCGCCCCGCGGCGCGGCGCAATCCTGCTCGGATCTTTCCGGCGCAAATAGCTCGGCGGCGACCGCCGCCAGGCCGATCTCGCGATAAAGTCGCGCCTGAAGGTCGCGCGCCTCCTGACGGCGCGTGCGTGTCGGCGCATGCAGAAGGTCTTGATGGCTCATGGTTTTACTCGCTTTACTCGAATCGCCGGCCGAACGCGCCGGCAAACCTTTGTCGCGCGCGACGCCGGTTTGGTTCAAACTTGAGCCATTAACGTAAAATCGCCGTTAACTGAGCAGCTTGAGGCATGTCCTGAAAAGAGGCTCAAGCGGCGGGCGGCGCGGGCGGCGCGATAAAGCCGCCCAATAAAAGCTCGAGCATGGCCGCGATCGCGACGGCGGTGCGATCCTCGTCGAAGGCGCAGACGATCTGAACGCCGCAGGGCAATCCCAGCGCGTTGCGGCCGGCCGGAGCGACCGCCGCGGGCAGATGGGCGAGCGATGCGAGGCTCGCCCATTTCAGCAGGTCGTAATAGGGCAAGGCGCCGGCGCTGGTTTGCAGCCGGCGCGCCATGGGGTCGGGAGTGAAATCGTGCGGGATCGCGGCGCAGGGCGCGGGCGGGCAGAGAATGGCGTCGTAACGCTCGAAGAAGGCGGCGAAAGCCGCCTTGATCCTTGTCCGCTTCTCCATCAGCCGCGAAAAGGCCGCGGCGTCGACTTTCGCCGCCCGCGCCTGCAGCGCCGGATAGGAGCGGTCGTCGGCGTCAAAGAATTTCGCCTGCGCCGCAAAATCTTGCCGCGCCTCAGCCGGCGAGCCGGCGAAGCTGATGGCGAAATTGAGAAAGGCATAGATTTCGAAAGCTTCGGCAAAGGAGAAATCCGGCCGCGCCGACTCGTCGACAGAGGCGCCGGCCTCGCGCAAAGCGGCGGCGGCCCTGCGCACGGCGGCCGCGACGCCGATGTCGACGGGAGCGAATTCCTCGTCGAGCCAGAGCGCGACGCGCAAATCCTCCGGCCTTTGCTTGCGCGGCTTGCGAAGGAACGCAGGGCCTTGCGCATTGATCGGCCCGGCGGCGACGGCGAGGGCGAGATCGAGATCGCCGGCGGAACGGGCGATCGGCCCGGCGGTCGCAAGATCGGGCGGGTTTTTAAGCCGCATCGCCGGCATGGGCGGGATATGCCCGTAAAGCGGGATCTGGCCCCAACTCGTCTTGAGGCCGAACAGGCCGCAGGCGTGGGCCGGCCAGCGAATAGAGCCGCCGAGATCGGAGGCGAGATCGAAGGCGCAGAAGCCGGAGGCGACCGCCGCCGCCGCGCCGCCGGACGAGCCGCCGGGCGAACGCGACAGGTCGTAAGGGTTGGCGGTGACGCCGAAGAGGGAATTGTAGGTTTGGAAATCGCCGGTCAGGCGGGGAACATTGCTCTTGGCGAGGACGATTGCGCCTGCGGCGCGCAGCCGCGCCACGGCTAAGGCGTCCTGTTCCGGCCGGTAATCGGCGAGTTCGCTCGCGCCGCAGGTCGTCGTCAGGCCGGCGGTTTCGAAACTGTCCTTGATGGTTATGGCTAAGCCTTCGAGCGGCCGGGGCGCGCCTTGCGCAAGGCGTGCGTCGGATTGGTCCGCGGCGCGCAAGGCGGCGTCGAAATCATAAGCCGCCAAAGCGTTGACAGCCGGGTTGCGCTCCAGAATCCGCCGCCAGACCGCTTGCAGCAATTCCCGCGCCGAAAAAAGCCGGCGCTCAAGGCCGCGTCGCCAGGCCATGGCCGGAGCGGCGAAAAAGGCCTCGTCGAAATTGCCGGGAAGAAAATCTTCCGCGCCGCTCAAGCCTCGGCGCCTTCCTGGGCCTTTTCGTTCTGCTCGCGCACAAGATCGCGCAATTCGACCAGAAGCTCATCGAACAGGGCCAGGCGTTCCGGCGTGACCTGGCCGAAAGTGCGGCAGACGAAATCCTTCTGCGCCTCGATGCCGCGCCGCGCCAATTCGCGGCCAGCCGGCGTCAGATAAATGGCGTGGGAGCGGCGGTCGCCCTCCAGCGGCCGGCGCTCGACCAGGCCATTGGCGACGAGACGATCGACGAGGCCGGAAATATTGCCTTTGGTGACATAAAGCCTTTGCGCCAGCTCCTGCTGCGACACGCCCTCCCGCTCGGTGAGCGTGGTCAGCACATCGCATTGCGGCACGGAGAGATCGAAGGCGCGCAGCCGATTGGCGACGGCCATGCGGCTGCGCGTGTGCAGGCGGATCAGGCGGAACCAGACTCTCAGGGCGTCGTCGTCGCGGCCCATTTCGCTCCCCGGCGTTCTTTTCTGTCGGAGCAAACTAATGCCGCAGCAAAAACCCCGCAAGTTTCCACATACTTAATCAGGCGGCGGCCGCGGCGGGCGCGGGCGAACAAGCCGCTGGCGCCGGCTCGTGGCGGGTCGGCGCGGCCGGCGAGCCGGACCATTCAGTATGGGCCGGGATGGACTCGCCCTTCATCACAATGGTCAGCGGCCCGAGGCGGGCGTAATCGTCGACCTGCGTATCGTAAAGCACGGTCGAACCCGCGCCGACGGTGATCCCCGAGCCGAGCTTCACCCGCCCGACCTTCATCACCCGGTCTTCGTAAAGGTGGGTCTGCAGGGCGCAGCCCGAATTGAGATTGCAGAAATCGCCGACATTTATGCAATCGAATTCGGTGATGTCGGTCATGTCGAACACGCAGCCCTTGCCGATCTTTGCGCCGAACAGCCGCAGCACCCAGGGCAGGAAAGGCGTGCAGCGCAAATATTCGAGCAGGCTCTTGGCGGCGAGGCCGCCATAAAGCACCGCTGTCGCCTCGGTGCGCAGGGCCCATAGCGACCACATCGGCTTCATCGTCGGACGATAGCGTCCCATATAGGCCCATTTGACCGCCCAGACGACGGCGACATTGGCGACGCCGATCATCGCCGTGGCGGCGATGAACATCCAGAACACCTGGCCATATTTGCCGTCCAGCAGGGGTGGGCCGAACCATTCGATCGCCCATGTGCCGAAGGTGATGAGCAGCGTGCTCGGCAGCGAAATATGCACCGCCTCGAACGCCCCGCGCAGGAGTTTCCGCCAGAACGGCGCCTCATAGGTCCAATTGGCGCCGCCGTCGAATTTCTGCCGCACCGGCAATTTGATCGGCGGCGTGCCGAACCAGGTGTCGTCGGGCGAAAGCTGGTCATTGGCCGGCGGTTTGGATTTGATGCCGATCAGGGCGCCGTCGGGAATATTCGATCCGGGAGGCAGCACGCCGCTGTTGCCGATAAAGACGCGCGAGCCGGTTTTCAGCCGCTCCAGCCGCATCCAGCCGCGCCGGATCTCCTCGTCGCCGCAGATCACCTCGTCGGCGATGAAACATTTGTCGCCGATTTCGACGAAATCGTAATAGCGCCCGGCCAGATTGCTGGAAATTTCCGAATCCTTGCCGATCTTGGCGCCCATCAGCCGGTACCACCAGCGCATGTAGATGGTCGCGTAGAGCGAACTCAGCGTGTCGAGCGTCACCTCGGTGGCGAGCCCCAACGCCCATTTGCGCATATAGAACCAGGAAAAGATGGAATAATAGCCCTCGCGGCCACGCGGCAGAACGATCCACCGCACCGCGGCGATGAAGACAACCGTCACCAGAACCATGGCAAAGGCGGTCGGCCAGGCCATGAGCGGGATCGAGGCCATATATTCGAGGTGGCTGGTCGTCACCAGTCCCATGAACTCGTCGATGCGGTTGAAAACCCAGAAGGCCGGCAGCAGGGGCAGCAAGCCGATCGGGGGAATGGCCAGCACCAACAGGGCATAGAGGAAAGTCTGGATGGCGCGCTTGACCGGACCGACCTGGGCGAAGGGGCGCAGGGATTCCTTGTCCACCGAGCCGACGCAGCGGCCGGGCGAACCGTCCCAGATCTCCCAGGCGCCGATCTTGCCATGGCGCGGAATGACGGTGAGATCGCGCAGTTCCGCGCCCTCTTCGATGGTCACGTGATCCTCGATCACGCAGCCCGAGCCGAGCGAACAATCCGGTCCGATGTCGATCGGGCCGATGATCATTTCATTGCCTTCGAAGGAAACGTTGGACAGGTTGACCTGCTGGCCGAGCGTCGCGCCCGCGCCGATGGAGACGAGGTCGATCGCGCCGAACTGAATGTCGGAAATATTGGCGTCCGCGCCGATCTTCGCGCCGAGCGCCTGGAGATAGGCGCGGATCAGCGGCGAGCCCTGCACCCAGGGAATGTGGACCAGGCCGAGCGCGCGCTCCACCAGCCACCAGCGGAAATAATAGACGCCCCAGATCGGATAGCGGCCCGGCTTGGTCCGACCGATCACCACCCATTTGATCGCGATAGCGAAAATCACGGTAAAGATTTCGACGCTGACGAATACGCCGAGCAGCGACGCGATTTCCTGCCACAAGCTGGCGCCGGCGGCGGTCAGCAGCATGTAAGAGACGAACACCGCCAGCCATTGGGCCGAAGCCAGGGCGAGGAGGAAAGGCAGAGACACGGCCTGGGCGAGGCCGCAAAGGAAGCGTCGCAGCAGCGGCGGCGGGGCGAAGGACAGGTCCTTGGGCGCGCCGGAGAGCCCCGCCTTTTCGTCGAGCAGCGCGGCGATGGCGCGTAAAGACCTCGCCTCATACATGTCCTGCAGCGTGACCCCGGCGAGCGAGTGCGTCTGCCGCACCAGAGAGACGAATCGCGCCGCCAGCAGCGAATGGCCGCCGAGGTCGACGAAGAAATCGGCGTCAAAGCCGATCGGCTGCGGCGGCAGGACCTTCTTTGCCGCGTCGAGCAGGATCGCCTCGGTCGGGGTTTGCGGCTCCTCCTGCGCCTCGACTTCGGCTGGAGCGACAAGCTTTTCCTTCTTCAGGGCGTTGCGGTCGACCTTGCCCGAAGCAAGACGCGGCAAAACGTCGCGCATCTCGAAACGCGCCGGAACCATATAGGGCGGCAGGGTCGCGCGCAGTTCGGCGCGAATCTGTTTCACATCGAGCGTCGCGCCCTTCTCCGGGACGAGAAAGGCGACAAGCTGATCGAGCCCGTCGTCGTTGCGCAGGGCCACCGCCGCCTGGTTGACGCCGGCCTGCTCGGCGAGCCTGGCCTCGATCTCGCCCAGTTCGACTCGGAAGCCGCGAATTTTCACCTGATCGTCGATGCGGCCACGAAAGACGATCCTGCCGTCCTCGGTCATGGCCACGGCGTCGCCGGAACGATAGAGGATCGGATCGCCGCCGCCGCTCTTGAACGGATTGGCGATGAATTTTTCCGCCGTCAGCGCGTCGCGCTTGAGATAGCCGCGCGCCACGCCCGGCCCGCCGATCAGCAATTCGCCCTCGACGCCGCGCTCCAGCAGGTTATTGGCCTCGTCGGCGACATAGCAGGTGTAATTGGCGATCGGGCCGCCGATGGTGACCAGTTCGTTCGGCCGCACTTCCGCCACCGTGGCGACCACGGTCGCTTCCGTCGGGCCGTAGGAGTTGAAGATCGTCCGGCCGGGCCTCGACCAGCGGTTGGCCAGAGCCGGCGGGCAGGCCTCGCCGCCGAGAATGATGACGCGCAGGTTTTCCACGTCGCGCGGCAGGAGCGAGAGAAGGGTCGGCACCGTGTCCAGCACGGTGACCCCGTGCTTTTCCATCGTCTCCGGCAGCGCCTCGGCCTCGCTGAGGACGTCCGGCGTGGCGACGAAAAGCGTCGCGCCGACGAGATAGGGAATCCAGATTTCCTCCATCGACAGGTCGAAGGCGATGGAGGCGCCCTGGAAGACGACGTCGGAGGGGGCGATTTTATAGGTTTCGTTGGCCGAGCGCAGGTAATGGCAGATGTTGCGGCCGGTGATGACAATGCCTTTCGGCGTTCCGGTCGAGCCGGATGTGTAGATCATATAGGCCGGATGATCGGGGGTCGCGCCCAGGACCCTGGCGTCCACGGCGCTGTGGTCGTCGGGGTCGATCAGGTCGGCCTCAGTCAGGATCGCGGCGCTGACGCCGCCCTTGGCCTTGGCTGCGAAGGTTTCACAGGTCAGAAGCGCCTTGGCCTCGGCGTCGTTGAGGCAGATTTCGATGCGCTCGACCGGGGCGTCGGCGTCGAACGGCAGCCAGGCGGCGCCGGTCTTGGCGATGGCGATCTGGCCGATCAGCAGTTCCGGCCCACGCGGCCCCCACAGGCCGACCACGTCGCCGGGACCGATCCCGCGCCGAATGAGGCCCCGCGCCAGGGCCGTCGCCTCGTGATCGACCTGCGAATAGCTGAGCTTGCGCTCTGTCGTGGTCAGGGCGAGAGCCTGCGGCGCGGCGGCGACGGCGGAAGCGAAGATTTCCGCCAGCAATTCGTCGCGAATGAGATCCGGACGGACAGCGCCGCGCAAAACTGAAGGAGAGGCCGATGGACGCGCCAAGACTGGCTGAAAGTCCACAATTGTCGCCGATTCGCGTTCCATCGTCGCTTTCCCAAACGAATGCCCCGGGCGTTTTGCCGTCGCTCGGCCCGGTCGGGGCCGCTCGCCATATCACAGCTTTGCCCAAGCTCCTACACTTTGGCGCCGACTTCCGCGCGAGGAATTCGCGACGGGCGCAAGTCATCGCCCAAAGCGCCAGTGACGAAATAGGTTTTCCGCTTTTTCGCAAGGCGAATGAGGCGATTCCGGCTTGCGCCGTAAGCTCCGCGCTTTAGATATGAGTTGCAATATTTACGGAAGCTGAACGGATGACCGAAACGAACAAACCTGTCTGGTTCATCACCGGCTGCTCCACCGGTTTTGGCCGCGAACTGGCGAAACTTCTGCTCGATTCCTCTTACCGTGTCGTGGTCACCGCGCGCGACCCGGAAAAAGTCGCCGATCTCGCCGCCTCCCGCCCGCAAAACGCCTTGGCGCTTCAGCTCGACGTGGACAAGCCGGACCAGATCGCCGCCGCGGTCGGAGCGGCGCAAAAGAAATTCGGTCGCATCGACGTGCTGGTGAACAATGCCGGATACGGCTATCTCTCAGCCATCGAGGAAGGCGACGAGGCGGAAATTCGCGCCCTGTTCGACACCAATTTCTTCGGCCTGGCGGCGATGACCCGCGCCGTCCTGCCGCTCATGCGCCGGCAAAAGAGCGGAACGGTCGTCAATATCTCCTCCATGGCCGGCGTTTCTGGCTTTCCCGGCGTCGGTTATTACAACGCCAGCAAATTTGCGGTGGAGGGCCTGTCGGAAGCTTTGGCCAAGGAAGCCGCGCCGCTCGGAATCAAAGTGCTGATCGTCGAGCCCGGCCCTTTCCGCACCGATTGGGCGGGCCGCTCGCTGCGCACGCCGAAAGAGCCGATCGAGGCCTATCGCGAAACGGCCGTCGCGCGGCGCGAGGGGATACGCGGCTATAGCGGCGCCCAGCCCGGCGATCCCGTGCGGGCGGCCAAGGCCATCATCGCCGCGGTCGAATCAGGTGACGCGCCGCTGCACCTGGCGCTCGGCGCGGTCGCCTACGACGCCATAACCGAAAAGCTCGACGCTTTTCGTAGCGACCTGCTGGCCAATCGGGATATTTCGCTGGCCGCCGATTATCCGAAGGAGGCGTGAGCCTGCCGGCGGGGCAGGCCGCGGACAGAAAACGCCTTTCCGAACTTCATCTTCTGGATGAGGTCGAACCTTGCTTTCCTGATATTTACATTTAATTTCATACAATAATCGCCTGTCATATATAGGTTTTATCGTTTCACACGGTCCACAGTTCGCTTGTTGAAGATCCGGGGCCGGCTTGACTTTCGGCAGCAGCCCGGCGCAATTACCGGGCCGAAACTGGGGCTTGGCGCGACTGGACCTGTCGAAGACGCGCCGGCTTCGCGGAGGGGGACGCGATCTTGGCCAAATGGCTTCGTTGGGGAGTGATTCTGGCGCTTTGCGTCGCGGCGTCCGGCTGCGACCCCTGCGGCGGCCCGCTCCGATTCAAGCAGTTCCCCAAAGTCTGCAATTACGGCCCGAGCAAATAACGGCGCTGGAGAATCGTTGTGACCGAGCGCCATAAAAAGCGGCCGCGGACGCGGCCGGAGAAGACGATCGGGCTGGTCGGCCTCGGCGCTTTCGGTCGGCTGGCCGCCGCCCATCTTGGCGCGCATTTTTCGCTTTTCGGCTACGATCCCTCGGTTCGCGACGAAATCAAGGGAGTGACCCACGCCTCCCTGGCCGAAGTCGCGGCCTGCGACATCGTCATTCTCGCCATGCCGACGCCGCAGCTCGGCGCCACCATAGAAGCGATCAATCCGCATCTGCGCCCGGGCGCCCTGGTGCTCGACGTCTGCTCGGTCAAAGTGGTTCCGACCCAGATCATGGCGGCGGACCTCCCGCCCCATGTCGATATTGTCGGCACCCATCCCATGTTCGGCCCGCAAAGCGCGCGGGGCGGCGTCAAGGGGCTGAAAATCGTCCTCTGCCCGATCCGGGGCCGGCGCGCCCGCCCCCTCGCCGCCTATCTCCGCCAGACTTTCGGTCTCGACGCCATCATCGCCACGCCGGAAGCGCATGACCGCGCCGCGGCCATGGTGCAGGGCCTGACCCATCTGATCGCCAAGGTGCTGATCGATATGGAGCCCCTGCCCCGCAAGATGACCACCGCCAGCTTCGACCTGCTTTTGCGCGCCGTGGATATGGTGCGTTACGACGCGCCGGAGGTTTTCTACGCCATCGAACGCATGAACCCTTACGTCCCGGACGTGCGGCGGCGCTTTTTCGCGCTCGCGGCGGAACTGGCGGAGTCCCTGGAAAAGCAGGACGCGGCGGCCGAATAAATCCCGCCTCAGCCCTTTTTTACGATGTCGGCTATGTCCGGCGCGTTGGGGTTCTTCATGCCGACGATATGATAGCCGGCGTCGACATGCAGGATTTCACCGGTCACGGCGCGGCCCATGGGCGACAGCAGGAAGACGGCGCTTTCGCCCACTTCTTCTATGGTCACGGTGCGGCGCAGCGGCGCGTTATATTCGTTCCATTTGAGGATATAGCGAAAATCGCCGATGCCCGAGGCGGCGAGCGTCTTGATCGGCCCGGCCGAAATGGCGTTGACGCGAATGTTCTTCTCACCGAGATCGGCGGCGAGATAGCGCACGCTCGCCTCCAGCGCCGCCTTGGCCACGCCCATCACGTTATAATGGGGCATCCATTTTTCCGCGCCGTAATAGGTGAGCGTCAGCATCGACCCGCCGTTCGTCATCAGCTTTTCGGCGCGCTGGGCGACCGCCGTGAAAGAATAGCAGGAGATCAGCAGCGAGGTTTTGAAATTTTCCTCGCTGGTGTCGACATAGCGGCCGGTCAATTCGTCCTTGTCGGAAAAGGCGATGCAATGAACGACGAAATCCAGCCCGCCCCATAATTTGGCGATATTCGCGAAAACCGCGTCAAGCGACGGCCCATCGGTCACGTCGCATTCGCCGACGACATGGGCGCCGATTTCGGCCGCGAGCGGCTTGACCCGTCGCTCCAACGGCTCGCCCTGATAGGTCAGGGCGATCTCCGCTCCCGCCTCCCGCGCCGCCTTGGCTATGCCCCACGCGATGGAGCGATTGTTCGCCAGCCCCATGACCAGCCCGCGCTTGCCGCGCAGAACTCCCGAATGAACGTTCAACGCGGTGGCGTCGGCTTCCGTTATAGTCATGGTCTGTCCCAGAAAATCTCGTGCGGCCATTTACCCCCGCCTTTCGCTTGAGGCAAGAGCCGCTGAGCTTCCGGCCGAAATCGGCAGCGGCGGCCGACCTGTTCCGAAAAAGCAACAAAAGCGGAAAAGTGGCGCGCCCATCTGGTCAAAACGAACGGAAATGTTTAAAATTTGTTAACATTTTTTGACCGCCACACGGTTCCGGCGCCGCTTTTTCGGCCGTTAGCGTACGAATCGGGGGAAGCGCCATGGAAAGAGATCGCCCGACGCGCGAAACTCTGACTCGCCTGACGCCGCCTATGCGGCGTTATGCGCACGCCCTTCTAGCGAGCCTGCCCGCCGCCCCGCAGCACGGTGCGGAGGCGCGCGCGCGGCGCGCGGACCAGGACGCCGACGAACTCGTCCGCCAGGCGCTCCTGGGCGTTTGGCGCGGCGGTGGCGGCGACGGGGATGAGCGCGGTCTTCGGCTGGCGCTCTACCGCCGCATCGCCTCTCTGGCGAATGAATTTCTGTCCTGCGCCGAGGATGCGCAAGTCGTCGGAGAACTGGCCGCGGTCAGGCGGCGGCCCCGACGCGGCCGCTTTTGCGCGCCGGCGCGCGCGATGGCCTCGCTGCCTCTGGATTTGCGCGCCATCATCGCTTTGACGGCCCTGGAGCGCCTGGATTATCGTGCGATCGGCGAGGTGCTCGACATGCCGGCCGAGCGCGTTCTGGCGCGTCTCGCCGTGGCGCGCGCGAAAATCGCCAGCGAAATCTCGGGCCGCCGCCGCCCCCATCTTTTCGTCGCGGCGGCTCCCGCGGCCGGCGGCGAAGCGAGCCAGGCCGATCTGCACGGTTACGCCGACAATCTCCTCGAGCCGACGCGGCGCGCGGAAGTCCGCCTACGCCTTGCGGCGCGTCCGGAATTGGCGCGCCGCGCGGCCGAGTGGCGCCGTCAGAACGACGCCCTTCTCCTCGCCTACAGGCCCTTGCTGCGCCAGCCGCCGCCGCCCTGGCTGAATTTCTCGGCCCTGGAGGTCAGGAAAGAGGCAGGAAAAAACAAGGCGGGGAGAAAACGCGGCCTCCTCGCCGGACTCGCGGCTCTGCTGCCCTTCTCGAGCGGGCGCTGGCGCGCCGCGCCGCGGCCGTTTTAGTATCAGTGCTTCACCGCCACGGTGAATTCGCCCGCCTTGATGCGCTCGGGCAAGCGGCTGGCGAAAGCTGCGACCGCATCCTCGCCATAGGCGTCGACCAGTTCCTGCAATGCGGCGAAAAGCGCGGCATGGGCGAAGCTTTCGCTTTCAATCCCCGCAAGAATGGCCTCGGCGAAGGCTTCGGTCACATAGGCGAGAGCGGCCCGACGTTCGTCCTCGGCGGTAGCGGCAATCTCGAAAGCTTGAAACTTTGCGGGGGTCATGATGGCCGCGACCATAACCGGCAAAGGCGCGCGAAGCGAGCAAGGAGTTAAGAAAAGGTTAACGTTCGACAAATCCGATCGCAAAGGCGCCCCGCTTTTCGTAACGAACTGATATCGTAACGATTAACCAATAATTGCGGCGACGTTTCCACCTGCGCCAAGCTCAATTCGCGTGATATTGCGTCGATATGTCATGCGCCAGCTTCATGCCCTCGTCGAGAAAGAGGTGGCGCGCCATGCGGGCGTTGGGAGTGCAGGTCCTGTAGCTGTACTGATAGCCCCTGAGGCCGCGATTATAGGCGCCGGCCAGTTCCGCCCGGCGTTTGGGCCCGGCCGCTTCCGCCGTGATGAGATTTTCCATGCGCTCGCGCCAGGGCTGCTCTTCGGCGCGCGCCTCCGAATGAGGCGCTCCGCTGCAAAGCGTTTGGAGATAGGCGAGCGCGCCCATGATTTCCGACAACCGCAGCAACTTCGGCTCGTAGATTGGCGGCGGCCCTTCGACCGCGGCCTTGGGAACGACCGCCGTCTTGACCGTTTCCTTCGGCAAGGCCGGACGGCCCTTCCCCTTGTTCCAGGCTCTGCCGCGATGGGGCGCGCGATGGCTGCGACGATGATTTTTGTAGGGATGCCGTCCCAGGCCAAGGCCGTAATATTCGGTTCGGGGCGGCGAGGGGCGGTTGTCGAAAAAGGGAAAGAATTGCGCGCGCGACGGCGCGGCTACGCCGCAAACGAGGGAAGCGGCGAGACTCACAACAATCAGGCGCGGCAGACGCGCGGGCAATTTCATTGCGCTCCATCCACGATGGTCTTGGCGTCGGCCACTATATGGGCGAGCCCGGGCGTCAAGGGAAGGTCGCCGAGATTTTCCGGCGCCCGCCAAAGGACGTCCCTCGCCTCGGCGCCCCTTCGCGCCTCTCCCGCGACCCACAAAGCGGCAAAGGACAATATTACATAATGCCGTTCGACCCGCCCGGTAAAGTCGCGCGCGATATGCTGAACCGGCTGGTTGAAGCCGATAAGGCGCGCCAGCACGCCCGTCTCCTCGCGCAATTCGCGCAAGGCCGCGGCCTCGATCGTCTCGCCGATCTCCACCAGTCCGCCGGGAAGCGTGAAAAACCGGGCATAGGGCGCGACAGCGCGGCTCGCCAGCAGCACTTCGCCATCGCGAAAAACCGCGACGCTCACGGCCAAAGCCGGCTGGGTCGGATAATGGCGGCGCGGGTCGCTCAAGGGTAGAGGCTCTCGCACAGCCAGTCGCCTTCCGGCTTCTCGCGGGTGTAGCGTCGCCTTTCGTGCAGCCGGAAGGGTTTGTCGATCCAGAATTCGATTTCGATCGGCCGGACGCGATAGCCGCCCCAATAAGCGGGGCGCGGCACTGCGCCGACCGCGAATTTGGCCGCGTAGAAAGCGACGGCTTTTTCGAGCGCGAAGCGGCTTTCCAGCGGGCGCGATTGCTGGCTCGCCCAGGCGCCGATGCGGCTGTCGCGCGGGCGGCTGGCGAAATAGGCGTCCGATTCCGCCGCGCTCACTTCCTCGACAAAGCCGCGAAAGCGGAACTGCCGGCGCAGGCTTTTCCAATGCAGGACGCCGGCCGCCGCGCCATGCGCCGCCAGTTCGCGGCCCTTGGCGCTCTCTTTGTTGGTATAGAAGACAAAACCGTCGTCGTCGAAGCTCTTGAGCAGCACCATGCGGGCGTTGGGCAGGCCGTCGGCGTCCACGGTGGCCAGACACATGGCGTTGGGATCGTTGATCTCGCGCGCCTCCGCCTCTTCCATCCATTGTTTCAGCAAAGCAAATGGCGCATACGCGGCTTCATGGTTACCGCCCGTTAATCCGTTCATCGGATGATGGTCCTGTGTCAGTTGATTCCGTTGGATGGCGCCCGCTTGTATCCTTTCTTGCCCAGGCTCCATAGTGTACCGCGGCGGCGCGGGCTGCAAATCCCGCCGCCCGTGCGCGTCTTTGTCGCCCTGGCGGCGATCGGCCAGGCGCTCGCCGGCTGCTCCATCGTCACGCCGCTCGGCGGCGGCATCGACACCGACCCGACCGGCTCCATCGCCGCCACCGTGCTAAGGCCGGCCGACTCCCCCGCTCTTCCCGCTTCGCTCAGCGAGGAAGACCGCCGTCGCGTCCTGGGCGCGCTGGCCATCGCGCTCGATCCGCAAGGCAACGGCGCCGCGGTCCAGTGGGACAACCCGGTCACCAAGGCGCATGGCAAGGTGACGCCGATCGGCTACGCCTATCCGTCCAAGGATCTCATTTGCCGCAAGTTTTCCGCCATTTTCGAGACCGTTTTGGGCGCCCAGAAGGAAAATGGCGCGGCCTGCCGCGACAAGGACGCGCAATGGACCCTGTCCGAACTGCGCCCGGACAAATAGGCTGACCCGGCGCCCGGCCCTTGCGCCGGGCCGCAATTGCGCCCAAATAGGTCTCAAGACTTTGCGTCGGCGCCGCAATCGGGCTGACGACTTTAAGGGCTTAAGGCAGAATGCGCGATCCCTATCAGGTTCTCGGCGTCGCCAAGAACGCCTCGCACGCGGATGTGAAAAAGGCGTTCCGTAAACTCGCCAAACAGCATCATCCCGACCAATCCAAGGATCCCAAGGCGAAGGAAAGATTCGCCGAAATCAACACGGCTTACGAGATCGTGGGCGACGAGAAGAAGCGCGCCCAATATGATCGCGGCGAGATCGACGCCGAGGGCAAGCCGCGCCATCCCGGCTTCGAGGGATTCGCCCATGGCGCGGGACCCGGCGGATTTTCCGGTTTCCGCCGCTCGGCCGGTCCAGGCGGCGAGCATTTCGAATTCAATGTCGGCGGCGGCGGCTTTGACGCGGCCGACCTCTTCGCCGACCTTTTTGGCGGCGCGCGCGCGCGCGGCGCTGGCGGCGGGGCGCGACGCCAGATGCGGGAGCCCGGCGCCGATATCGCGCTCGAAACCCATATTCCGCTTGAGACGGCGATCCACGGCGGCAAGGCGCGCGTGCTGATGCCGAGCGGCAAGACGCTGGAGGTGAACATTCCCGCCGGCGTCGAAGAGGGCAAGCAGATCCGCCTGCGCGGCCAGGGCCAGCCGAGCATGACCGGCGGCCCCGCCGGCGACGCCATGGTCACGGTGCGCTTCGAAAAGCATGGCCTGTTCCGCATCGATGGACGCGACCTGCGGCTCGACCTGCCGATCACGCTTTACGAAGCGGTGCTCGGCGCCAAGGTCGAGGCGCCGACCCTGAGCGGCAAGGTGGAGCTGACCCTGCCGCCGCACAGCAATTCCGGCCGGACGCTGAGGTTGCGTGGCAAGGGCCTGCCGGCTGCGGGCGGCCATCCGGCCGGCGATCTGCTGGTTGCCCTGCGCATTGTTCTGCCCGAAGGCGCCGATGCCGAACTGGAAGAGCTGGCGCGCCGGATGCAGACGGACAAGCCCTATAATCCGCGGGCGGAATTGAAGAAGTAGGTGAACGAGACTGGTGCGGGCGGCCGGACTTGAACCGGCATGGCCTTGCGGCCGAGGGATTTTAAGTCCCTTGCGTCTACCGATTTCGCCACGCCCGCGCCGGCTTTCTTATAAGGGCGGGCGTCGCGAGCGGCCAAGGGGATTTTTTCGTCGGCGCGAGAACTTCTCAGCGAAAATCCCTAGAACCCGGAATGACCCGCACATTGCGCGGATGGCTCGCGCGCTCTGGCCGGCCTGTGGCGCTTTCCGACAAGCGGGAAAGTTCCGACGAACGGTCGAAAACCCTAAGCCCGAGCAGATGGACGACGCCCGCCCAGCTCTTCTGCGCCCTGCCCTCGACCGCCATCAGCCGCGCCGCCATGGTCTCCTTGCGATAGCGTTCGAACACAGCCGAATAAAGCGCGACATTGATCACGCCGGTCTCGTCCTCCAGCGTGACGAAAACCATCGTGCCGTTTCCCGGCCGCTGGCGCACCAGCACCAGGCCCGCCGCCTTCTTCCACGCACCGTCGCGGCAGGCGGCGAG
>CAYRNB010000004.1:40241-65975 GCA_964425315.1 uncultured Rhodoblastus sp.
CGCAGGGCGAGCGCGCCGTCCTCCGCGCCTTCGAGCGTATTGTCCCAGTAGGAATGGTTGATATCGACAGGGCGGATTTCGACGCCATGTTCGCGCGCGTCGCGCACGATCTGCGCCGGGGCGTAAAAACCCATCGGCTGGGCGTTGAGCAGGGCGCAGGCGAAGACCGCCGGATGGCGGCGTTTCAGCCAGGCCGAGACATAGACGAGCTGGGCGAAGGAAGCGGCGTGGCTTTCGGGAAAGCCGTAGGAGCCGAAACCCTTGATCTGCTCGAAACAGCGCTGGGCGAATTCCCGCTCATAGCCGCGCGCGCACATGCGTAAAACCATCATGGATTCGAACTGGCCGATCGTCCCGAGATGACGAAAGGTCGCCATGGCGCGGCGCAGACGATTGGCCTCCTCCTCGGTGAATTTGGCGGCGACCATGGCGAGGCTCATCGCCTGTTCCTGGAAGAGCGGCACGCCGAGGGTCTTGCCGAGCACGCGATGCAACTCGTCCGGCGGCCCATGCTCCGGCGCGGGCGAAGGAAAGCTCACCTTCTCATGGCCGGCGCGGCGGCGCAGATAGGGATGAACCATATCGCCCTGGATCGGACCCGGCCGCACGATGGCGACCTCGATCACCAGATCGTAGAATTTTCGCGGGCGCAGATGCGGCAGCATGTTCATCTGCGCGCGGCTCTCGACCTGGAACACGCCGATGGAATCGCCCTGGCATAACATGTCATAGACGGCCGGGTCCTCGCGCGGCACGTCGGCGAGGCCGACCTTGACGCCCTTATGGCGCGCTAAAAGATCGAAACCCTTGCGGATGCAGGTCAGCATGCCGAGCGCCAGTACATCGACCTTCATCAGGCCGAGCACGGCAATGTCGTCCTTGTCCCATTCGAGGAAAGTGCGGTCGGGCATGGCGGCGTTGCCGATCGGCGCCAACTCGTCCAGCCGTCCGCGCGTAAGAACGAAGCCGCCGACATGCTGTGAAAGGTGACGCGGAAAACCCAATATTTTGCGGGCGAAAAACATCACCCGGCGGATGGTCGGATTATTGGGATCGAGCCCCGCCTGCGCCGTGTGCTTTTCCGAAAAGCCGTCACCGTGGCTGCCCCATTGCAGCGAGCCAAGCGCGACGATCATGTCTTCCGACAGGCCAAAGACCTTGGCGACGTCGCGGAGCGCGCTGCGTGGGCGATAGGAAATGACGGCGGCTGCGAGGCCGGCGCGTTCGCGGCCGTATTTCTGGTAAATGTGCTGGATGACTTCCTCGCGCCGCTCATGTTCGAAATCGACGTCGATGTCGGGCGGCTCGCGCCGCGCCGAAGAGATGAAACGCGCGAAGAGAAGATCGTGCTCCGCCGGATCGACAGCGGTGATTCCCAGCACATAGCAAACGGCGGAATTGGCCGCCGAGCCACGCCCCTGGCAGAGGATTTTCTGCTCGCGCGCATAGGCGACGATTTCGTAAATGGTGAGAAAATAGGGCGCGTAATCGAGCTTTTTGATCAGCGCCAATTCCTGGGCGACGAGGTCGCGCACCTTTTTCGGCGCGCCTTGCGGGTAGCGTCGCGGCAAAGCGCGGCGGGTCAGCTCCTCCAGCCATTCCTGCGGCGTCCAGCCGGAAGGAGTCGGCTCGTCGGGATATTCGTAAGCAAGCTCGCGCAAATGGAAATTCGCCTGCGCGAGAAAGCGCGCGGTTTCGGCCACCGCATCCGGCGCGTCGGCGAAAAGCCGCGCCATTTCCCGCAGCGATTTGAGATGGCGTTCGGCATTGATTTCGAGCCGCCGCCCCGCTTGCGCCAGAGTGGTCTTTTCGCGCACGCAGGTCAGCACGTCCTGCAAGGCGCGATCTTCCGGACGGGCGTAGAGCGCATCGTTCTGCGCCAGCAATTTCACTCCCTGCGCCTGAGCGAGCCGGCGCAATTCCTGCAGGCGACGGCGATCGGCGCCGCCGCGTGGCATGTTGACGCCAAGCCAGACTCGCTCCGGACAGGCGGCGGAAAGACGCGCCAGCGGCGCCGCGAGAGCGGCGGGTTTTTGCGTCGGCAGAAGGATCAGGAGAAGGTCGTCAGCCGCCGCCAGCAGGTCGTCGAAATGCAGCAGGCAATCACCCTTTTTCGCCCGCCTTTTGCCAAGGGTGAGCAGGCGGCACAAACGCCCCCACCCTGCCCGATTGGCCGGATAGACGGCGACATCCGGCGCGCCGTCGCTAAAGACTGCGCGCGCCCCGGCCAGTAATTTGAATTTTTTCGCGCGGCCCGCCAGTTCGTCGTCCGGCGACTCGGCGATCTCCTCCAGCGCGGCAAGCGCGCGCACGACGCCAGCGACGGAATTATGATCGCACAGGCCGAGGCCGGCGTAATCCAGCTGCAACGCCCGGCGCAAAAGCTCTGCCGGCGGCGAGGCGCCGCGCAGGAAGGAATAATTGCTGGCGCAAACCAGTTCAGCATAGGAGGTCACGCAAACAGCCCATGCAGAAACCAGCGCGGCTCGTCGCCGTTTTCATAAAGCCCGCGCCGGAACAGCCAGAAGCGGCGGCCTTCCGAATCTTCGACGCGATAATAATCACGCGTCGGCGTTTGCGGTTCGAGATCAACCGGGTCGAGCCGCGTCCAGTCCGGCGCGATGCGCTCCGGCCCTTCGGCGCGCAGAACGTCATGCGCTTGTCTGCGCCAGCGGAAACGCGCCGGCGGGCCGTCGGGCGCAAGCGCCAGAACCTCGACCGGCTGCGGCGGATCAAACAGGGTCAAAGGCCGCGCCGGCGGTTCATCCGCGGCGGGCGCCGGCCAAACGGCGGCGGAAACGCAAGCGGCGGGAACGGCCGGGCTCTCACGTTCCGGCGCGTAAGTGTCGAGACGGACGAAATGCAAGACGCGCTCGCGGCCGAAGCGCGTCGTCAACCGGTCGAGCAATTCGCTCAATTCCTGTTCCGCTTCCCGCGCCGTCGCGCCGGCGAAATCCATCTGCTCAGTTGCGAATTTTTCCGCCCTCGGCACGGCGAGGCGCAGGGCGTCGAAGCCGAAGCCGGGGTCGAGCGGATCGACGAGAGCGTCGAGTTTTTCGCGAAACAGCAACGACAGAATTTTCGCGTCGCGGGTGGGGCGCAAAGTCTCGACGCTCAGGCGGCGCACAAAGCCGTCGGCGCGGAAAAAACTCGCCTCGAAAAGGCGCCCGCCCTCGCCGCGCCGCTCCAGCAGGCGCGCGGTCTCCAACATCAGGTCATGCAGAACGGATTCGATCGACTCGCGTTGCGTCAGAGGCTCGGCGAAATGCCGTTCGACCATGCAATCGGGCGGCGGCCGCAGCGGCGTTATACGCAAATCCTCGCGGCCGAACAGCCGTTCGATCTTGTGAGGAAAATCGGCGCCAAAACGGGCGGCGAAGATTTTCGTCGGGCGCGCCGCGACATCGCCGAGCGTTTTCAAGCCGGCGCGCCGCAAGGCGAGAAGAACTTCCTCCTCCGTCTCCAGCGCCGCCAGCGGCAGACGCGCGACGGCCGCCTGTTCCTCCTCGGGCGGAAAAATCCCTCCGGCGGAAAAACGCGACAGCGCCCGGGCGCAATCGGGCGTTCCGGCGAGAGCTGCGCGGGCGGAAAAGCCGAGCGCCTCCATATCCTGCAGAATGCGTGCGTGAAGCCCGGCCTCGCCGCCGAACAAATGGGCGCAGCCGGCAACGTCGAGGATCATTCCGTGCGGTTCGTCCAGCGCGACGAGCGGGGTGTAGCGCTCGCAGCGCGCCACCAAAAGCGCAAGAATTTCGGCGTCCGCCGTACGATCGGCCTCCGCCGTGACAAGCCGCGGCAGGCGCGCGCGCGCGTCGGCGAGCGGCAGGCCGGGAGCGAGGCCCTCGCGCAGAGCGGCGGGGTTGAGCGCATAAAGCTTTTGCGCGTTGTTCCGTTTCTCGACAAAGGCGAAAGGCGTCTCGTCATCCGGCGCGCCGCTCCCGCGCCGGCTCCGGCGCAGCCGGTCCGTCGGCAGGAAGGGCAGAAAAAGGGCGAGATAGCGCCGCACCGAAAGTCTTGTCGGCGACTTCATGAAACAGGCCTCGATCACGCAGCCACTCCAAACGCCAGGAACGATCGGCGGCGCCGCCGCGATGCCGCAGCAGCGTCACGGTAAAACAGGGAGACCCCGGCGCATTGGCGAGAAGAGCGCGCGAATGTTGCGCCCGCGCCCGCCAGCGCGAGGCGGCGGCGCTGGGCGGCGGCCCCGTTTTGGTCTCCCGGTCAGCGCGAATGCGCAGCAGAAAAACGGTGACGCCGGAATTTTCCGCCGCCCGCGCCAGACGCAAGGTGGCGGCAAGGTCGAGCGCGCGCGGCGCGCCGAAAATTTCGATCAGCGCCGCCCCGAGGCTTTTGCAGCGCGCCGCCTCGACGCCGGCGCGCAGGACCGCTTCCGCATCCCTGCCGCGCGCCAGCGACAAAGAGGCGGGATCGACGCCGAATTCGGCCAGTCCCCTGCCGTTCAGCCGCCCCGCCTCGCTTTCCAGAAAATCCTGCCGCGCCCAGAAGAGCGGCCGCCCCGGCGCGGCGCGCAAGGCCAAAGCCAGACCGAAGCCGGCGGCGGCGGACCAGTCGGCGCTCCAGGGCGCATGAACCTCATGCAGGCAGGCGCGGCTCAAGCCGCCGCCGAGAAAGGCGTCGACCGCCGGCGCGCCCAGAACGAAGCGCGGAGCGCGATCCGGCGCCGCCGCGCTTCTGTCGCCGGCCCTGGCGACAAGGCGGCGCAGGGCGGCCAAGGTTTTGGCGCGCGACGGCGAAGCGCCCCTTTGCGCATCGATCCCATGCATGACGTTTTCGCACAAATGTTCATGTTATGTTCTTATCAAAAACCCAAATCCGACGCGAGTCAAGCGGAGTCTTCAAAGCAGCCTCAAGCGCCAAAAAGCCCCGCCCGGCAGAAGCCGGACGGGGCAAAAGGGTTTGTCGTCGGACGGGAGCGCCTGAGCGCCCGCGCGCCTTTATGTTGGAAGAAAGATCAGACGCCGAAGCCGCCGGACAAATGCGCCTCCGCCAAAGCGCGACGCAGATTGACCACCTCTTCGCGCAAACTGTGCACTTCCATCGTCAGGTCGTCGACGCGTCTTTCATAACCGTCGATCAGGGTTCGCAAGCGGACGTCGACCGCCTCCTGCATCGCCGGCTCGCGATTGACCAGAGCCAAAACGAAGCCGCCCACCGCCGTCAGCGCGCTGGCGCCCAAAGTGATCAGCCAGTTCGCCGCATCGCCGCCATTCCAATCCGCCGCCATTTGTCCAACATTCCACTCGATGAAAAATCTTACCGCTCATTCGCGTCAATGCGACGAGACGGGAGCGGCGGGCGCTGACGCTTGCTGCGCCACAGTCGCGCCGGCCGCCACGACAGCCGCAGCCGCCTTGGCGGAAGCGGCCTGCGCGGTCTTCACCGCGTGATAGCCGGCCAGAACCGCGTTGGCGTCCGTGGCTACCGTGCCGCCGCCGCTTGTCTTGATGGAGGATGCGACGGCGTTCAGACCCTCCACCGCGAGATTGGCCGCCGCGACGGCGCCATCGATTTCGGCGGAAACGGCGGGAGCGAGCGGCGCGGCGACCGTCGCGACGGTCGAAAGCAGCGAGGTCACGCCCTGGACATTAGCGGCGATGGCCGGCGCGTGACCGGCGACCCATTGCA
The DNA here is from genome assembly GCA_964425315.1 of uncultured Rhodoblastus sp. GTDB lineage: Bacteria > Pseudomonadota > Alphaproteobacteria > Rhizobiales > Beijerinckiaceae > Rhodoblastus. Next base: position 45,888 of record CAYRNB010000004.1, read on the forward strand.
GCGCTTTGTCGATATCGGACGCCGCGACCTCGACGCCGGAAATGACATCTTTGACGATGGCGATGACGTCGGCTTCCGTGGTCGAAAAGGCGTGGGCGATGCCCTGTTCGAGACTGGCCCAAAAAGACATATATGTCGCTCCTAAATCAAATGAAGGGAATTTGCCCGGGGGCGGGAAGAGAGGACTGCGGCGGCTTGTCGCCCGGCCCAGTAAAGATGGAAAATCGACAGGCAAATTTGATCGCCTCGGCGACGTGTTCAGCCGTGACGGCCGCCGGTAATTTTTCGGCGACGGCGGCGGCGATCTTGGCGACGAGGTCCGCGTCGTCGCCAAAATTTTTTCCCTCTCCGACCGCGACATGCCTGATCGCCGGCAGCAGGTTTGACAGCGTGGCCAGCCCATTGAGGATCTCGCGCAACGACGCCGACCTGGCGAGCGCCGGCGCCGCTTTCTCGGCCTCGTGGGCAATGGCGGGCGCCTCGCCGACGAGCTCCTGCAGCGTGTTGATCAGCCAGAGCAGGAAGCGCTTCACGACGCTTTTTCCGGCAGGACGATTGCGAGAAAGCCGCCGAGCGACGCGCCGACGGCGACCAAGGCCTCGCCCGCCGCGCCGAAATAGCTATGCGCCAAAACGGCGATCACACCGCTCCCAGCCCAAGTCGAAGGCTCTTCCAGGCGCGCGAGCAGCCATATTCCCGCTTTCGCGAGTTTATCCATTGTCGTTCTCCTTATGGGGTGACCAAAAAAGGACGCAGAGCCGACCTTCACACGTGATGTTCAGCGAAATAGGCCGCCCATTTCTCCGCCATCGCGCCACGCTTCGCATATTGCGCCGTTGACGCCGGACGTTCCCAAAACCGGCAGGCGGCGTAGCCGGCGTCAAAAGCCGTCCTTGTATCCTTGACCTGGTGCAGCGCGTGCCGCTCCGTATGAGTCAGTTCCCAGAGCGCCGCCTTCAGCTGGTCTTCGAGGGGAGGCAGAAGGGTAAGATCGACGCCGCAGCCATTGCGGATCGCGTCGATGCGCGAGCGGTGCCATTGCTCCAACCCGAACGCGTGGCCATGATCGCCGACGGCCTTCGGATTGAACGAGGATTCGGCGTCCGCCTGGGCGAGCAGTCCACACGCCTGCTCGAGGGTAAATCCGGCCTTGCGCCAGAAAAGGTAGATCGTCGCCGCCTTGGCGGCATTGGTCTCGAGATCGCTCATACCAGTTCCGCATGCCGCGCCTCGGCGCTGAAATCGCCATCCCGTCTCGTCGAGTTCGCCATCGCCGCTCCGACGCGCGTGATCATGTCAAAGCGATCGACATTCCTGCCGGGGCAGTCGTGGTGGTCGCGAATGCACTGCCTGTGGAAATGAAGCGTTTCGGGACTGATTTTTAGAGCCTCGTGCAAGGCTGCGAGACAAGCGATCGAATTGTCGCGCACGCGTGCGCCATCGCCGGAATTGAAATCCTCGCGCGCGTAATCGCCGACCATTTCCACGCCGATCGAAACGCGGTTATAACAGGAGGCGTGAACGCCATCGGCTTCGAGATCGCATGCGACCCAGATCAAGTCGGGCGCGACGAAAATGTGCGGTCCCGAATGCCAACCCTCCACCTCGCGATAGTAGTGATTGAGATTGCGGACGCGCTGCGCGCCCTCGACCTCGCCGAGGCCAAAATGGATCCACTGGGCGAGATTTGGCTCCGCAGTGTTATGCAAAACGATAAAGCGCGGTCGCCACAGCGGCCAGCGCAGGCCGGTGATATAAGCCTTGAATTCCTCGGGAAGAAAGCCTTTTGGATGCGCGAGAAAGGTCATGGATATCCTCTCCTGTTGTGACGGCCAGGCCGGCAAGCCGCGCCCCGCATGCGCCGCAGATAAGCCGGCAAGGCCGAGCGCATGCCGATCACGCGGAGGAGCCGACCGCGCGATTGTCGTGGGAACATCGATTGCGCGCTTGGCGCACTTTCCCAAATGGTCGATTTCTGCGGGCCGGGGATCGCGAGAACCGTCCTGGCCCTTCCGCGGCGCGCGGCTTGCGGAAGTTCCGTCAAGGAATCTGACGCGACCCGCAGAAATTCACCGCGCTCCTGTCAAAGAAAGTGGCGCTGGTTCATCCCGTTGACTGTTGCCGCGTCTTGGTTGGCCTGGGCTAATTCAGTATATAGAGCGAGCATGATCCACTAGCCCAGTTGCCGGTGCTGGAATTGATTTCGACCGCGGTAATTTGATTGTTGTCACCGACGTAGGACGCGCTGCCAGTTAGGGTTGTTGGCGCCCCGCTAGCAGAGTCGTCATACGCGACGTTGAAGTACATGTTTGACTTCATCCCAGATGGAAGGTTGAGCCAAGCCTTCATATTGAAGGCGTGAGCGGAGCCAACATCATTCGTGTAGTACAGAGTGACTGCGGTAGCTGAGGTTCCAGAAACCGCAGTCGGCGCCCCGCTGTTAAGATTTGGGTTTTGCCCCACCAGTGAGTAGTCGTAGTTGGCAGACTTCCACGCCGTCGATCCACCACCCTCGCCGACCTGTAGAGTAACTCCAGTATTGGACGCTGGCTTCAATCCGTCGCACGTTAGCAGTAATGGATGCGTGCTTGCGGGAATGTTCGTGAACTGAATGGAGCCGGACGTGTTGCCTGCATCGACCTCAAAAAGCTTGGCCAAGCCGCCGTCCAAGCCGTACATCGGATTGGTGGCCCCGTTTGTATTGAAAAGTATCCCAGTGCCAGGATCACAGTTGTTGCGCAGTGCAACGTCGTTAGAGGAGCCAAGCCACACGCACGAAGGATAATTCCCGCCTATTACTCTGTTGTCGTTCGCCTCTGTGTTCGACCCGCGAAGCTCGATGGCGCCTATGTTGCCAGAAGCGATCTGCATCCCATCGAGAATGTTGCCGATGAAGCGGATGTTGCTTGGCGCACCACCCGGGTCCCCACCGATGGCTGCAACGAGACCGGCGGAGTTTGGACCGGAATTTTTGCAGATATTGTTGAGCACACTGTCATCGGAACTCGTGCCGGATACTTCAATGCAGGTGAATGGCATCGTCCCATCGCCCGCGATAACGTTGTCTGAAACGACGCTTTGCGACGCGCCAGACCCCGCGAGGCCCTGACCATTCAGCCAAATTGCCGCCGCGTATGATCCACCAGTAACGTAGATATAGTTGCCCCGGATGTTTCCGCCAATCGCCTGCCCCGCCGTGTTGTGTGCCGTGTTCGTGCCTGTTCCTAGGACGCCGTACAGTCTCGTCGAGCAGTAGTTGTCTTTGACAGAGAAATCTGTAGCTGCCTCCCACTGGTCCCAACACGCGTTTCTTGCATCCGTCATGCTGTTGTCTGAAACTACAGTGTGCTGGGTAGCCAGCATCGCCGTCCCATCGCCGCCACCCGTAAATGAGTTTTGGGTGACATATATGTTTGACGCCATACGCATTTGGATGTGGTGACTCGATCCGCTAAGCGTTCCCGTGTAAATCCAAGAGCAACCTTCAATCGAAATATCATGATCGGTGAGCGTGGCCGCATTGTAATTGGCATTTTCAATTTGCGGCGTAACCGAATTATCGCTTTCTATCGTCGCGCCCGCAAGGCAGCGGATTTTCGTGTTGGACGGAGCAACAAGAGGCGCCGTCGTGAGATAGGCGCCACCCGGAATGGTCACAACCGCGCTGGCTCCTGCGTTGAGCGCGCTCTGAATCGCGGCGGTGTCGTCGTTAACCCCGTTGCCCTTAGCCCCAAAATCTTGCGGCGTAAGGCTCCAACCAAAACGCTCGGCAAGAGCTATGTAGGTTGAGCCGCCGAAAGCCCGCACCATCATCTGACTGAAATCGCCGAAGTCGCCCCCGATCGGCGCGGGAACTTGAACCGCCCAAGCGCCGCCAATGACGGCGAGGGCGCAGACAAGGGAAAGAAGAAATCTTCTCATTGCGCACCTCACTCGTAGTAGCTCACGTCAAGCGTGGGGGAGCCGCTTTGGGCGATGAATTGCAAAGAGGAAAGAGGCCCCGAATACTGAAAGCACGATCCTGCCGCGACTGGAATTCCGACAGTCGCTGTCGGCGCGGTTCCGTCATCGCGATAGCGCACCGCCGCTCCCTCGACGCAGATCTCGGCTATTGTGGCGCCCGAGGGAACAATCAGTCCAACGACGCTGGAGGCGGAAAGCCCATACTGGCCTGTGCCCGCCGATTGATAGGAGCCGAACTTGCCGCTGATATCCTTGCCCGTCCCGTCCTCTATGACGACGCCGTTGGTGACGGAGCCATTCTGGTTTTTCCATTGCTTTGCCGTGACAGGCGTCACGAGAGTCGTCATGATCGCGCCGGTAAGCGCCAGTCGTTTTAGTCGCATGAATCCCTCCGTGCTCGCGCCCGGCTTACGCCGAGGCAAGATTTGAGATATTTGAATTTCAGAGCCCGAACCCGCTATTCGTCAGGACCAATTGCCGACATTGGTCACGCTCGACGATCCGAGCGACGTGATTTTAAACCAACTGTTCGCGCCGACGACCGCCGCAGCGGCGACCCCAAGCGAAACCCGGGGAATGATGGTCCCCGAGTTTGTCACGCGAACGATTCCCTTGATGCGCGCATAGCCGGTCGTCGCTGTGTTTGCGGCGGTAAGCGCCGCGTTGGCGGCGGTGTTGAAAGTCGTGTAATCGGAGGAGGCCGTCGCCAGCGCCGCCTTGCTCGCGCAGGACCACCATCCCTGGGCAAAGCTCGCTGTCCCACCCAAGGCGAATCCGAACGAACCCGAAGTTCCGCTCATCGCCGACAGCGAGAATAGGCACTCGAATTGATATGTTCCGGCCGCCAAGGCGATGGCGCCGTTCGCCGTCGCGTTGAAAAGCGGCTGAACCGCCGTCGTGCTGGTAAGGACAAAGCTGGAGGAAAGGCAAACGAACTGCTCGGACGGCGTCACCCCGCGCTGCGCCGCGACCGGAGTCGAATAGAAAACGATCCCGTCATATTCCCACGCGCCCGCCTCAGCCGCCGAGGCGTTGGCGCCGCTTTGAAAACATAACGGCGCTTTCGTTGCTGCGCCTGGCGCGATCGTCATCCCACCGGTTGCGGCGTCGAGCGCAATCGCTGTTTTCCAACTCGAGCCGTCAGCCGAAACCTTGAATGAGAAGTCGTCGCTCCCGTTCAGCCCCATTTGCGCCCGGCCGGAGAAGCCGTCCTGAAAGAGAACGGAGGCGGTGTCGCCGACAGCGCTTTTGTTGATCGTGAAGCTGAAGCTCACGCCATCGAAAAGCGCGCTCGCGCCGTAAACCGAAAGCGGGTTGTTCAAATCCGGCGCCGTACCAATTCCAATAGCAGCAAACGTATCGTTCAGGCCGCTCTCGACAACGCCCCACCCATTCGATCCGTTACTCTCCAGACCGACAGACTGATAAGCGCCGTTCAACACTAAATTAGCCGCCCCAGCGACTGTGTCCGATCCGGCGCGGCTGATCGTGATTGTGGCCGACCCTGAACAATCGCCGCTCTCGTCGACAATGCGCAAGACGGCGCCAACGGGATAAGCCGACGCGCTCGGCAGGGTCACAATGCGTGCAGCCGAGAGCGTCGTGTAGGCGATAAGGCGATCTGACGCGAGCGCCGCGTAGTCCGCGTCGCTGACCGCGACACGTTTGGTCGTCACAACTTCCGACAATTTCGCCGCCGCCCAACCGCCGGCTGTGACGCCATCGTGAACGGTCACACGATTGTTGGTCGTGTCGACGACAAGTTCGCCTTGAGCGCCGGTGAAAGCGGCGACATTAACGGCGGAGTCGCGACGGCGCTTGACCTGAACCGACATTTCTTCCTCTCAAGATGTGCAATTGCCGAGGTCGATTACGGAGACGACCTGCGAAGATACGGACCCGTAGTCATCCATCTCCGACGCCACATCATTCGCGACATGGCCGAAATCCATGCTGACGCCGAGAGCGAGTTGGGATGCGACCGGCCCGAGTTTTCCCGTTCCCTGGACCGTGTAGGAAAAGACGGGAAGCGTCCCAAGGTCTTGAAACCCGGATAAGAAAGTGTTGAAGGAATCGAACTTGAAATAGAGCGTCTGCCCGATGTCGTCGCTCGAGACAGACCATTTGAAGATGGCCGAGTCGAGGAGGCAGAATGGCGCGCCGGCAGAGCTCGTGACGCTCGCAATCCCGGCCTGACCGCGGTAAAGTCCGGTCAGGTCGTATTTGCCCGCGGCGGTGAGAGTCGCGTTTTCATAGGAGAGATATTCGCCGCCGACATAACAGATCGAGTCTCCCGCCGCCGCTTGCGCGCTCGACCATGACGAGAGCGTTCCCATCGACTCTGTAAGGTCGACCGCCAACGAGTCTGCATCGTCGGGATTGGCGCCGGCATAGGAAGGCAGGCTTGTCGGGAGGACGCCCTGCTGAGCCGAGTCCGTGACGGCGCCAAGTTCTTCATAGGTCGCACCATCGCGCGACATATAGATGACGCACCCGCCCCATCTCGGGTCGCCGGATTGAGGCGAAATTCCAAACCACAGTTCGAGAGCGTTATTCGTCAACTGGGGAGGAGGTTCGATAATCAGCGGCGGGTTGACGCCATTCGGAGCGGAAATTCCGTCAGGCATGGTGCTGATCTTCGGCTGGATCGGATACACAACCGATGTGTCGACGCCGTGGGGAAGTTCCTCCGCTGTGACGGTAAGCAGCCCGCTATCGTCTTCCTCTATGTCGGTGATGCGGACCGTGACGGCGTCGACGCCTATCGCCGCATCGTTGATCTGCACAAGGTCCATCGGCTCAAGCAGGCAAAATTCCCAAGAGAGCTTGAACTGATAGGTGTTTCTCACATAGAGCGCGCGCTGCATGACCAATTGGGCCACGGTCTGCGCCACGTCGAGATCGCAAATTTCATGCGCCGTCACCGCAGGTCCGACGCGCCGCCCGAAGCGGTCGATGGCCGCCTGGTCGAAAGCCGTTATGGGTCCGGTGTTATATTGGTCGGCCCGCGATTGAATCTCGATCGCCTGCCAGTTCGGGGCCGAATAGGGATCGGCCCGCGTGATCTTCACCGGGTCCTCCCCTTCGGTATAGAGGAAGTCCTCGTCTGTCAGGCTGTAAATGGGCGTAAGATTTGGCGCAAAAGTCCAACCGTTCGCGCTTAGACTTGAGTCGGCGAAAGGCACGATCTTTAACAGGCCATCCGACCAAACGGCTGTGGCGTTTGCGAGTCTCAGCCAACGATCGAGAATCGACGACGCCTTTTCCCGCATGATCAGCACCGGCGAGAAAGCAATCCCGGCTGCGAAGCAGAATGCCTGGAAGCTGCTGCTATTATTTCCATAAAGCGCCGCGCCGCTGATCGAGGCTGCGGGGAAGCCGACGCCATATTGGCTGTTGGTCAGGAAATCGTAAATGATCTGGGCGGGATCGGCGTCGATCCCGTTGAAGCCCGTCCCCTGGAGAACGCCGTAAATCTCGAAATTGTTGGACGGAATCGACGCCGACGGGCCGAGTTTGAAATTCGCCGCGCAAACATAGCACGTTCCATTGTAGGAAAGCGCCTGAGATGGATAGGTTGTTGCGAGGTAGGACCATGACGACTGCGGCGTCGCGCCATTGAAGAAGGACAGTTTGAGCTTGGCGAGAGTCGTCGGAGAGGGAGACCCTTGCCAGACATTGCCAATCTCAGCCACCGGGCCTTCGCAAATGCCCATGATGACATCGGCGGTATAGGTCGTCGCATTGCCGGTGGCGAAGAAGCCGCCTTTTCCTCTCTGGTGATTGTGGCGTTTGAAGTTGTTGTACCACAAGACATTCGGAGCAAGCAGGTTCCTGCCCCAAATGATGGGGATTGGGAGGGCGCTCGACGTCGACTGGACCTGAAGGCCGGAATAGATTGTGACCTTGGTGTGGCTTGAGCCAGAGAGAAAGCCCATCGGTTAGACCTCCCTCTTCGCCCAGAAGCTGAAGAATTTCAGATGTCGGTCGCGCTGGACGAGCGCGGGATTTTGATGAAACCGCTCCTCGACGACACAGCCGGCGTCGGCAAAGGCGTGAATGAGCGCCCGAGGCGCGGCTTGCGTCACAATGCCGCCGTGGGAATAGCAGCGGCCGAAGCGAAATACCGCGAGATCGCCTGGTTGCGGATCGTCGGTCTCGTCGCACCAGGTCCTGACCCAGCCGAGATATTTTTCACCATCGTTGTGAAGCATCCAGTCCGATCGGTAGGGCCGCGGATCGAAGGCCTCCACAAGCCCAACATCGACAAATACCCGCACGATCAACATGCCGCAGTCGACACCGACACCCAATATGTCGGCGCAATTGTGATAGGGCGTGCCAAGCCATCGGCGCGCTTCCGCGACGATAGCGGCGCGCTGCGCCTCCTCGGAGGAAGAGCCGACACGCATCGCCTCTATCCCTTTTGGGTCCCGCCCCGCGTCGTCGCCATCGGCCCGGTCATGACCTGGGGCGGCGGCACGTAGGGAAAGCCGCGGAAATTCCCAAGATTGTTGAACGTGTTCTGGCATGTCGCCATGGTGTGATCGCAGCCCTGAGCGACCGTAAAGGCGTCGCCGACGGCGGGCGCATGCGGCAGCGGATAGGCAAGCGTAAGGACTCCGCTTGTGGCGGCCTTGATCGTCATTTCGATCCCGGTATTGACGCCGCCTGTGAAAGTGATCGCGCCTTGCTGATAGGCCGAGCTCGCGCCGCTCCAATTGATCGTCGTTGTCGTCGATCCGGCTTCCACGGCGCCATTTGCCGAAAACGTCCCGCGCGCCAGTCCACAGCCGGAATCGTAAAGCACATGCTGACATTGCGGCGCCCACAGATTGCGCGGCATGTCGATATCAAGAAGAACCATGTCCGAAGCGACGGTCACTTTCGCCGTGGTTCGGCCGATTTCGTCCACCTGCGCGACGCGGCCTTTAAACAGGAGAACTGTTCCAAGCGGCGTCAGCGCGCCGTCGCCGTTTGTCGCCCAGGATGAAAAGAACGCTTTTTCGCGTTGGACAAAAGCGCCGTCGAAAAGACCCTGTTGCATGGCCTGCAAAAATGGCGCGCCGCCAATTGTATCGCTGGTCCTCGCAGAGATCGTCACCTGCTGCTTATCGGCATTGCAGCCAAGCGAGCACTTATAGCGCAGCCCGGAAATGAGGATCGAGTTCGCCAAGAATATGTGGCTGTTCCAGGCGACCGGGAGATCGAGGTCGGTATAGGTCAGCGCCGTCCCGCTGGCGAGGGTGATGCTAAAAAGGTCTCCGGCCAGCAAGCGCGCGTCCGATGTCGGCCGCAGGCCGTTGAGATAAGAGAGAAGCGTGGGCGTCGTGACTTTCATCGGACGCTCCGAAACTTGACGCTCTTGACCGTCCAAAGCCCGGACGCGAAGTTCTCGAAGTCCAATTGATCGTCGAAAAATCGGCATTGGAAGGCGTAGGCGCCAGACCAGGCGACGACCGGCCCCGCAGGCGCGGTTGAATCGGCGATTGCCGTCAGCGTCGCTGAAGAACTTGCCGTCATCGGCCCGAGCGCGACGGCCGCTGCGCCGTTCACGCTATAATTCGCCCCGCAGAATTCTATGCCATTGCCTGCGACGCCCGCATAATTGTTCGTGAATCCGACCAATGTTACGATCTCGAACTCGGTCGCCATGGCAGTCGTCGTTGGCGCTGTGACAGTGGCGTAGAACCAGCCGCTTCCGCAGGGAAAGATTGAAGCGGCTGTCGCGCCATTACCGGAATTGTGGACCGTTCCGGCGCTCAGATCGAAGTTCGCGAACGCATAGTCGCCCGAACCGACTTTGAGGAGCAATTGCGCCTGGCTGTCCTGTTCCGCCTTCAGATAGGCGCCGAAAACGACAACGTCGCCCGCGTTGAGACTCGGGCCGTTGACGTAGCTTGAATGAATATTCGTGCCGGTCGCTTCGGCGAGATTATAGACCTGCCCCGGCGCCAGCGGCGCACTGGAAAAGGTTATTGCGTTCGGCGCGGTGAAGGAATAATCCGTCGCCGGAGCGCCGTTAATGGTGACGGAAGAAATATCGGTCGCGTAGGAGATCGGCTCATAAAGGCCGCCGATCGATCGGCCGAGGGTGAAGGTGGTCGTTGTCCCGTCACCGGCCCCAATCGTCTCATCCGCCGCACTATTATCGGTCGGGTCGACATAGAGAAACGTGTTCAGCTGGCCTTGCGCGGTCAAGAAAAACCCCATCAGGGTTTGCAGCGACTGCGCCTGCAGGCCCGTCCAGACGCCAGACGAATCCAGCCCGTCGAAGGTCAGTTCGAACTCGTAAAGGGCGTGGGCGTAGAGCCCTGCGCGGACTTCGCGGCCGGACGTATGTGAGGCCACGCGCGTCGAAAGCGTCGGCTTCTTGTGGACGCTCCAGCCGAGGCCGGGCAGTGCCGGAAAGATCGGGGGCGCGGTCATGCGCGCACCGTCTCGAGCCGAAGCGTTTTGATCCGCCAAAAACCTGACATGAATTCTTCCAAATCTTCCTGATCGTCAGCGAAACGCGTGACATCGGCGGCCGAAAAATCGACGGTGAGGACCACGCCAGCGGCAGGCGGCTTCGAAAAGATCACCGTCGCCGGCAAGATGGAGAGGCTGTAGGACGACGGTCCGACAACCGCTCCATTCGCATAGACGGTTGGCGCCCCTATCAGCGCCTGGACGCGTTCGTAATAGCCTGCAAGCATAGGTTCGATGACAAACGCAGTCGTGACGCCGTCGCCTGTTCCAAGCGACGCTCCGGCATAGACGGCGAGATTTCCAGGCGGCGCGAACAAGAAGGGCGTCGCCCGACCTGCCTGCGCGCCGATGAACGCGATGACCTCCTGCAACTCGCTATAACCCGTCGCAGAGCGCAAGAGATCGAAGGTCAGTTCAATATCCCAAAGCGGCGACGACGCGACCGCCGAACGTGCGCTACGCCCTGATGCTTTCGCCGCTTCACGGGTCAAAAAGCGCGGCTTGTAATGGACGCTCCACCCTTCGCCGACGAGAACCGGAAACGTTTCATATGATCCGGCTCCTGGTGGCGTCGGAGACGGCGGAACGGGCAGGTAAGGCCCCTTGCCCGCGATCCAGTTTCCGGTCGCCCAGCTTCCGCCGTCGCCCCATGCGCTCGAATTCAGCGGGAATATCGGGAAGGGTCGCGCGTCCCAGTTCCATGCGCAGCAGAACGGCGTCAGGATCATCGGGACGCCGGCGCTCGAATTTGGATTATTGGCCGCATTCGACCAATAATCATAGATCGCTTGCAGGGCCGTGTCGGCGAGCAGGTCATCGCGCTTGGGAAGCCAAGTCGCTCCATCGGCCGATTCCCAAACCGACCAGAAGGGCGTCTCGCTCTCGCTCGAACCCGGCGAAAAAAAGACGTTTGGCTGGTTCGTGCATTTATCGGTCGTCGCGAACCCATATTCGGCGAAGGTGAGCGGCTTCATTTGCGCCGTCCATTGCGTTGTCGGGCCATGTGGCGCCCAGCCAGAGCCATCACCATTGTCGTAGATCGCCTGATGCGTGTTTCGCCACCACCAGCGGAATTGCTTGCGGCCTAAAAGCTCCTGGCCTGAATAAAATGGATTGCGCGATTGCGTGAGGCGATCGCCGTCCGGCTGACTCACCATCAGGCCGGAGCCGTTCGGGTCGAGGCTGCGGCCGAGATTGCTCGAATCGTCATAGAACCAATCGAAATGTTCGCCGCCCTCGATGTTTCCACTGAGATATGCCGAGCTGTAAATCGACGGGTCGCCCGTCAGGCCGATGCCGCACATATCGGAAGCCGCCGGCGGCCATGACGTCGGCTTCGGCGAAGTCCAGTTCTCCGCGTCCAAACCGCCGCCGTCCGTCGTCCAATCCGAAAGCGGCAAATAGTTGTCGAAGGAGACCAGATCGACATCGGATGACGCAAACAGCGAATCGAGATGCGGCCACTGGCCGTTCTCGCCCGCGTGTTGCCAACCATTCCAACTCGACCAGTCCGGCGAGTACGCGATCAGGTTTTTCCAGTCCTTCAGATTCTTGTTCAGCCCTGCGCTATCGAAAACGCTGCGCGCGTCCGCCGCAAGTTGGGCCAGGCCGGCGACGAATGGATAATCCCATACGGCGTCGCCATTGCCATCGACTGTCCCCGCCTTGGTCCAGCCTGGTCCGCGGATGATCTCCAGGCCGCGCAATTCCGAGCCGATCAGGAAGAGATCGACGCCGCCGGCGATCACGCAAAGGTTGGCGTAATGAAGGATCATTCGCCGATAGGTCCAATCCGTCGGCGATCCGGAATAGCCGACTGTCAGGTTCACCGTATCGCGTGTGAACATTGACGTTGAGGCCGACCCAAGAAAGGCGTTGACCGCCGCCACGGACGCGCTTGACAAGTCGCTCGAAAGCCCGATGCGTCCGCGCCAAGGCTTTCCCGGCATATCCATCAAAATGAAGGGATAAAAGACCACGCGGAATCCGCGCGCTTTCAAATCCTCAACGCAGCGGACGATGCTTTGATCCGATGGCGTGCCTCCGTAGTTCGCCGAGCCATTGGCGGTTGAGATCGGAATGAGGCCGCTACTGTTCTGAGTCAGCCCGGAGACCCGCCAATCCGATGAAGTCCAGCCGCTCCCATCCCAGATTTCGAAGGCGCCGCCGACGTAATTCGTCGAGGGGTAGATGTTACAGGAGCCGGCGTCGGTCGAATTGCCGAACCAGGCGCAGACCAGCGCCACGGTTTGGCATTCCGGATGTTCGGCCTGCAATTGGTCGAGCGCATAAGAATAGTCGGCCTTAACTCCGCCCGGCGCGAAATACGTGTTGATCGGCGAGAAATTCGCAACGCCCATCATTTTGCCTTGCGCGGGAGTCGTGTCGTAAGTGAACTCGCCCGAGGCCGGCAGGAGACACGCGCCGAAGAGGTTCGCCATCACACACCCGCAAGACGCCGTAGGCCAAGATGGTCGCCGTCCTTAATCGCCTGATTCATCGCCTTCATGATTTGGCGGGAATTATTGGAGAGCCAGCTTTTCACAGATCCGGCGTCCAGCGCGCTGACGTTCAAATGAACGTGTGTGTCGCCTCCGGCGCCCCGGCCAGCCATTGCGCGGTTCTGCGCGGCGCCGGACAGCATCGATCGAAACGCGCCAGCCTCCGCCGCCGGCATGACCAATTCGTTGCGGTGAACGAGCGCCAACTGGTCTTGAGGTATCGACCATGCGCCAATATCGAACGACGCCGCAGCCAAAACGGCGCCCTCTGAGGCGGCCGCCGGCCCCGCGGCAGCGGGCCCCAAGAAAGGAGCCAGAAAAGCGAAAACGCCGGCGAAAGTCTGCCCGGCGTCGATGACAATGGATTTGACCGCCGCGGCGATCTGCGGGCCCAGGCTCGCTGAAGCCTCGGCGCCGGCTATGCCGGTTCGGGCCGCAGCGCCTGCTAGGGCTGCGGCCGTCTTTTGCCCTTCCGCCGTGCGCGACAAAACGACTTGCGCGATCTGGGCCTTGGCCCAACCAGCCACCATTTCGACGCCCATTCTGACGAATTGCGAAACCACTGTGCGCGTCAGGGATTGCATGACTTCGCGGAAATTTCTCGTTCCCAGGATCATGCCGGTCCAGCCGGACGAAAGCGACGCCGATATAGCGTCCACCATTTTGTTCATTGGCGCGACCGTCTCTTCGACCGATCGCAGGACGATCCTCTGACTATTGCGCGCATATTCCATGTCGAGCGCCAGCATGCGATTGAGAACTCGCGCCCGCTGCGTCAGCCTCAGTCCGTCAAGCTGCAACTCTTTTTCTAGCAGCGTTTTTTCCGCCGCATATTCGGAATCAAGCGCTGATCTCGTCGCGGCGAGCCGCTCGTCGCCATTCAATATGTTCAGTTTCGCCAATTCCGCATAGAGCGAACGTTTTTCCGCGAATGCCGCGCGCTCGGCGAAAATTTCGCCATAGATGGCGCCGATGCTTGCGCGCGTCGCCTCTTCCTGAGAGGCTCCGGTTTCGCGCGCCGCCTGAGCCACTTTCGCCAGGGCGCTTGTCGCGCCGGCGCCGAAGGCGGAAAAACTCTGGGCCGATTTGGTGACCCCCTGCGCCACCTGATTGACGCCTGTCGGCAATGCCTGCAACGCAGAGGATACGCGCGCGACGCCTTCGAGAAAGTCAGAGGCGTCGGCCCCGAATGAGATCGAGACTTTTGAATCGGCCATGCTCGTCTTTCGAATGGGTTAGGAAAGCAACGCTGCGATGCGCGATCAAAACCGCCCGGCGGGAAATAGCGCCCGCAAGGCGCCGATGGCGTCCGCAGCAGCCCGCGGCTCCGGCCGCCAGACGCCAAATCCGACGGCCAAAGCCGCTAGCAGCGCGACGGCAGGCGGGTTTTCACGCCAATATTGGTGACGTGCGACTATTCGCGGAAAGGTCAATTCCGATTCCAACGAGTCGGTCCAGGCCTCTCCCGCCAACTGGCAGTAATGCGCGACGATCCGATCGAAATTCAGATCGTCGTCGCCGGCTCCCCCACGGGAGCGCTTTCCGTCGGCGCGAACAACCCGGTCTGCCGCGCGATCACGGCCAGCGCCGCAATCAAATCGGCGAAGTCGGACTGCAGGTCGAGCAATTGCTCGCGCGAAAAATCCGGATAGGCGCGAGTCAGGCCCGCGTGGACGACGTCGATCATCAGTTCGACATCGTCCTGTTCGAGCAGCGCCGCGCCGAGCGGATCGCCCGCGTCCACCCGCGCCTGAATAGCGTTGAGTTTCGGCATCAGCCTGAGCAAGCCAGGCACGGCCACCCGCGCCTGCCGCAAAGCCAGGACAGGAACGAAGAACTCGCTGCCCCCAAGGTCGACGACAGGCGCGCCGGCGCAATCTACTTTCGGATCAGGATTCATCTTAAACCGCCATATTGATTTCGCCGATCGAATTGGCGGCGTTGGCGAAAGCCTCGAAGTCCAGTTCGGGGATGGTGAAATCCTGGTTCTTCGATGCAAAACTGAATTTCGTCGAGACGCAATTATACAGGCGGAGCGACCATTGCGCGCCGGCGACATTCGGGTTGGTCTGGTAGAAATCGATCTGGAAAGTCGGCGCCGTTCCCATCGCACTATTGGCGATCACGGCGCGCGAACCTTCGCCGTTGGAGCTTTGCGTATAGGAGTAAGACACAAGAACCGCCCGGCCAGCGTCGCCTGAGTTGAAGGTGTAAACCCCTGCCGCGACACTATATTGGCCGACGGCCGGCGCCGACGCCACCTTGGTCAAGGCCAGGCCGCTCGACGCATAGACAACGCCGAGATCGGCGTCGAAATTAGCGGCGTTGGCGACAGTGTAATTATAGGGCGAGGAACTCGCCACCGATCCGGCTTCGTTGTAAGCCCAGAGCTTCTGGCCAGAGGATAACGTCTGGCCGAAGAAGCAGGCGTTGTAGAGCGGCCCGTCGATATTGGCGAATTTCGCCTTGCCGGTGATCTTTCCCTCACCCCGGGCGAAGGCGATCGGAAACTGGTGCTGACCGAACAGCTGTTTGGACGCGAAGCTGAAATCGAGCGTCACGTCCTGCAAAGCGCCGAACCGAACCGGCGTCGAGTTGGCGGCCGAGGGCGTGGCGATGAGAACGCCAGAGCCGAAAGCGACGGAAGTTGTGTTCGACATGGATCAGAGCTCCTGCAAAAGGGCGGCGAGTCGCTGCTTTAGGGCGTCGACCGAAACGCGCACATGGTTGAAAATCTCGGTGGCTCGCGAGACCGGAGACTCGTACATGGTCTCGACAAACCATTTGTCGATCTGCGTCTCGATGTCGCGCTTGAGAGTGTCGAATGAATCCGGTTCGTTGGTCATGCTTTTTCCCTCGCGCAGAATTTCGGCCCGCGCTTTTCCGTCAGGGCGCCAGAATTTTTATCGGGACCAGCGCAAGACCTTGACCGTCGAGGTCGCCGGGGTCTTTCACGATCCGTCCTTCGATGCGGCAATGGGCGACGAGCCCGCCCAGGGTCTGCCTGTCCTCTATCGGATCAGGCGCAAGACAGGCGAAAAGCGCATCGAGGGCGAGATTGAGATCGCGCGCGGGCGTGGCCTCCGGGTCTTTGCCCGAGGCGATATAAACAAAGAGATTGACGTTCAGGGTCGTCTTGCCGGGCAGACCATCTCCTCCAAAGGCGACGTTTTCCCCGTGTTCGGCGACGAACAGCGCAGGCTGATCGGCGCTGGCGACATCGCTCCACAGTTTCACCCGCCGCGAGAACAAGGCCCAGCTATTGACGCCATTTATCGGCGCGGCGAATTGCGCATCGGCCAGGCGCGCGCATAGCGCCTCCATGATCGCCTCGCGGGAAGTCATCATGGCGAATCCTCAAGCGTCACTGCGATGGAAATAGCGACCTGCGCCAAATCTTGGACGATCTCGTCACTTTGGTCGCTCAGGGCGGAGCGCAGATAAGAGCGCGCTGGAATGACCGAGCCTGGGTGTTCGACGCGACGCGAAAAAATTTGCTTGCCGTTCATGAGGAAGGCTAGAGACCGTGACTTGTTCGGAAGAATTTCATGCGCCGCCGTCTTGCCGCCGAACTCCTGAATCGCCGCATAAGGAACGCTGCCATCGGCAAAAATGTCGGCGCCGGTCCGACCATCCCCAGCGTGCTGCTGGATTTGGATCGAATCGCGCAAACGTCCGCTGCGGGCGTTCAAAACATCGCCGCTCAAATTGGCGCCGGTGACCTGCTCATAGAGATCCTGCGCGAGCGAGCCGACCTTTTCGGCCAGTGCGGCGCGAAGCGCGTCAGGCAGGCCCGCGAGCTGATCGGCGAGCGCGGACTCGCCTTCGAGATCCAGCGCGAGCACGGATCAACTCGCGATCACGCGCGCAAAGCTGCGCAGCGCCAAGGTGACGAAATCCGGCATGGCGGTTATGCGAAAGGCCGCGGTTTCCTGACCGCCGAGGTTCTTCGAGGTCATGGCGATTCTTTCGCGATAGCGGTAACGGTCCGCCGCCCAATCCAAGGCGCAATTCGCCAGGTCGAACGGAACGTAACCATAGTTGAGCAGCAGGCTCTGACCGGCGTCGGCGGCTGAGAACATATAGCCGCCGGCGCCGTCGATCGCATACTGGCCCTGCGCCGGATTGGCGGCGACATTGGTCAGGGCCAGGCCATTCGCGTAGGTTACGCCGCAATCGCTGGCATATGCGCCAAAGGGCTGCGCCGCCTCGATCTGATAGGGCGACGCCGTCGGAACAGCGGCGGCCTCTTTGCTGATCTGATATCCCGCTCGATAAGCGATGCTCACGTTCTGCCAGCCGCGCGCAAAAAAATTGCCACGCAAAATGAGCATGCGCATGCCGCCGGGCGGCTCGGCGTCCCCCGCTTCAATCACCCATCCGGAATCGTTTTCGGTAGCGGCTGCGGGAATGATGCGCCCGTCGATCGACACAGAGGAGACGGAGACGATCGGCCAATGGCGCAGCTGGATTTCGGCGCGTCCATTGCCGTCGAAAATATCGACGACGTCGCGCGGCCAGATGAACGGCCGGTTGACATAGGAACAGATCGCTCGGCTGATCTGGCTGATCAGACTGGCCAGCAACAAATCGTCGGCGCTCGACTGAACCCCGAGATGCGCCTTGAGCTGCGCCAAGGAGATGAGATCGTTTTGCGCCATTATCCGCTCGTCTTTTCGCCGCGGCCGCGGGACGAACGCGGACGCGCCACGATTTTCTTTTCCGTCTCCGCCTTAAGGGAGTCGACGAGGGCCAGGCAGCCGTGCGCCGCAAGTTCAACGGCAAAGGATTCCGGGGCATCGAAGCCGCCGTCTTTGTCCGGCCGCATGTCCTGGCCCGCGCAGAAAAGCGCGGTAACGCCGACGGGAGCCCGATATTGCATGTTTCGATCCTGTCTTTGGAAGGCGAGCCGCCCCGAATCGACTTCGGGGCGGCGTTGGTTTTGCAACGGCCTATCAGCCATTGCCGATATTGGTGATCACCGACATGGACGGCGGGAAATAGTGCTGCAGCACTTCGTCGGCATAGACGCCATATTCATAGCGACGGGCGCGCAGCGGCCATTCGATCTGGTAATAGTCCTGGCGCGTGCGGACCTGCATCACATTGCCGACATTGGCGAGCGGATAGGGCAAGGTCCGCGTCAGGAAGAGCATAGTTCCGGCGGGCATATTTGGATGGATTTTGATGTCCAGCGATTTGGCGCCGGCCAGCGAATATTTGTTCTTGTAAGTCGTCACCATCACGCCGCCGCCGATCGCGTCCTGCCGCGCGTCGAAGATGAATCTTTGCGCGCTTTCGGCGCTGCCCGCGAGAATTTTCTTCGAAATATTCTCGGCCTCCTGCGAGGAAACCCAGACCTCGTCGGGCGACAGCCGGTAGAGGTCCCAGTTGGATTTCAGCACGGCCTCGATTTCGACAATGCCGCCGGAGCCATCAGCAGTCAGCGGCGTGCCGACGCCGGCGGCGCCGGTCGGCTGCACGACGATATTGGCGCCCGAGTTCGGTTGGAAAGCCTGGGTCAGCAGGCCGTCGAAAACCAGCGAATTAGACGACCAGTCGGCGCTGGGCAGCGCAGCGGCCGTCTGGCTTCCGGCGGCGTCGGCGACGATCGATATGCTGTTGATGGTGGTGACGGCGCCAAGGGTTTCCGAGCCCGCCACGCCCCAGAACCAGGCATAGCCGCAGGCGCCGTTCGTGGCCGCGACAGCGGCGGTGACGCTGCCCGTCGGGCCGGTGACGGCGACCGAGGCGGCGGCTGATTTCTGCGCCGCGCCGCCTCCGAAAGTGTCGGTGGACAAATCGGCATTGTCGCGCGTGACCGACGCCTGGATGCCGGCGGCGACCGAGGCGTTCATCAGACCGTCAAGGGTGAGGGCGACGCAAATGACCGACAGGGTCCCGGTCGCCAGCGAGCCGCCGGCGTTGGAGGCGGCGAGCGTCGGGGTCGCGGTGACGCCAAGGGCCAGCGAGCTGTTGCCACCGAGTATCAACGCCTCCTCGCCGATCATCAGCGCCTCAAGTCCGGTCTGGGCGGCCAGCGCGCGAATGTCGTCGAAATTCTGGCCGGCGTATTGCGCTTCGAAATCGACGCTGGTCTCGATGCCGATGCCCTTGTAGGCCGCGACATAATCCTTGGTCGTCATGGCCGCGACGCCGCCGCGATTGCCGCCGGAAACGCCGACGCGCAGCGAGGAGGAATTAATCGCGGTGATAGCGCGCCAGGCGGCCTGAATGCCTCCCCTGCCGGAAACGCGCGGGATCGAATTGCGCAACGGCGTGAGCACCGGATAGAGCAGCTTGGCGCCCGTCTCCAGATCGTAATAGGTGAGGCCCGAGGTCGCGGAAGCGCTCTGCGAAAAAGTCGCTTTTTCAAGGCCGGCGAAGCGCGGATCGAAAATCGGCGCGGACTGCGCCTTGCGGATCGCGTCGTTAAGTTCCATGGCGTTCTGTTGTGGGGTCATGGGAGTGCTTTCTCTGTTGCGATGAAGAGGAGGAATCCAGCTCAGCCGAAGCGTTTCGGCTGCGTCTGAGCCGCCTTGATCAGCACGAGCGAGGCCTTTTCCGGCGAAAGCCGCGCCAGTTCGGCGACGAGATCGTCGATGGTCGGATCGGCCGATTTCGACACGGGCGAAAAGCCCGGCATGAGCGGCGGTGGCGCCGGCGCGCGTTCGAGCGCACTCACCCGCTCGGCCAGTTCCGCCAATCGCGGCTCGAGCTCCGCCGCCATTTTCCTTGCCGCCTCGCCTTCCGCCGCGAGCTTTTCCAGCCTCGTGTCGAGCGCGGCCGCCTTTTGCGCGGCCGCCGGCTGCACGGCCTCGATGTAATGGTTCTTCAAACGCGCCAGGAGGTCCGAGAGCGCGGCGTCGTGGGTGGGATCGGCGTCGAGATCCTCTTCGATCGCCGCAAAAAAATCGGCGACGGTTTCCGCCGCTGCGGCGTCGCTGTCGACATTGCCGGTCAGCCATTGGCGCAAGGCGGCGCCGAGGCCGGACGAGGCTTCCGCCCCGCCCGCCGTCTTGGCGAAGGAGCGCCTCTCACTGACGCCATCGGCCTTCACCAGTTCGAAAGCGGCTTCCGGCAGGCAGGGAAGATCGACCAGCGAAATTTCGCTCGGCTGGGCCGTATAGCGGGTCAGATCGGGACGTTCGGG
>CAYRNB010000005.1:0-49370 GCA_964425315.1 uncultured Rhodoblastus sp.
CATGCGGAGCCAAGGATGAATTCCTTCTCGCGGCGACCGCCCAGAACTTGAGACGGCTGGCGAAACTTCGTCCGATGAGCGGACGGCTGCAGCCCATCGCGGCACAGGCCGCGCTCGGGCGGCCGTCAGCCCGCCAGATCGAGGGGAGACGCCGCAATCGCCGAAAGAAAATGATCGCTATGGACCGCGCAATCGCTCACTCCGCGACTTTTTCAACGAAATCCGCGGATTGCGGACGACCGCCGAAGTAGCCGGCAAGGCAACCGTTGGGCGAGAAGCGGTCTTGCGCCGAAGGACCGGTCTATGAATATCAGCGGTCGAAGGCGCAATCGAAAGAATGCGCCATAAGCGCGAATTGAGATTTGGCTGAACGATCAAACGTGTTAGCCGCGTAGCGGACCTTTTGACCATGACACCGAATACAGAACGAGTTATTCTGCCGAAACATCAAGTAATTGCCGCCGATGACAGATCTTACTCAGTTTGCCGCGCTCTTGGATTCCCTACATGAGGCCGCCTTCTTTCCCGATGGCTGGGCGCATGCGCTCGACAACGTCGCCGCCCTAGGGGCGAGCGACAAGTCGACGCTGGTCGCGATCAGCGGCTCCGAATTCCGGGGCATCGTCGGCAACGCCGCGATTCAAAGAGGCGTCAAAGCCTTCGTGGAAGAAGGATGGTCGGCGCGAAACGTGCAGGCCCAGCGCATGTTCCAGCTTGGAGAGCCGAGGTTCGTAAGAGACCAGGAAATCTTCACCGACGAGGAAATGGCGACTGACGAATTCTACACGAAATTCCTTGAGCCAAATGGTATGCGCTGGGGCGCCGGAACTTTCATAAGCTCCCCAAGCGAAGACACCATGATCGTTGCGGTTTTCCGGGACGCCGCGCGCGGACCGATTTCCGATAGCGAGGCGGAGCGCTTGAACCTGATGCGCCCGTTTATTGCGCGAGCGGCGTTTGCGGCGACTCGTCTCAAAATGCAGCAGTGTCAGGTTGCGCTCGACATTCTCGAACGGATCGGTCTGCCGGCGGCTGCGCTCGACGGCGCGGGCCGGCTGCGCCAAAGCAACTCCATTCTTCACAAGCTTTTGCCCAAAGTGGCGGAGGACCGCCGTGATCGTTTCCATCTGAACGCCCGCGGCGCTGACAAGCGCTTGGCCGGAACGTTGACCGGCCGCGCATCCTTTGGCGCCACTTTCGGTATGCAGCTCCGTGAAGGAAGCCCCTTTATCGTGCACATCTTGCCCGTTGCGGGCGCCGCACGAGATCTCTTCGCCATTTGCCAGTGGATCATTATTTTTGTGCCGATCGCGAAGGCTGAACAAATCGACACGGAAATTCTGAGAGGCCTGTTCGACTACACACCAACAGAGGCCAAAATCACTGCGCAAATTTTAGCCGGCAACTCTTTGAACGAAATTGCGAGTGGTTCTGGCCGGTCGGTCGATACCATACGTCAACAAGTCAAAACAATCTTAAGCAAATCGGGAGTTTCCAGACAAGCCGAACTGGTTAGCCTATTCGCAAGCGCGCAGCGGCCGGCGAGGATTTGAACCCGGCCGGAGCCGAAGGTTTCGCCGTCACGGGGTTGCAGGGCAATCTGACGGCGGCGGACGTTTCCGGCGACTTGACGGTCGCGACCGTCGCCACGCCGACTCTGTCGATCGCCACGGGCGGCGGCGCCAACATGATCGACGCCTCAACCATGACGCAGGGCGAAACGCTGACCCTGACCGGCGACCAGGCCGCGACCGTCACCGTGGGCGGCGACCTCGCGGCCGGCCTCGGCGCCGGCACGATCAATGTCTCGGGTCATACGGTCGCCGACCAGTTTGTCTTTACGTCCGTCAATGACAGCCCGAACACGGCCACAGGCCACGACACGATCATTGGTTTCGACGCCCAGAACGGAAAAGGGGCGATTAACGACGTGCTCGATTTCTCGGCGCTGCTCGGGCCGGACTATAACGTCAGCAACGGCCTCCAAGTCTTGAAGAACGAGACCAAGAAGGTCGCGCCGGACAATATCGGCTTGTGTTGCGATTCGACCCCGAACGAGACGTTCGTCTTTGTGAACACACAAGGCTTTGGGATCGCTCCGTCAGGCGATCCGAACCCTGCAAGCTATTGGAAGTCGCCTTGACCGGCAGCATGCATCTGACGGCGGCGAATTTTATTGGCTAACCGGCGGCGAGTTCAGCGGCGGCGGGCCGTCAAGCGGGCCTGCGCCTTCGACCGCCAGTCGCGCGCGAGTTGGACCGCCGGAAGGCCCCCTTCGATGGCCGCACTCGTCCCACTGTCTTCTCATTGTTTCTGCGGATGGAGGATAGGCAAGATCGACCTTGGGTCATGGCGGGCCAATGGTTTGCGTGGCCGGAGGGCTGCTGCGCGCTCATAAGGAGACGGTCAGAGGAGCGGGATGAAGGTCTCTTCGGTGTCGCGACGAGACCGTCGCCAATTTGATCGCGACGGTCCGGTATGAGCCGAAACCCGTCATCGCCCGACGGCGCCAAGCGTGTGATTTTGACCAGTAGCGTCATTTTAAATCGGAATCTTTCCTCTCGGCCGTAACCAATCGCGCCGCGAAGCGTATTGGCCTCAGGAACAGCCGAAAAACACCATTTCTGGAGGAAGGTCATGCTGACCCGTCGAACGGTTTTGGGCGCCAGTCTGTGCGTGGTTGGCGCGGGTCTCTCGCCGGTCGGGCGCGCGCTCGCCGCGGCGGAGGATCGCGTCACCCATACGGATGCGGAATGGCGCAAGATTCTCACGCCCGCCCAATACAGGATTCTCCGCCAGGACGGCACCGAGCCCGCCTTCTCCAGCCCGCTGGTCAATGAGCATCGCAAGGGAATTTTCGCCTGCGCCGGCTGCGGCCTCGATCTTTTCTCCTCGGCGACCAAATTCGACAGCCATACCGGCTGGCCCAGCTTCTGGAAGCCTTTGCCCAACGCCGTCGTCACCAAAAAGGACCGCTCCTTCTTCATGGTGCGCACGGCGGTGAGCTGCCGGCGCTGCCTGGGCCATCTCGGCCATGTGTTCCACGACGGGCCGCCGCCGACCGGCCTGCGCTATTGCATGAACGGCCTTGCGCTGACCTTCAAACCAGCCGCCGCCTGACCGCTTGGGGACGCCGAATCATGCTTCTCATCCTCCTCGCCTTTCTCGGCGGCGTGCTGACCATCGCCAGCCCGTGCATATTGCCGGTCCTGCCTTTCGTCTTCGCCCGCGCCGACCAGCCTTTCCTCAAGCGCGGCCTGCCCATGCTGGCGGGCATGGCGGCGACTTTCGCCGTGGTCGCCACGCTCGCGGCCGTGGGCGGCGGATGGGCGGCGCGCGCCAATCTTTTCGGGCGCTATGCCGCCATGGCGCTGCTGGCGCTTTTCGGCCTCACGCTTCTCGTTCCCTCTTTCGCCGAAAAGCTGACCGCGCCGCTGGTTCGGCTCGGCGGCCGGCTGTCGGAAAAAGCCGATAGCGAGGGCGCTGCGGGCGGCGTCGCCGCCTCGCTTCTGCTCGGCGTCGCCACCGGCCTGTTGTGGGCGCCCTGCGCCGGGCCGATTCTTGGGATCATCCTGACCGGCGCGGCTTTGCACGGCGCCAATGTCGGCACGACGGTCCTGCTCTTCGCCTATGCGCTCGGCGCCGCGACGTCGCTCGCCCTCGCGCTTCTCGTCGGCGGCAAGGTTTTCGCCGCGATGAAGCGCTCGCTCGGCGCGGGCGAATGGATCAGGCGCGGCCTTGGCGCAGCCGTGATCGCCGCCGTCGTCGCCATCGGCTTCGGCGCCGACACAGGCCTTCTCGCGCAGCTGTCTCTCGCCAATACGGCGTCGCTCGAACAGGGGCTGATCGACCGTCTCCATATGCAGACCGTCCATGCGGCGCCGCAGGCGGGCGACGGCGATTCCGCCATGATGCGCGCGGCCGAGGCGGCCGATACGCCGCGGGCGCAGCCGGCGGTTGAGGAAAAGCTTCCCATTCTCGGCGAGATGCCTTCGCTTGCCGGCGCGACCGCCTGGCTCAATTCGCCGCCGCTCGATCGCGCCGCCTTGAAGGGCAAGGTGGTCCTGGTCGATTTCTGGACCTATTCCTGCATCAACTGCCTGCGCACGCTTCCCTATGTGCGCGCCTGGGCCGACAAATATCGCAAGGAAGGGCTGGTGGTCATCGGCGTGCATGCGCCGGAATTCGCCTTCGAAAAGAGCTTGGCCAATGTGAAGGCGGCGGTCCGCAAGCTCAAAATCGACTATCCGGTGGCGCTCGACAACAATTACGCCATCTGGGGCGCCTTCCATAACCAGTATTGGCCGGCGGAATATTTCATCGACGCCAAGGGCCATATCCGCCACGTCCATTTCGGCGAAGGCAATTACGCCGAGAACGAGCGCGTCATCCAGGCGCTGCTCGCCGAGAACGGACAGACCAGGGCCGAGGGCAATGTCGTCGAGGTGACAGGCGCCGGAGTCGAGGCGGCGCCGGACATGAAGGCGGTCAAGTCGCCCGAAACCTATATCGGCTATGCGCGGGCGGAAAATTTCGTTTCGCCGGGTGGCGCCGCGCGGGACAAGAGCCATTCCTATACGGTCGGCGCGCTCAAGCTCAATCAATGGGGCCTCTCGGGCGATTGGACCGTCGGCGAGGAAAAAGCCGTGCTCGACCAAGCTGGCGGCTGCGTCACATTCAAGTTCCATGCGCGCGACTTGAATCTCGTCCTCGGTCCCGCCGCCGACGGCAAGCCGGTGCGCTTTCGCGTCACCGTCGACGGCGCGGCGCCCGGCGCCGACCATGGCGTCGATACCAACGCGCAAGGGTTTGGCGCGGTGACGGGCGACCGCCTCTACCAGCTCGTCCGCCAGCATGGCGCTATCGCCGACCGTCAGTTCACCATCCGCTTTCTCGATCCCGGCGTGCGCGCCTATTCCTTCACCTTCGGCTGAGCGCCGCCGAGAAAGGAGTCTGTCATGACAAAATTCAGCCAACGTCTCCTGGGCCTTTTGTCGCTCGGCGCTCTCGCCGGCGCCGCTTCCTTCGCTCTGGTCGCGCGCCTTCCGGCGGCCGAGCTTGCGCACAAGATTCCCGCGCCGGCGCAGGATGCGAAACCGAGCGGGACAAGCGAAACTGTTGTTCTGGCCGGCGGCTGTTTTTGGGGCGTGCAGGGCGTGTTCCAGCACGTCAAGGGCGTGACCAGCGCCGTTTCCGGCTATGATGGCGGCAAGGCCTCAACCGCCCATTATGAAATGACCAGCCGCGGCGACACCGGCCACGCGGAATCCGTGCGCGTCACATTCGATCCGCAAAAGATCAGCTACGGGCGCATCCTGCAGATCTATTTCTCGGTCGCGCACAACCCGACCGAGCGCGACCATCAAGGGCCCGACTGGGGCACGCAATATCGCTCGGCGATTTTCCCCGCGAATGAGGAGCAGGCGCGGATCGCGGCGGCCTATATTCGCCAGCTCGACCGCGCCGATGTTTTTCACAGCCCGATTGTCACCAAAATCGAGCCAGGCAAAACGTTTTATCCGGCCGAGGCCTATCACCAGAACTTTCTCGCGCGCCATCCGCGCAATCCCTACATCGTCATCAACGATCTGCCCAAGCTCCACAATCTGAAGCGCCTCTTCCCCGCTTATTATCGGGCCGATCCCGTCCTGGTCGGGAGAGGGCCTTCGTGAACGGTTCGCAACTTTGTCTGGGCCTTGACGGAAACATTTCCGGCCTGAGGCGTTAGGCGACTTATGTCGCCGGAAACTTCGGCGGCGCCGCCGCGCTTGTTCCGTCAACGGCGAGAGGACTATGGGCTCGACAATCCAGGCTCGCGCGCCCGCGCCCGAATCCGATCTCATGGCGTTTTTTCGTTCCGTGCGCGACGCGAGCCGGCGCCTGGCCGCGCCGCTCACTGACGCCGACGCCACGGTCCAGTCCATGCCCGACGCCAGTCCGGCCAAATGGCACCTGGCGCATACGAGCTGGTTTTTCGAAGCCATGGTTCTGGCGCAGCACCTGCCGGGCTATCGCGTCTTCGACGACAATTTCAATTTCCTGTTCAATTCCTATTACGAGACGCTGGGCGCGCGGCAGCCGCGGCCGCGCCGCGGCATGCTCACCCGGCCGACGCTTGAAGAAATTTCCGCCTATCGCGCCCATGTCGATGCGGGAATCGAGGAACTGTTCCGGCGCGCGCCCGGCGCCGCCGCCGAAATGATCGAATTGGGCTGCCATCATGAACAGCAGCATCAGGAATTGCTGCTGACCGACATTTTGCACCTGTTCGCGCAAAATCCGCTCGCGCCCGCCTATCGGCGCGAGGCAGGCGCGGCAGAGGCGCCGGCGTTGACGCAAAGCCGCTTTTGCGATTTTCCCGGCGGCCTTGTCGAGATCGGCGACGGCGGCGGGCGTTTCGCCTTCGATTGCGAGCGGCCGCGCCATCGCGTTTTCCTCGAGCCCTATCGCCTCGCCGATCGCCCGGTCGCCAATGCCGAATGGATGGATTTCATCGGCGACGGCGGCTATCGCCAGCCCCTGCTGTGGCTGTCGGACGGCTGGACCAGGCGGTGCGCCGAGGATTGGTCGGCGCCGCTTTATTGGGAAGAGCGCGACGGACAATATTGGACCATGACGCTTGCCGGCCGCCGCCCGGTCGATCCGGCCGCGCCGGTCGTCCATATTTCCTATTTCGAGGCCGACGCCTTCGCGCGCTGGGCCGGGCGCCGCCTGCCGACCGAGGCCGAATGGGAAAACGCCGCGAGCAGCGTCGCGCCCGGCGGCAATTTTGTCGAGTCCGGCCTGCTGCGTCCGGCGCCGGCGAAGCCCGCGCGCGGCCTGCGCCAGATGTTCGGCGATGTCTGGGAATGGACGGCGAGCGCCTTTTCGCCCTATCCGGGTTTTCGACCGTCCGAAGGCGCCGCCGGCGAATATAACGGCAAGTTCATGTGCGGCCAGTTCGTGCTGCGCGGCGGCTCTTGCGCCACGCCGCAAAGCCATATGCGCGCGACTTATCGCAATTTCTTTCCGCCGGACGCACGGTGGCAATTTTCCGGCCTGCGGCTGGCGGGAGACGCCTGATATGTTCGACACCGATCTGCAAACCCGCCAGGATGAGGCTTTTCGAGAGGCCGTGCTCGCCGGCCTGTCGCAGACGCGCAAGACCATTCCCTGCCGATGGCTGTATGACGCGCGCGGCTCGGGTTTGTTCGACCAAATCACCCGGCTGCCGGAATATTACCTCACCCGCGCGGAAACCGAGATTCTGGAGAATAGCGCGGCGGAATTGGCGGATTTCTGTGGTCGCGGAGCCTTGCTGATCGAATATGGCGCGGGCGAAGGAATCAAATCTGAGATTTTGATTTCGGAACTTGCCGCGCCGCGCCTTTACATGCCGATCGACATCGCGTCCGATGTCCTGGCGCGCGCGACGAGACGGATGCGGCGGCGGTTTCCCGATTTGGAAATCCGGCCGCTCGCCGGAGATTTCGCTGAAAAATTCGATCTTCCCGCCGATCTTCCGGCCGGCCGGCGAACCGCCTTCTTTTCCGGATCGACTATCGGCAATCTCGATCGCGACGAGTCGCGCGCTTTTTTGCGCCGCCTTCGACGTCACGCCGGCGGAAACGGACGCGCGATCATCGGCGTCGATCTGACCACGGACGAGGCGACCTTGCTCGACGCCTATGACGATGGCGAAGGGGTGACGGCGGCCTTCAATCTCAATCTTCTGGCGCGGATCAATCGCGAACTCGATGGCGATTTTTCCCTCGACGGGTTCTATCACGAGGCGCGCTGGAACCCGGTCGAATCCGCGGTCGAAATGCATCTTGTGAGCCGCGAGGCGCAAACCGTCGTCATCTGCGGCCGTCGCTTCCATTTTCGCGCCGGCGAAACCATTCACACCGAGAGTTCGCGCAAATACGATCCCGCCGCATTCGCGAAACTGGCTGAAACAGGCGGCTGGCGCGTCGCCGGCATGTGGAGCGACCGCAAAAATCGCTTCGCCCTCTTCGGTCTCGAAGCGGCGGCAACGTAACCTGCTGTGCCGCCTTTAGCTTCCGAAAATTCAGTCAGGCGGAAAGCAACAACGATTCCCTTCGCGCGCCCAGCGACGAGCGACAAGGATCGGGGCCGCGATCAATCTTCGAGCAGGCTGCGCAGCATCCATGCGGTTTTTTCATGGACGTTGAGCCTCTGCGTCAGCAAATCCGCTGTCGGCTGATCGTTCGCGTTCTCGGTGAGCGGGAAGACCGCGCGGGCGGTGCGGGCCGTCGCCTCCTGCGCCGCGACCAGATGGCGCACCATGTCCGTCGCCTTCGGCGTCCCCTCGACCTCCTTGATCGAAGCGAGCTTGACGAATTCCTTGTAGGTTCCGGGCGCGGGGAAGCCCAAAGCGCGGATGCGTTCGGCGATCAGGTCGAGCGCGTTCCATTGCTCGGTATATTGCTCCATGAACATGAGGTGGAGGGTGTTGAACATCGGCCCCGTCACGTTCCAATGGAAATTATGGGTCATGAGATAGAGCGTGTAGCTGTCGGCCAGAAGGCGCGACAACCCTTCGGCGATTTTCGCGCGCTGCGCTTCCGGAATGCCGATGTCGATTTTTAGGGCTTGGCTTTTCATCTCGCTCTCCCTTTCTTTCTCCCAGGCGCTTCACTTCAAATCGGTAGCGAGCGAATCGCGCGTCGCCTGCGGCAGCGCGACATTCGCCTGATAGGCGGGATGATCGACGCCGGCGCGGATCGGCGCGCCGGATTTGACCGCCGCCGCCATTTCCGGCGTCACTTCGAAACGAAGGAAATGCACGGCGGACGTTTTTTCCGGCGTCGTGCGGTCGAGGTCCTCGTTGCAAATAGGATGGACCCGCGCCAATTCGCCGACCTGCACCCAGACCTTGTGCTCGAATCCCACCAGACGCGCCAAAGCCTCTTTGCGCTCCGTTTCGTTGGGATATTCGATCATCAGCGTCGCCTTCCAATTGGCCCCGTCGGGAATGAGCGGATTATAGACGTCGAGTTCGTCCTGGATCAGTTCCGGTTCGTACATGCGCTCCAGCCGGATCATTTCCTGGATCTGGTAGCGCATGGTCAGTTCGTCCTCGAAATGCAGCGAGGCGTGCGGGCCGAGCTCCACCGTGCGCAGCTTCTTGTGGGCGATCGCCCTGGCGCGGAATTCCGGGCGCTGGCGATGATATTGTTCGAGCGAGAGAAGATCGTCGCGGGTGAGCACGGTCACACTCCATAGGCTTGGCGAACCAGCGAAATCGGATGCTCCGACTGGCCGCGATTGAGCGCGCAGGCGATATGATGGCCGGCCATGGCGCAATCCGATCCGTAATGATCGGGCTTCGCCTGGTCGATGCGCGAGACCACGGGGCGCACGATCTTCATCGCGGAATCGTGAAATTCCGCCTTGACCGCATAAGTTCCGTCATGGCCGGAGCAGCGTTCGATCATATCCACCTGCGCGCCGGGAATAAGCGTCAGGAATTCCTTGGTCTTGGGGCCGATATTCTGCACGCGCTGATGGCAGGCGGCGTGATAGGAAATCTTGCCCAACTCCCGTTTGAAATCCGTTTTGAGCTTCCCTTCCTTATGGCGCAGCATGAGATATTCGAAGGGATCGAAAAAGGCGTTCTTGACCTTCAGCACGTCCGCGTCGCCGGGAAACATTAGCGGCAGCTCCTGCTTGAACATTAGCACGCAGGACGGCACCAGGGCGGTGAGGTCATAGCCTTCGTCGACGAGCTTCGCCAGAACCGGAATGTTGAATTCCTTGGCGCGCTTGACCGCTTCGAGATCGCCCAGTTCGAGCTTGGGCATGCCGCAGCATTTTTCCTGAGGCGCCAGAATGACGGGAACGCCATTGTGTTCGAAGACGGCGACAAGGTCCTCGCCCGGTCCGGGCTCGTTGGCGTTCGTATAGCAGGTGGCGAAAAGCGCGATCTTGCCCCTGGTGCGGCCGGCGGCTTCGCCCTGCGCGGTTTTCGGCAGGCCCTTCAGGCGGCGGCGCAGGGTTTTCGAGGCATATTGCGGCAGCCAGGCCTTGGCGGCGACGCCGAAGAATTTCTGCAGCGCCTGGCGCGCCGCGCCCATCCTATTGACGGCGTTGACGGTCGGGGCGACGACGGGATGGGCGAAAGCGGCGCCCATGGCGTCGGTGCTGGTGAGAATCCTGTCGCGCAATTTGGCCTCGCCCATGCGGAAGGCGACGGCCTTGGCGCGCAGCATCAGATGAGGAAAATCGAGATTCCATTCGTGCGGCGGCACGTAGGGGCATTTGGTCATATAGCAGAGGTCGCAGAGGTAGCACTGCTCGACCACCTTGCCGTAATCGGATTTGGCGACGCCGTCGACTTCCATGCTTTCCGAATTGTCGACGAGATCGAACAGGGTCGGGAACGACTGGCACAGGCTGACGCAGCGCCGGCAACCGTGACAGATGTCGAAAACCCGCTCCATTTCGTGATGGAGCTTTTCCTCGTCGTAGAAATCGGGATTGGTCCAGTCGAGCGCGTGGCGCGTCGGCGCCTCGAGATTGCCCTCGCGAAAAGTCTCGGCCAAGCGACGTCTCCGAAATTTTCAGGCGGCGGCGCCGCACATTTCGAGCAAGCGCCGGCGCGCGACCGCGCCGGCGCTCAATTCAACAGGAGCGGCTCAACCGAGCTCGTTCAACGCCTTCTGATAGCGGTTGGCGTGCGAGCGCTCGGCCTTGGCGAGCGTCTCGAACCAATCGGCGATTTCGTCGAAACCCTCGGCGCGGGCGTCTTTCGCCATGCCGGGGTACATGTCGGTATATTCATGCGTCTCGCCGGCGACCGCGGTGGCGAGATTGTCCTTGGTCGGGCCGAAGGGCATTCCGGTGGCCGGATCGCCGCATTGCTCGAGATATTCGAGATGGCCGTGGGCATGGCCCGTTTCGCCTTCGGCGGTCGAGCGGAACAAGGCGGCGACATCGGGATAGCCTTCCACGTCGGCCTTGTTGGCGAAATAGAGATAGCGGCGGTTGGCCTGGGATTCGCCGGCAAAGGCGTCCTTCAGGTGCTTTTCGGTTTGAGAGCCTTTTAACGCCAAGGCATCCTCCTGCGGTTTGAGAAGTCCGAACGTGCGAGCGTCGCCGCTCCCGCGTCCCAGGGTAAAATAGCGGCGTCTTTTTTAGAATCAATCTAAATTGTGCGAAAAATCGCGACAATCGCCGCCGCCCGGATTCGGCGCTTCGACATTTTCGTTGGCGTTTCAAGGCGTTGCGGGCTTACGCCGGACAAAAAGACGCAGCGTCGGACTAAGAACCCTAACCGCTGCGGCGCCGGGGCGCCATGCCGTAGATCAAACGTTTTTGGAGCCGGATGCGGCCCGATGGCGAAAAAAATCACAGATGGTCTTGAACCTTTTTTCCGCTCCCCGCGACCCATGAGCACAAGGCCGGAATGACGGCCTCAGCCAGGGAGTAAAGACCATGACCGCCACTGTTTCCAAGACCTCGTCAATCCGCAAGGGTCTCACCGCCATCGTCCTGTCGGGCGCGCTCGCCGCATCTATGATCGCCGGCTCCACCAGCGCCCAGGCCTATCAGATGATCCCGTATCACTATTACCATCAGCATCACCACCACCATCATGGCTACTGGGGCCCCGGACTGGGCGTCGGCATCGGCCTGGGACTGCTTGGCGCAGCCATCGCGGACAGCGGCCCGACCTGCTACTGGCAGCGCGAATATAACCGCTATGGCGATTACGTCGGGCGCGTGCAGGTTTGCGAATAAGGCGACGCACATGCGCCGCGCGCAAAGGCGATCCCTTCCTTAAGCCTTTTGGCGGGAGGGATCGCCGGGCCAGCTTCTCTCGCGAAAAATCGCGACATTCGACGCCATCCGAATTCGGCGCTTCGCCGTTTTCGCTGGCGTTTCAAGGCGTTCCAAGTTTCCTGCGGGCAAAAAAACGCGGCGTCGCGAGGAACTTAGCCTCCGCGCCACCGGGGCGCGATGCCGCAGATTAAAAGCTTTTGGAGCCGGATGCGGCCCCATGGCGAAAGAAATTACAGATGGCTTTGAACCTTTTTTCCGCTCCCCGCGACCCATGAGCGCAAGGCCGGGATGACGGCCTCAACCAGGGAGTAAAGATCATGACCGTTTCTTCGAAAACCTCGTCCTTCCGCAAGGGTCTCTCGGCTGTCGTTCTCGCCGGCGCCTTCGCCGCTGCTTCCGTCGCCGTTCCGTCCAGCGCGCAAGCCCATTTCTACCATCATCATCATTGGGGTCATCATGGCTGGGGCCATCATGGCTGGGGTTATGGCGGCTGGGGCCCGGGACTGGGCGTCGGCATCGGCCTGGGGCTGCTCAGCGCGGCGGTCGCCGCCGACAGCGGCCCGAGCTGCTACTGGCAAAGCGAATACAACCGCTATGGCCATTACCTCGGGCGCGTGCGGATCTGTGAGTAAGGCGACGCCGATGCGTCGGACCAAAGGCGATCCCTTCCTCAAGCCTTTTGGCGGGAGGGATCGCCGGACCGGGTTCCCTCGAGATGAAATGGCTTCGCCATGAATTCTTTTGGCCGCTTGACCTTTGCCTCCCGCCGGCTGATCCTTCGGGAAAACCCGGCTTGGCGTGGTCCGATGAGAGAGGACAAGCCCGACGCGCAGGACGATCCGCTGCTGATCGAGCGGATTGCGCGCGGCGACCGTCTGGCGATGCAGGTCTTGTTCGCCCGCCATCGCTTGCGCGTCTTTCGCTTCATCCTGCGCCACATTCGGAACGAGGCGGCCGCCGAGGACGTTCTTGCCGAGGTCTTTCTCGACGTTTGGCGGCAGGCCGGCCGTTTCGAGGGCCGCTCCAGCGTCTCGACCTGGCTCCTGTCGATTGCCCGTTTCAAGGCCTTGTCGCTGGCGCGGAGCCGGACCGAGGCGCAACTCGACGAGCAATATGCCGCCGGCCTGCCCGATGAGGCCGACGACCCCGAGGTCGAAGCCGCCAAGCGCGACAAAAGCGCGCTGCTGCGGCTCTGCCTGGAGAAACTGTCGGTCGAGCACCGCGAAATCGTCGACCTGGTTTATTACCACGAGAAATCGGTCGAGGAGGTCGCGCAAATCGTCGGAATTCCGGCGGCGACCGTAAAGACGCGCCTCTTCTATGCGCGTCAGAAATTATCCGAAATCTTCAAGCGCGCTGGCGTGGATCGAGGCTGGCCATGACGACGAAAAAATCTAATGAAAGCGAGCGCAACGCGGAACTCGCCCCCTTCTATGTCGTTGGCGCATTGTCCCCGGCGGAAAAGGCGCTTTTCGAGGCCGCCATGGCGCGCGATGCGGAACTGGCGAAAAATGTCGCGGCGGCGCGCGAAGAGCGCGACGAAGTTCTTGCGCTCAACGACGCCATGCCCGCGCCTTCGCCGCGCGCGCTGCAGCAGCTCCTCGCCGGCATCGACGCCGAGCCGGCGCGAAAGCCGAGCTTCTGGTCGCGGCTCGATCTCGGCGCCGGCCTCGCGCGAATCTTTTCGCCGCGCGCCCTCGGCTGGGCGGCGGTCGCCGCCGGCCTGCTGATCACGGCGCAGGCCGGCCTCCTGACCTTGCAGCGGCCTCAGCCCGTCGGCCAATTCACCACCGCCTCGCAGAAGCAGGCGCCGGTCGAAGGCGGCAGCTTCGCCCTGGTCGTCTTCGCGCCTGACGCCAATGTCGCGGCGATCTCGAAACTTCTCGCCCGTGAGGGCGCGAAAATCGTCGATGGTCCGCGGGCCGGCGGCTTCTACCGCATCCGTCTCGGCGGCGCCGATCTCGCCCCGGCGGAGGCGCGGCGCCGCCTCGACGCCTTGCGGCAGGCGAAAGCGCTGGTGCGCTTCGCCGAACCGAGCCGGTAAGGAGGCCGCCATGTCGAAACTACGTCTTCTGCTCGTCGCGCTCTTTGCTTTGACTTTTGCCGCGCCCGCGCCGGCGCAGCAGTATGACAGCGGCGTCCGCGGCGGCGTCCCCCGCGGCGACCGTGGCGGCCACGGCGGCATCGGCATCGGCATTCTGCCGGGCCTGATCCTGCCCGCCATAGAGGCCGGAGCGGCGGCGGCGCAACAGGGCGAACAGCCGCCGCCGCCCCGCTATCGCGATCATCGCCGCTATCGCCATCGGCCGGCGGCGGAGCAGACAAGGACTGATCGCCCAAATAAGCGCGCGCGCAGGAGGATGTCTGAGAACGGCGCGATGATTATGGAGCCGCCGAGAGGCGAAAAGCGCCTCCTGCCCGATGAGATCCTCGTGGATTTTCGCGCCGGCGCCAGCAGACGCCAGATCGCGGCTTTCGCCCGCCGTCACAGGCTACAGCTGAAGCAGAGCCGTGAGCTGACGCTGATCCACGAAGACGTGACGCGCTTCCGCATTATCGGCAGGCGTCAGGTGCGGACGGTTTTGCTTAGGCTCCGGAGGGATCCCTTGGTCGTCTGGGCGCAGCCGCATTATGTTTTCGCCTTGCAGGACGAACAGTCCGGGTCCTCGCAAGAATCGGCGGCGACGGAGGGGCCGGCGCCGTCCTATGTGCAGGCATTGCTGCATCTCAATCAGGCCCATCGCCTTGCCGACGGCCGCGGCGTGAAAGTGGCGGTGATCGATTCCCTCATCGACGGCCGCCATCCTGAAATCGCCGGCGCGATCGCCGGGCGCTTCGACGCGCTCCAGGGAGCGAGCGACAAGCCGGCGGAGCATGGCACGGGCATGGCGAGCGCCATTGTCGGCCACAGAAAAATCGACGGCGTCGCGCCCGCCGCGCGAATCCTCGCCGTGCGCGCCTTCGCTCCGGAGAGCGGCGGAGCGAAGGGCGTCGGTCTCGACATTGCCGCGGGGATCGACTGGGCGGTGCGGCATAAGGCGCAAGTGATCAATATGAGCTTCGCCGGCCCGCCCGATCCTCTGCTCGCCCGCGAGCTGATGGCGGCGGCGAAACGCGGCGTCGCGCTCATCGCTGCGGCCGGCAATGACGGGCCGAGGGGCGCGCCCGACTATCCCGCCGCCTTTCCGGAGGTCATCGCGGTCAGCGCGGTGGACGACCATTCGCGGCTTTACGCCAGGGCCAATCGCGGCGCCTATGTCGAACTGGCGGCGCCCGGCGTGGACGTGCTTCTGGCGGCGCCGCGCGACGCTTACGACCTTTCAACCGGCACGTCGGTCGCCTGCGCCGAAGTCAGCGGCGTCGCCGCTCTGGTCCTGCAGGAAAAGCCGCGCCTCAGCGCCGCAGCGCTGCGTCGTCTGCTGCGCGAAACGGCGCACGCGCTTGCGGGAGCGAAAGGCGCCGGCCTCGCCGACGCCGAGGCGGCGGTCAAGCGCGAGAAATAACGGTCGTTGGTTATTTTTAAAGCGGCTTTGGTTTAAGAGACAAAATATCGCAGCCAGTCAGGTCGCAGGGGGGCGATGGACACAATTTTCGGGATTCTCGTCGTCGCCTCCATCCCCTTCTATTGGGCGCTGCAGATCTGGATGGCGCGCCAATATCGCGGGGGATGGCGCTGGGCGGCGCTGGCGCCGCTGATGGTCATGGCGCCGGTTCTGGCCTTCACCATTTTCGCCTTTGCCGCCCAGTCCAACCTTTGGCCGCTGACCATGATTTTCACTTCGCCGGTCGCGGCGCTCTATCTGCTCTTCGTCGCCGGTCTTCGCTATTTGACGTGACGCGTCTGACGGCGCCGCGCGTCAATGACGCGGCGCAATGTCGCGCTGGATGAGGTAATCGACGATCTTGTCCGCCATGGCCTCCGCCGAGCCGTCTTCCGGGAGCAGGACGATCTCGGCGCTTTCGGGCCGTTCGTAGGGCTGATCGATGCCGGTGAAATTCTTGATCTCGCCGGCGAGCGCGCGTTTATAGAGCCCCTTGCGGTCGCGGCCGATGCAGACATCGAGCGGCGTGTCCACGAAGACTTCGATGAATTCGCCCTGGGCGACGAGATCGCGCACCAGCCGCCGCTCGGCGGTGAAGGGCGAGATGAAGGAGCAGAGAACGATCAGGCCGGCGTCGGCCATCAGCTTGGCGACTTCGCCGACGCGCCTGATGTTCTCGACGCGATCCGCGTCGGTGAAGCCGAGGTCGCGGTTGAGGCCGTGGCGCAGATTGTCGCCGTCCAGCGTGATCGTATGGGCGCGAAGCTCAGCCAGCTTGATTTCGACGAAATTGGCGACCGTGGATTTGCCCGAGCCGGAAAGGCCCGTGAACCACAAGACGACCGGCTTCTGGCGCTTGATGCGCGAGCGGACGTCCTTGGTCACGGTCATGCTCTGGAGGTGGACGTTGCTGGCGCGGCGCAGCGGGAAATCGATGGTTCCGATCGCCAGGGTGGCGTTGGTGAAACGGTCGATCAGCAGAAAGGCGCCGGTGCTGCGATTGGCCTCGAACGGATCGATGCTCAAGGCGCGCGACGCCGCCAGATTGCAAAAGCCGATTTCATTGGCGGAGAGCGTTTTCGCCGCGATCTTGGCCTGGGTCGCGACATCGATCTGGTGCTTGATTTCGGTGACGCTGACCGGCGCCGTGCGGCCGTTGAGCTTGATCAGATACGAGCGGCCGGGCAGCATGTGCTCTTCGCCGATCCAGAACAAATGCGCGGCGAATTGCTCGACCACGGCGGGCCGGTCGGTCGCATGGCAGAGCACGTCGCCGCGCGAGGCGTCGATTTCTTCGGCAAAAACCAGGGTCACCGATTCGGAGGCGCGCGCCTTGTCGAGGTCGCCGTCCATGGTCACGATGCGCTCGATGCGCGTCGACCGGCCGCTGTCGGCTACGATGATTTCGTCGCCCACCTTCACCTCGCCGGAGACGATCGTGCCGCTGAATCCGCGAAAATCGTGATCGGGCCGGTTCACCCATTGGATGGGAAAGCGGAAGGGCGCCTTGGCGGTCTCATCCTCGACATCGACGGTTTCGAGGTAATCTACGAGGCAGGGCCCCCTGTGCCAGGCCATCGCCTCGGAGGGCGCGGTCACATTGTCGCCGAAACGCGCCGACAGCGGGATGGAAACGACGCTCTTGAACCGCATTTCGCCGGCGTGACGGTCGAAATCCGCGACGATCTCGTGAAAGACCCGCTCGTCATAGCCGACCATGTCCATCTTGTTGACGGCGAGCACGACATGTTTCACGCCCAGCATGGAGACGATCGACATGTGGCGCAAGGTCTGGTCGAGCACGCCCTTGCGCGCGTCGATCAGCAGGACGGCCAGATCGCAATTGGCGGCGCCGGTCGCCATATTGCGGGTATATTGTTCGTGTCCCGGCGTGTCGGCGATGATGAAGGAGCGGCGCTGCGTCGAGAAATAGCGGTAGGCGACGTCGATGGTGATGCCCTGCTGCTGCTCGTCCTCGAGCCCGTCGATCAGAAGCGCGAGATCGAGATCGTCGCCGACCGTTCCGAATTTGCGCGAATCGCGTTCGAGCGCCGCGAGCTGGTCCTTGGGAACCAGGCCCCGATCGAAAAGAATCCGGCCGATCAGGGTCGATTTGCCGTCGTCGACCGAGCCGCAGGTCAGGAGTCGCAGGGTCGGCAGAGCAGCCGCCGCCTCGCCGCCCCCGCCTGACGCGGACTTCTGTTGGTCGAGCGCGTAAGCCATTAAAAATACCCTTCGCGTTTCTTCTTTTCCATCGAACTCGCTTCATCCACGTCGATCAGGCGCCCCTGGCGCTCGGAAAACTGGGACAGTCGCAATTCCTCGACAATGTCCTCGACCGTCGCCGCGTCGGATTCGACGGCGCCGGTCAGCGGATAGCAGCCAAGCGTGCGGAAACGCGCCTGACGCATTTCCGGCGCTTCGTCGGGAAGCAGCGGCAAGCGGCCGTCGTCCACCATGATCAGCGTTCCGTCGCGGCGCACGAACGGCCGCTTTTTGGCGAAATAGAGATCGACAACCGGGATTTTTTCCGCGGCGATATATTGCCAGACGTCCAGTTCGGTCCAGTTCGACAGCGGAAAGACGCGCATGGATTCGCCGGGTTTGACGCGGGTGTTGAAAAGCTGGCGCAATTCCGGCCGCTGATTGCGCGGATCCCAGGCGTGGGCGGAGGTGCGGTGGGAAAAAACGCGCTCCTTGGCGCGGCTCTTTTCCTCGTCGCGCCGCGCGCCGCCGATAGCGGCGTCGAATTTGCCCCGTTCGAGCGCTTGCCGCAGGGCCTCGGTCTTCATCACCTGGGTGTGGATGGCCGAGCCGCTGGCGATCGGGGAAACGCCGTGCGCCAGACCGCCCTCATTGACATGGACGATCAGATTGAGGCCCATCCGGCGGATCGTCTCGTCGCGAAAGGCGATCATCTCCCGGAATTTCCAGGTGGT
Organism: uncultured Rhodoblastus sp.; assembly: GCA_964425315.1. Classification (GTDB taxonomy): domain Bacteria; phylum Pseudomonadota; class Alphaproteobacteria; order Rhizobiales; family Beijerinckiaceae; genus Rhodoblastus. Next base: position 18,269 of record CAYRNB010000005.1, read on the forward strand.
GTCGACATGGAGCAGCGGGAAGGGCGGTTTCGACGGATAGAAAGCCTTCATGGCCAGGTGGAGCATGACGCTCGAATCCTTGCCGATCGAATAGAGCATGACCGGATTTTGAAATTCCGCCGCCGTTTCCCGCAGGATGAAGATCGATTCCGCTTCCAGCTGACGCAAATGTTGCGAAAGGGCCATGCAAGTCGCCTTCCAATCATTACAAACCGCGCCGCCAAAGCGACGGGAGAACCTAAGCGTGGATGCTTGGCTTCGCCAGTCAAATTTCCCTAAGCTTTAAGACCGGCCGCCTCCATCGCCAAATGCACTTTGGTCTGAAACAGGGAATCGTCGCCTCTAGCAAGGATTTCTATATTTTCCGCGACAGCGGCGCACAAGGACTCGACCCAGGGCCTTTCGGCCTTGAAGAAATCGCTCAGCACAAAAGAGTAGACCAGGGACTTGTCGCCGGGGTGGCCGATGCCGAGCCGCACCCTTTTGTAGCCTGAACCCATATGGGCGGAGATGGAGCGCAGGCCGTTGTGCCCGGCGTCGCCGCCGCCGATCTTGATCCGCAGCTTGCCGGGGGCGAGGTCCAGTTCGTCGTGCAGGACAATGATGTCTTCAAGCGCGATTCTGTGGAAACGCGCCGCCTCGGCGACGGCGCGGCCGCTTTCGTTCATGTAGGTTTCGGGCTTGAGCAGCAGGGCGCGCTCGGTCCCGAGGCGCGCTTCGCTCGCCGCGCCGTGGAATTTTCTGCGAAAGGGAGCGCAGGCGCAGGCGCGGGCGATGGCGTCGAGCGCCATAAAACCGATATTATGCCGGTTGCCGGCGTAAGCTTTGCCGGGATTGCCCAATCCGACCAGCAGCAGCATGGCGTTCGCCTTGTCCGCCTGAACCGAAAAACAGCCGCCCGTTCGAGACGGGCGGCCGCAGATTGATCGTCGCTTCGCTTATTTCTTGGCCGGCGCGGCGGCGGCAGGAGCCGCGGCGGCGGCCTCGGGCGCGGCTGCTTCGGCCGCCGCCTCTTCGCCGCCGGCCGGAGGCGAGATGGAGGCGATGGTGAAATTGGAGCGATCCACCGGGGTCACGCCTTCCGGCAGTTTGATCGCGTCGATATGGACGGAATCGTTGAATTCGAGCCCGGTAAGGTCGACGCTGATGAACTCCGGAATATTGTCCGCCGGAGCCAACAGATCGACCGTATGCAGGACGACGTTAAGCGAACCGCCGCGCTTGATGCCGGGCGCCGCCTCCTGGTTGAGGAAATGCACCGGGACCGCGACCTTGATGCGCGCGCCGGCCTTGAGGCGCAGGAAATCGACATGCAGCGGCGTGTCGCGCACCACGTCGAGCTGGTAGTCGCGCGGAATGGCGCGCTCTTTCTTGCCGTCGATCTCGATTTCGAAAATGGAGGTGAGGAAGTGGCCCGCGTAAATCAGCTTATTGATGTCGCGGTAGTCGAGCGAAATCGGCGTCGCGGCTTCGCCGCCGCCATAGATGACGCCTGGAATTCTGCCTTCACGGCGTACGCTGCGGGCGGCCCCCTTGCCTGTCCCGCTGCGAACCGTGGCGGCGAGGGTCTTGATCTCGGCCATAGGTTCTTTCCTTATGCTGGAAACGCGCCCACGCCTCCAGGGGTGTCGGAAACGGACGCGAAGCGGCGCTTATAGAGACGGAAAGCGTTTTAGGCAAGGTTTCCGGCGACTTGGCCGCGTCTTCCCCGACGTGCGGGGTTTCGACGCCGCTGCGCCGGCCTGTGCGAAACGCGACCAATGTGAGCAATGCGACATCGCATCGCGCGGCGAGGAGAGATATGATTTATGCTAATTGACTGAATTCTCACAGTGACCTATCCGGCACGCCTCTTGCGTCGCCCTGGCGCCTATCCAATCACCGCCGGCCTTTTGCGCCTCCGGCCAGTTCAGGAGGGCAATATGACTCCGCTACAAGTCAAATTGGTCCAGGAAAGCTTCGCCGAGATCGCGCCCATCGCCGATCAGGCGGGGTCGCTCTTTTACGGACGCCTGTTCGACATTGCGCCGGAAGCGCGTTCCCTCTTCAACGGCGACATGGCCGAACAGGGGCGCAAGCTCATGGCGACGCTGGCGACGGCGGTCAACAGTCTCGGCCGGATCGACGATCTGGAGCCGGCGCTGGCGGATCTGGGCCGCCGCCACGGCGGCTACGGCGTGCTTGCGTCCCACTATCCCGCCTTCGGCGCGGCGCTCATCTGGACCCTGCAACGGGGCCTCGGCGACGCCTTTACCGAAGAAATCCGCGACGCCTGGATTTCGGTCTATCGGGCTGTAAGCGACAGGATGACTGCCGCCTGCGCGACCTGACGGACGGATTTTCGGACGGGAGCACGCGTCAGCCGAGCGCGCCCGACTCCGCCCGAACGCGCTCCAGCGCCCGGGCGCGCGACTTCACCCTGACGACAATCGCCGCGTGAATGAGCAGAGAAAGGCCCAGTCCGAGCATATGCGCGCCGAGCGAGGCGGGCGCGATCCACAGCGCCGCCGCGCCGAGAGGCGCAAAAATCGCAAGGCTGGTGATAAGTCCCGGATTGTAGCCGCGCAATTTGATTGCGACGACGACATGGGTGACGGCGTTGACGACCATCAGATAGGGCGCGACGAGGCCCGCGCCCGGCCCAAAAGCCTGCGCCGCGTAAATGGCGACTAAAATGACGCCCCACACGCCCGGAAGATTGATCCAGAGCACATCTTCCCGGCTAAGCGCCTCGACGCCGCCGAAAATCCTCTGGTTGACGAAAGCGCGGAACCTGTCGCCCGTGTGCTCCTCGACCTGATGCAGCATATAGGCCGGCAGGCAAAGGTAGATGAGCAGGCCGGGCAGGGTCAGGAGCCCGGCAAGGAGCGGCGCAAGAGCCAGCAGCGCCCCGGCCATGAAAAGCGCGCCGACGACCCAGCGCTGCCAAATCCAATTGAAAAGTCGGGTCATGTCGGCGAGCGCTCCCTAAAACGGCGCGGAAAGAACGGCAACCGACTCAGCCCTTGGCCAAAATCCGGCCCATCACCGCGTCGAGCTTTTTCAACAGTTCCGGGTCCCAGCATTCTTTCGCCGTGGCCAGGGCATAGTCCAGCGCGCGGTCGGAGCCGATGGGGCAGGGCGCGTGTTCGGCGGGAAAATCCCGCATCAGCCGCGCCAGCAGCCGCGCCGCCTTTGCCGCATTGGACCGCACCACCGCCATAATGTCGGTGACCTCCACCGCCGCATGTTCGTCATGCCAGCAATCGTAATCGGTCACCATGGCGAGGGTCGCATAGGACATTTCCGCTTCGCGCGCCAGCTTGGCCTCGGGCAAGGCGGTCATGCCGATGACATGATAGCCGGCCGCCTTATAGCCGAGCGATTCCGCCAGGGAGGAGAATTGCGGGCCCTCCATGCAGACATAGGTTCCGCCCTTGATGATCTCTATGCCCTCGTCATGGGCGGCGGCGATGATCCTCTTTTGTAAGAGCGGCGCGACCGGATGCGCCATGGAGACATGGGCGACGCAGCCATTGCCGAAAAAGGACGATTGCCGCCCGAAAGTGCGATCGACGAACTGGTCCACCGCGACGAACAGGCCGGGCGGCAGCTCTTCGCGAAAGGAGCCGCAGGCCGAAACGGAAACGATGTCGGTGACGCCGACGCGCTTCAGGGCGTCGATATTGGCGCGGTAATTGATGCCGGAAGGCGACAGGCGATGGCCGCGGCCATGCCGGGGCAGGAAGACGGCGCGCGTCTCGCCGATGCGGCCGAAATGCAGGGCGTCGGACGGCTCGCCCCAAGGCGTCGCCACTTTTTCCTCGGTCACGTCGACGAGGCCGGGCAGGTCGTAAACGCCCGAGCCGCCGATAATGCCGAGCAAAGCCTTGGTCATGCGCGAAAATCCTCCGGCGAAGCGGCGGAAAAATTCGCCGCGGAATCGCGAGCGAAAAACTGCAACTTTTCCCGGCGAGGCTCAAGCGCCGGACGAAAAAAAGCCCGGACGCGGAAGCGTCCGGGTTTAAGTCATTTCCACGCGAGGACGATATGGGGAGGACAATCATCCCTTAAGTGGCGCGGCGTGCTTATGGCGCAGCCGCCCGCGGCGGGACAATTGACGATTAAACAAGGCAGCCATGCATTTTTGCATGGCTGCTCTGGACCAATTCTGCATTTCCGCGCGCCTTCCGTAGCGCTAGTCTGACGAATGAGGCGGAGGCGCGCATGGGTCTGACGGCATTCGAGGATTTCGTTCCCGGCGAGACGCGTGATTACGGCGACTACGCGTTCACCACCCCGGAAATGATCGCATTCGCTTCCGCTTACGATCCGCAACCCTTCCATCTCGACGAAGAGGCGGGAAAGAACAGCATTTTCGGCGGACTGGCGGCTTCCGGCTGGCACACGTGCTCGGCCCTGATGCGCATGATGGTCGACGGCTGGCTGGCGCAGACGACCTGTCTTGCCGGCGTCGGCGTCGAGGAGAACCGCTGGCTTGCGCCGGTGCGCCCGGGCGACCGGCTTTCCGCGCGCACGGAGACGGTCTCAAAAAAAGAATTGCGCAGCCGGCCCGACGCAGGAATCGTGGCTTTCGCCACATCCCTGCGCAATCAGGCGGGCAAGGAGGTCATGACGCAGAAAACCTCCATGCTGTTCGGGCGACGCGAAAAGCTTGCGGGCGCGGCGTCGCCCCTGCCGAACAGAACGCCGCCGCGCGCGCGCGACCGTATAGACGATCCGATCGCCGCCTTGCCCGACCATTACGCCAGGGCGCGCGTCGGCGCTTACGCTTTGCTGGGCGAGACCCATTTCACCGCCGACGTTATTCGCGCCTTTGCGGAAAAATTCGATCCCATGCCCTTCCATGTCGATGAGGCGGCGGGCAGGGCCCACAGGTTCGGCGCCCTGTCGGCGGCGGGCTGGCACACCGCCTCCTGCTGGATGCGCCATTTCGTCGACCGGCGCCGGGCGGCGGCGGGCGGGAAGGTTTTGAGCCGCGCCTCGCCGGGCTTTTTCGACCTACGCTGGCGCAAGCCGGTGCTCGCCGGAGATCGCGTGCTCTTTTCTACCCAGGTCGTGGCCAAAAGGCCGATTTCAAAGCCGGGCTGGGGGCTGGTGCAAGGCCACAATCTCGGCGTCAACCAGCGCGGCGAGGTCGTGCTCGAATTCATGGCCTCGGTCTTTTCACCGATCGAGGACGACTGAACCTATTTCTTGGCCGGTTTCGGCTGCTTCGGCTGCTTCGGCGGCCAGGGAAAATCGTCGGCGCGCCCCGGCTGCGCGGCGGCCACGGGCCGTGGCGCCGCCAGCGAGATGGGCAACTGGGCGAGCACCCCTCCCGGCGAGGTGGCGGGAGCGGTCAAAGGCTCGACTTTGCCGGCGATCGGCTTCGGCGCCGGCGTCGTTCCCGCGGGGGGCGTTCCCGGCGTGACCGCGCTGGGCGTCTGGCTCGGTGTCGTCGGCGTCGCCGGAGCCGAAGTCAAAGCCGTTTTGAGCACATTGCGGATACCCGGCGTGACGAAATGCGCCGCCTTGCGCGCGCCGGCCTTGTTGAAATGGATGCCGTCGGACGAGCGCAGGCGCACGATGTTGCCGTTAACGTCGGGTCCCCAGGCTTTGTATTCGGAATTGACGTCGGAAAACGCTTCCCACAGATCGACGAATTTCGCGCCTACGGCGCCGGCGTATTCGCGGTCGATGTCGTTGAAGGTCGACGCCGAATGGGAAATTCTGGCGCTGCGCATGATCGGCAGCCCGACCCAGATCAGCGGGATTTTTTTGTCGCGGAAAGCGTCGGCGATCTCCTGCACCCTCTTGGCGTAGATTTCATTGAAAGGCTTCGACAGGGGAGCGAGCTTGGCGCCGTTGACGTGCATCGTCTGATTGTCGTTGATGCCGATCTGCATCACCGCCACATTGTAATGCTGCGGCCCGTCGAGCAGCTTTTTCACCTGCGCCGGCCAGTCATAGAAATCGTCGCGCACCAGGCCGCTGTCCAGCTTCGTCTTGTTGACAATGGCGACGCGCGGATCGCCGGCGAAGGCCTGCGCCAAGCCTTGGGCCAGCCTGCCGCCCTCACTGTCGCCGATGACCAGCACGAAAAACGATGGCGGCTGCTGATTGGCCGCGGAAGGGACGACGGGCGCGGACGGCGCCGCCTTCGTGTTGACTTGATGGTGACGCCGCGGTCGGTTGTAACGGCGCCAGCGCCTCGGCTCCGGCGGCCGCGCGCGGCGCACGCCGAAAATCGATCCCCAGAAATCGGAAAAGGCGTCCTGCGCCGCGGCGGGCGGCGCCGCGAGCGTCAGGCCCAGCAGGGCCAGGGCCAAAGCCAGCAGCAGCTGGCGAGCCGGGTGGCGGCGCGTATCTTGCGGGATCGACATGCCGCCATTTTACCCGAACTCGGCCGCCGGCGCGAGAGCGTCAGATATTATGGGCGTGAGCGGAAGCGGACAGAGGCGCCGCCTGGGAGCGCGTAGGTCCGAGGGCGATCGCGACGAAGACGGAAGCGACCGCCATCAATGTCAGAAGCCGCGCCAGTTGCGGCCACTGGCAGCTCGCGGCGCTCTTCCGCCGCCGGCGACAGGACCGTGAGAATTGCGGGCCGTTGATGGGCGCGAGGATCATGGCGGGCCTTCTTCGAATCGAGAAGTCCAGATTACGGCGCGAGCGTTAAGGCCGCGTTAACCTAAGCAGGATTTCGGAAAAGCGGTCGCCGGTTTCCGGCCAAAAAACCTGCTTGGTCGGGCCGCCGCAATCCGAAGGGCGCGATCAGCCGTCGAGGCCGAGAAGGGCGCGCATTTGGTCCATATAGCCGTAAATGTCGGCGAAACGCCGCAGGTCGCCGTTTTCATCCACCCGCATGGTGAAATAGACGACGTGGAGCGGCATGGGCTCCGGCAGATAGACCGGCCGCGACTGCGGGCCGTACATGCTCTCCAGCCGTGCTTCGTCCCAGCCGCGCTCCGGCCGTAGCAGGGCGACCGCGAGATCGAGCGGATTGTCGACGCGTATGCAGCCGTGGCTGAACGCGCGGACCGAGCGCCTGAACAAATAGCGTTGGTTCGTGTCGTGCAGATAGACGGCGTATTTGTTGGGAAATTCGAATTTGATCCGCCCCAGGGCGTTGTCGTCGCCGGGCGGCTGGCGGATATGCAGGCGGCCGTCGATGCGGCGGATGATGAAGCCTTTCCTGCGCCACTTATCGAGATCGTGGGCCATCTCCTTTCGGATGATCGACTGCGGCACGTTCCAGGACGGATTGACGATCAGATAGCTGATTTTGCTGGAAAAGAGCGGCGAGTGCGTTTTCGGCTTGCCGACGATGACGGGGGTGCTGAGGATCAGCTGGTTGTCTCGATAAAGCCGCGCGTAAAATTCCGGAACATTGACCATCAGCCGGTCGGCGGCGAGATGGCGCGGCAGCCAGCGCCAGAATTCCATATTGGCGATGAGTTCGGCCTTCAGCGCCGATTGGCGGCGCGGCGACATGACCGCGACGCCAACGCTGTCGCGGGGGCTCGGCCCGGCGTCGGCAAGGCGCGCGACCGGCGCCTCGCGCAATTGCTCCAGCTTCTTGCGCAGGGCGAGATAGCCGGCTTGGGGCGGATTGAAGGCGCGCAAAGCCGCGTCGGCGTCGATCGCCTGCGATGTTCTGGCGAGAGCTTGCGCCGGCTGGACGATTTTGGGGCGCAAACCGATCAGTCTGGAAATGTCGGCCGGATTGACGCGGCCGCCGCTCGCCTGGAAGGCATAGGCCGCAACCGCTTCCGACAGGGCGACGTCGCCCATCGCCAGCGACGCCGTCGGCCCCTGATCGAGCGTGTAGACGTGGTAGGCGGAGAGATCGAGACCGTCTTTGGCGGCGAGCTGGAGCCGCTGGAAAACGGCATGGGCCTGTGCGGTCCACTGGCCATGATCGTCGAGCCAGAGCGGCGCGTCGCCGCGGCTGGCGTAATAATCGCTGATTTCCCGCAGCAGGATGCGCCGCTCGCGCGGCGCCTTCGCGGCGTCGTCCCAGGCGCGGGTGAGGGCGACGCGAATCGCCTGGTTGATCGCCGGCTTGTGCGGTCCCTGGACCTCTTTTTGCGCCGGCGCTGGCGCCGGTTTCGGCGTGGCGGCCGCGGCTGCGGACGGAGCGGGCTGGGCGGCAGTGGGTTGGGCGGCAGGGGGCTGGACCTTGGCCGGCGCGGGCTGAGCGGGCTTGGCGGGGTCAGCAGCCTCGCCGGCGGCGGCGGGCGGCGGGCGCATCACCAGGTCGCCCCCCGGCAGGGTCTGGCCCCGGCAGGGCGCGATGGCCGCCGCGAGGACGGTCAACGCCAGGATCGCGGGCCTGAGCGGCAGGGCGGCCGAGCCGGACGACAACATGGCGAGACCTTTCGAACCCGATCCTGCCGCGCCGCCTCTTGCGGCGCGATGACTCAATATGAAGGAACGCCCGAAGTTAAAATCAATCAGCGGCGTCCGCGCAATGTCCCGCGCAAGCAATTTTTATCCTGTCGCCTAATGGCCACAGCCGCCGGTTGTGGCTGGACGCCGCTTTTTCAGGCGGCGTTGACGCCGTCGCCGTCCTCCGCCAGGCCATATTCCTTCATCTTGCGATAGAGGGTCGAGCGGCCGATCCCCAGCTTGCGCGCCATCTCCGACATCTGGCCGCGATAATGCGTTAGGGCGAAGCGGATGACCTCTTCCTCGATCTTGTCCAGTTTGCGCACGTCGCCGTTTTCGTCGAGCAGGCGCATGACATTGGGGTCGCGCACTTCGACTCGGACGATCTCGCGCTGGACCTCGCGGCTCGCGACTGGCGGCGGCGCCGGCGGCACCCGCACGTCGAAGCCCTGGACATGGGCGGCTATCTGGGGAAATTCCGCGACGGTCAGTTCGGCGCCGTCGGAGAGAACCACGGCGCGGAAAACCGCATTTTCGAGCTGGCGGACATTGCCGGGCCAGTCATAGGCGGAAAGAAGCGCCAGAGCCTCGGCGGTCAGGCCGCGCAGCCTCTTGCCTTCCTCGGCGGCGAAGCGGGCGAGGAAGCGGCGGGCGAGGTCGGGCACGTCGTCGCGTCGCGCCCTCAAAGGGGGCAGGGTGATGGGGAAGACGTTGAGCCGGTAATAGAGGTCCTCGCGAAATTCGCCCTTTTTCACGCGTTCGATCAAATTCTGGTTGGTCGCCGAAATCAGCCGCACGTCGACCCGCACCGATTTGCGCGCGCCGACGGGGTCGATCTCGCCCTCCTGCAAGGCGCGCAAGAGCTTGACCTGGGTTTCAAGCGGCAATTCGCCGACTTCGTCGAGAAAGAGCGTGCCGCCGTTCGCCTCGACGAATTTGCCGACATGCTTGTCGGAAGCGCCGGTGAAGGCGCCTTTCTCATGGCCGAACAGGATGGATTCGACCAGATTCTGCGGCAGGGCGCCGCAATTGACGGTGATGAAGGCTTTGCCGCGCCGGTCGGAGGCGCCCTGAATGGCGCGCGCCATCAGCTCCTTGCCGACGCCCGACTCGCCCTCGACCAGCACCGGAATGGTGGATTTGGCGGCGCGTTCCCCGAGGCGTATGGCGCGGAGCATGTCCTCGCTGTGCGAAAATATGTCGCGGAAGGTCAACTGCCCTGTGGCCTTGCGGCCGATGCGGCGGATTTCGTCCTCAAGGGCGTCGAAGCGCAGGGCGTTTTTGATGGAAATCTGCAATCTTTCGGCGCCGACCGGCTTGACGACGAAATCCATGGCGCCGGCGCGCATGGCGGAAATCACCGCTTCGATCGAGCCATGCGCCGTCTGCACGATGACCGGCGTGGTGATTTTGCGCTCGCGCATGCGCTCCAGCACGCCCATGCCGTCGAGATCGGGCATAACCAGGTCGAGAATCAGCAGATCGACATTCGGCTCGTTGCCGTCGGCAAGCCGCTCCAACGCCGCCTCGCCGCCCTCGACCGTCTCCGTCTCGTAACCGAATCGCCGCACCATGGCTTCGAGCAGGCGACGCTGTACGGGGTCGTCGTCGGCGATCAGAATGGTCGAAATCATCTTTACTACTTTCGCGCGGGCGGTCACTTTGCCGCCAGCATGCTGCGCGATTACGGTAAATGCCGTGTTAATGGGCGGAATCCTCTGGCGCGACGGCTTCTGTCGGGCGCCTGTTGCGCCTTCCCATGCTTGATGCCAAATTCGAACGATTCGCGATCGTTCCGGCAGGCCCATGACCTTTTCGCATTCCTCGCCTTTCCACAGCCCGAAAGCTCCCGCCGCCAAACAGCAGGACGATCTGCCGGTTTGGCGGCTCGACGATCTCTATAGCGGGCTCGACAGCCCGCAATTCGCCGACGACCTGAAGCGCGCCGCCCGCGAATGCCGCGAATTCTGCGCCTGTTATCGTGGCGGCCTGGCAAAAATCCTCGCCGGCGCCGACGCCGCCAGGAAATTGCATGAAGCCATCGCCCGCTATGAGGCGATCGACGATCTGATCACCAGGATCATGTCTTACGCCGGCCTGTCCTACGCCGAGAACACGATCGATCCGGCGCGGGCGAAATTTTACGGCGACGCGCAGGAAAAGATCACCTCCGCCTCCAGCGACCTCCTGTTCTTCCAGCTAGAGTTGAACCGGCTCGACGACGCCGCCCTGGAACGGGCGATGCAAAAGGCGCCGCTGTCGCATTACCGGCCCTGGATCGAGGATTTGCGCAAGGAAAAGCCCTATCAGCTCGAAGACCGCATCGAGCAGCTTTTCCACGAAAAGGCGGTCACCGGCCATTCGGCCTGGAACCGCCTTTTCGACGAGACCATCGCTTCCTTGCGCTTCGAGGTGGACGGATCCGAACTGACGCTCGATCCGGCGCTCGCCCTGCTGCAGGACCGTGACCCCGCCCTGCGCGAAAAGGCGTCGGATGCGATCGCCGCCACGCTCAAGGAAAATTTGCGCACATTCGCCCTGATCACCAACGTGCTGGCCAAGGACAAGGCCATTTCCGACCAATGGCGCGGTTTCGAGGATGTGGCGGCGTCGCGCCATCTCGCCAATCGCGTCGAGCCGGAAGTGGTGGAGGCCATGGTCGCGGCGGTGCGCGCCGCCTATCCGCGCCTGTCGCATCGCTATTACCGGATGAAGGCGCGCTGGTTCGGCAAAGAAACGCTGCATCATTGGGACCGCAACGCGCCCTTGCCCGATTCGCCCCAGAAAAATTACGACTGGACGCAGGCGCGCGCCGCGGTCCTCGGCGCCTATAACGGATTTTCGCCGCAAATGGCGGAAATCGCCCAGAAATTCTTCGACGGCCAGTGGATCGACGCGCCGGTGCGGCCCGGCAAGGCGCCCGGAGCCTTTTCCCATCCGACCTCGACCTCGGTCCACCCCTATGTCCTGCTCAACTACCAGGGCAAGCCGCGCGACGTGATGACCTTGGCGCATGAACTCGGCCATGGCGTGCATCAGGTGCTCGCCGCGCCCAATGGCCCGCTTATGGCGCCGACGCCGCTGACGCTTGCCGAAACCGCCTCGGTTTTTGGGGAAATGCTGACCTTCCGCGCCCTCTTGGCCGAAGCCAAGGAGCCGCGGGAAAAGCGCGCCATGCTCGCCTCGAAAGTCGAGGACATGCTCAATACGGTGGTGCGCCAGATCGCCTTCTACTCATTCGAGCGCAAAGTGCACCAGGAGCGCAAGCAGGGCGAGTTGACCGTGGAGAAAATCTGCGAATTATGGATGAGCGTGCAGGCGGAAAGCTTGGGGCCGGCGATCGAACTTGGGCCGGGTTACGAGACCTTCTGGGCCTATATTCCGCATTTCGTCCATTCGCCCTTCTATGTTTACGCCTATGCGTTCGGCGATTGCCTGGTCAATTCGCTCTACGGCGCCTATCAGAAGGCCGAGCCGGGCTTTGTCGAGAAATATTTCGCCCTGCTTTCGGCCGGCGGCTCCAAACATTATTCGGAGCTTCTGAAACCTTTCGGTCTCGACGCGCGCGATCCGGCCTTCTGGAACATCGGCCTGTCGATGATCGAAGGGCTGATCGACGAATTGGAGCGCCTGCCGGACTGACCCGAAACGGAGAAGCGCCTCTTGTTCCTGCTGTCGCTGCTCTGGCTTATTTTTTTCTGGCTGCTGGCGGTCGCCACGCTGATGGCGCTCAATCTCGCCTTCAGCCGCCTGGTGGAAAAGCTGATTCCACCGATTGGCCGCTTCATCGAAATCGACGGCCTGCGCCTGCATTACCTCGACAGCGGCGAAAGGCCGGGGCAGGGTATGCCGCCGCTCCTGTTCCTGCATGGCTGGCTGGCCCAGCTCAACCATTTCACTTTCGCCTTGGCGGCTCTTTTTCCCGAGCGCCGCGTTGTCCTGCTCGACCGGCCGGGCTGCGGCTATTCTGAGGCCGCGCCGTCGCAGACGCTCGCCGCCCAGGCGGCGCTGGTCGCCAAATTCGTCGAGGCTCTGGGGCTGGAAAGGCCGGTGATCGTCGGCCATTCGCTCGGCGGCGCGGTCGCTGTGGCTCTTGCGCTCGATCGCGGCGAAAAAATCGCCGGCCTCGCCCTGATCGCCCCTTTGACCCAATATGTCGCGCCCCCCAAGCCCCTGGACCGGGCCGTCCATCACGGAGCTTTGGCCCGCTGGTTCGGCGCCTGGACGCTCGCGCCCTTCATCGCGCTGGTGCAGGCGCGCGAGAACGGACGCAGGGCTTTTGCGCCCGAGGCGGCGCCTCCGGATTTTTGGCGCCGGGCCGGCGGCCTGCTCGCCGTGCGGCCGCGCGCCCTGATCGTCGGGGCGCGGGAACTCCAGAGCCAGGAGCGGGAACTCGCCGCCATGGCGCCGCGTTACGCCGCGCTCGCCGTTCCGACCGGCGTGCTGTTCGGCAAAGGCGACCTTGTGCTCGATCCGCAGCGCCAGAGCGCGGATTTTTGCGCTAATGCGCGCAATGCCGAACTGACATTGATCGACGGCGGCCATATGTTGCCGGTGACCAAGCCGCGCGCCGTCGAGGGTTTTATTCGCGGGGTGCTCGCGCGTGTCGCTTAGGGAGTGGAAGATGTTGAAGAGGTTTCTTCTCGCCGCGGCCCTCATCGCGGCCGGCGCTTTCAACGCCCGCGCTTTCGAACTGAAAAGCCCCGATGTGGCCGAGGGTGGGGCCATCCCCATGAAATTCGCTTATCACGGCTATGGCTGCGTCGGCGAAAACCTGTCGCCGGCCCTGAATTGGCGCGATCCGCCCAAGGGAGCGAAAAGTTTCGCCCTGCTGATGCGCGACCCCGACGCGCCGGTCGGCGGCGAGGGTTTCGCCCACTGGACCGTGTTCAATATCCCTCCTTCCGCGACTTTCCTGCCGCAAGGGGCCGGGACGGGCAGGGGCCTGCCGGCGGGCGCGGCGCAAGCCGCCAATGATTTCGGAGGCGTCGGCTATGGCGGCCCTTGTCCGCCGCGCGGCGCCGGGCCGCATCATTACCGTTTCACGCTTTACGCGCTCAACGCCTCCCGGCTGGACCTGCGGCCCGGCGCGTCGCCCGTGCGGGCGCAGGCGATGATCGAGGCCCATGCGCTCGGCAAGGCGACCTTCACCGCTGTTTTCGGACGCTGAACCGATGCAGGACGATGAGCGCAACCGGCTTTCCGCCCGCGCCGCGCGCTATTTGTCGGTCGGCGCGCGCGCCGGCGGTTTTGCGGCGCGGCTTGCAGGCGGAAGGCTTTTCGGCGAGGGCGGCGAAGGCGACGCCCTGGCGCTCGCCCGCGCGCTCGGCGGGCTGAAGGGCCCGCTGATGAAGGCGGCGCAACTCATCGCCACCATTCCCGAAGCGCTTCCCGCCGATTACGCCGAAGCGCTCGCCTCGCTGCAAAGCCAGGCGCCGCCGATGGGGGCGGCGTTTGTGCGCCGGCGGATGAGCGCCGAGCTTGGGCCGGACTGGCGGGATCAATTCGCCGCCTTCGACCTCCACCCCGCCGCCGCCGCTTCGCTCGGCCAGGTGCATCGCGCCACAACGCTCGACGGCGCGGAGGTCGCCTGCAAGCTGCAATATCCTGATATGGCCTCGGCGGTTGAAGCCGATCTCGCCCAGCTCGACCTGGCGATCAAGCTGCATCGGCGCCTCGATCCGGCCATCGACGCGCGCGAGGCGATCAAAGAGATCGCCGAGCGCCTGCGCGAGGAGCTGGATTACCGCCGCGAAGCCAAACACGCCCGTCTTTACCGTCAGATGCTGGCGGAGCGCGCCGACATCCGCGTTCCCGAGGTTTTCGAGGCGCTTTCGACCGGGCGGCTGCTGACGCTCTCCTGGCTTGATGGCGAAAAGATCCTGTCGCTGGTGGGCGCGCCGGAATCAGAGCGCAACGCCGCGGCGCAAGCGATTTTCTCCGCCTGGTGGACGCCTTTCGCCCGCTATGGCGTGATCCACGGCGACCCGCATCTCGGCAATTACACGGTCTTTCGCGAGAATGGCGTGGCTTCGGGGATCAATCTCCTCGATTATGGCTGCATACGCATTTTTCCGCCGGCTTTCGTCGGCGGCGTGGTGGACCTCTATCGCGCCCTGCGCCAAAATGACCGCGAGCGGGCGGCGGAAGCCTATAGAATCTGGGGTTTTCAGCATCTCACCAAGGATCTGATCGAGGTTCTGACGCTTTGGGCGCGCTTCATTCTCGGGCCCCTTCTCGACGACCGCGTCCGCACCATCGCCGACGGAACGGCGGCCGGCGCCTACGGGCGGCGCGAGGCGGAGGAGGTGCACCGGCAATTGCGGGAGAAGGGGCCGGTGCTCATTCCGCGCGAATTCGTCTTCATGGACCGCGCCGCCATCGGTCTCGGCGGCGCCTTCCTCCATCTCGCCGCGCGGCTGAATTTCCATCGCCTGTTCGAAGAGGCGCTGGAAAATTTCGATCTCGCCGCCCTGGCGGCTCGGCAAAGCCAGGCTTTGGCGCAGGCGGGACTTTAACCTCGGGGCAGGCTTCGGCTTGACGGCGGCGAAAAAAATCGGGCTTTTTTGCGATCACGACCTAATGACGAGTTGCCTTGGCCCTGTCTTTTTGGAAAAAGAGGCGCTGAGGCGTTTATAATCGATAAGGCGGCTGATCGGCCGGAGGAGAGGATAATGGCGGCGCAACCCATGGCCACTACGGGCGCAGAAGGCAATCCGGCGATGGATTACGAGGCGCATTACGCGACCTACAAGACGTTCACTACAATGGTCAAATGGGGCACGGCGACGGTCGTTCTCATTCTGATCCTGCTGGCCTATCTCACGCTCTGAACTTCGGGAATTTGTCCGCCCCTCGGGGCGCCTGATCGTCACAGACCCGCTCGCGCGGGCCAGGTGGAGTGACTCATGCGTATTGCCGTTCCCGCCGAGACCGCGGCCAATGAAGCGCGCGTCGCGGCGACGCCAGAAACCGTCAAGAAATTCGTCGGCATGGGCGCCGAAGTCGCGGTGCAAGCCGGGGCCGGCCTCGGCTCCGGCATGACCGACGCCGATTACGAAAAGGCCGGCGCGACCATCGCCCCGGACGCGGGGGCGACCGTCAAGGGCGCCGATGTGGTGTTGGCCGTGCGCCGCCCGACCGCCAAATCTCTGGCCGGCGTCAACCCCGACGCGGTCGTTCTCGCCATCATGGATCCCTATGGCGAGATGAAAGCCTTTCAGGCGATCGCCAAGACCAAGGTCCAGGCCTTCGCCATGGAGTTCATGCCGCGCATCACCCGCGCCCAGGTCATGGACGTCCTGTCCTCGCAGGCCAATCTCGCCGGCTATCGCGCCGTCATTGACGCGGCGGCGGAATATAGCCGCGTCATTCCCATGATGATGACTCCGGCCGGCACCGTGCCGGCGGCGAAAATCTTCATCATGGGCGTCGGCGTCGCCGGCCTGCAGGCGATCGCCACGGCGCGCCGCCTCGGCGGGGCGGTCACGGCGACCGACGTGCGTCCCGCCACCAAAGAGCAGGTGGAATCGCTCGGCGCGAAATTCCTCGCCGTCGAGGACGAGGAATTCAAACAGGCGCAGACGGCGGGCGGCTACGCCAAGGAAATGTCAAAGGAATATCAGGCCAAACAGGCGGAACTCACCGCCTCCCACATCAGCAAGCAGGATATTGTCGTCACAACCGCCCTCATTCCGGGCCGGCCGGCGCCCTTGCTGATCAATCCGGAAATGGTCGCCTCCATGCGGCCCGGCTCGATCATCGTCGATCTTGCCGCCGAGCGGGGCGGCAACTGCTCCATGACCAAGCCGGGCGAGGTCATAACCACCGAGAACGGCGTCAAAATCCTCGGCCATCTCAACGTCGCCGGCAGGCTCGCCGCCACCGCGTCGCAACTTTACGCCAAGAACCTGTTCGCCTTCCTCGAAACCATGATCGACAAGGAGAATAAGAAGCTGGCGGTCGATCAGGCGGACGAACTGGTCAAGGCGACCCTTCTGACCCGCGGCGGCGAACTTGTTCATACCGTTTTTTCGGAAGCGTGACCCTCGGCATCGGCCACAAAGGCCAAGAAACCCATAGATCATAGCCCAGGAGAGGGGCGAAATTCATGGCTACTCAGGCTCAAGTTCTGGCCGATAAGGCGCAGGCCGCGGCGCAACAGGCGCATGCGGCGGCCGCGGCCGCGCAGCATTACGCCGATCAGGTGGCGACCGCCGCCGGCGCCGCCGCCCATGTGGCGAGCGGCGGAGCGATCGACCCCTTCATCTTCCGCCTGGCGATTTTCGTTCTCGCGGTTTTCGTCGGCTATTACGTCGTCTGGTCGGTGACGCCGGCGCTGCACACGCCGCTCATGTCGGTCACCAACGCCATTTCCTCGGTCATCGTGGTCGGCGCGCTGCTGGCGGTCGGCGTCAGCAGCGTCGGCGCCATGGATAACGGCCCGGCCTGGGCGCGCATTTTCGGCTTCATCGCGCTCGTTCTCGCCTCGGTGAACATTTTTGGCGGCTTCCTCGTCACCGAGCGCATGCTGGCCATGTACAAGAAGAAGGGCTGATGTCCATGAACGTCAATCTCGCGGCCCTTCTTTATCTCGTTGCCGGCGTCCTGTTCATTTTCGCCCTGCGCGGTCTGTCCCACCCCACAACTTCGCGCCAGGGCAACCGCTACGGCATGATCGGTATGGCGATCGCCATCGGCACCACGCTCGCTCTGAGCGCGCCGGCGGGCTTCGGCGGCTGGCTCCTGGTGATTTTCGGCGTGGCGATCGGCGGAAGCGTCGGCGCGGTGATCGCGCGGCGCATCGAAATGACGAAAATGCCGCAACTTGTCGCTTTCTTCCATTCGCTGGTGGGTCTCGCCGCCGTGCTGGTGGCGGCCGGCGCCCTGTTCGCGCCGCGGGCGTTCGGCATCGGCTCGCCCGGCCATATCCATCGGGCGAGCCTGATCGAAATGTCGCTTGGCGCGGCGATCGGCGCCATCACCTTCACCGGCTCGGTCATCGCCTTCCTGAAGCTCGACGGGCGCATGTCGGGCAAGCCGATCATGCTGCCGCAGCGCCATTTCATCAATATCGTGCTCGCCTCGGGCCTGGTCCTGTTCATCGCCGGTTTCTACACCACGGGCTCGCCCTTCCT
Source organism: uncultured Rhodoblastus sp. (assembly GCA_964425315.1). Classification (GTDB taxonomy): domain Bacteria; phylum Pseudomonadota; class Alphaproteobacteria; order Rhizobiales; family Beijerinckiaceae; genus Rhodoblastus. The sequence continues at coordinate 35,776 of CAYRNB010000005.1, forward strand.
CTTCCTGGTGAACGTGCTGATTTCCCTGGCGCTCGGCGTTCTGCTGATCATTCCGATCGGCGGCGCCGACATGCCGGTGGTGATTTCGATGCTCAACTCCTATTCCGGATGGGCGGCGGCCGGCATCGGCTTCACCCTCGGCAATCTGGCGCTGATCATCACCGGGGCGCTCGTCGGCTCTTCCGGCGCGATCCTGTCCTACATCATGTGCAAGGGCATGAACCGCTCCTTCATTTCGGTCATTCTCGGCGGTTTCGGCGGCGAGACGGCGGTGGCCGGCGGCGAGGCGGAAAAGCGGCCGGTCAAGCAGGGCTCGCCCGATGACGCCGCCTATATTCTGCAAAATTCGTCAAAGGTCATCATCGTGCCGGGCTATGGCATGGCGGTGGCGCAGGCCCAGCACGCCTTGCGAGAAATGGCCGACATGCTGAAGGCCGAAGGGGTCGACGTCAAATACGCCATCCATCCGGTGGCGGGCCGCATGCCCGGCCATATGAACGTGCTGCTGGCCGAAGCCAATGTCCCTTACGACGAGGTTTTCGAACTGGAGGACATCAATTCCGAATTCGCCCAGACCGACGTCGCCTTCGTCATCGGCGCCAATGACGTGACCAATCCGGCGGCGCGGACCGACAAGAGTTCGGCGATCTATGGCATGCCCATCCTCGACGTGGACAAGGCCAAAACCGTCATGTTCGTCAAGCGCGGCATGGGCTCGGGCTATGCCGGCGTCGAGAATGAATTGTTCTTTAAAGACAACACGATGATGCTGTTCGGCGACGCCAAAAAGGTGGTCGAGAGCATTTTGAAGGCCGTGGCGGACTGATCCATCGTCCTTCTCCCCGGCTTTCGGGGAGTGGGGCTTGGTTCCGCAACCGCGACAAAAAGTGAGCGCGCCATAGAGCGCGCTCTTTATTCGCGGCGCAATATCTTGTTAAAAGGCGCCATGTTTCGCGCCCGCTTTCTCTCCCGGCGAATTATCGGCCCGGTCCGCGCCTGACTTCAAGCGCGCGCCGGGGTTTTGCTCGACATCGCCTCGCCCAAAAATTTCGCCGCGAGTTCCCTCATGAATGAGAAAACGGGTTCCGATTATTCGAAGACCCTCTATCTGCCGAAGACCGATTTTCCCATGCGCGCCGGCCTGCCGAAAAAGGAGCCGGAACTGCTTGACCATTGGGAAAGGCTCGGCCTGACCGAGAAAATGCGCCAGGCTTCCGCCGGGCGGCCGAAATTCGTCCTGCACGATGGCCCGCCCTACGCCAACGGCAATATCCACATCGGTCATGCCCTCAATAAGATATTGAAAGACATAGTCGCGCGCTCGCAGCGCATGCTGGGCAAGGACGCCAATTACGTGCCGGGCTGGGACTGCCACGGCCTGCCGATCGAATGGAAGATCGAGGAGCAATATCGGTCCAAGGGCCGCAACAAGGACGAAGTGCCGGTGGTGGAGTTCCGCCGCGAATGCCGCGCCTTCGCCGAACACTGGCTCGACGTCCAGCGCGAGGAGTTCAAGCGCCTCGGCGTCGCCGGCGAGTGGCAGGGCCGCTACGCCACCATGGACTTTTCCGCCGAAAGCGTGATTGCGGCCGAAATCATGAAATTCGCGAAAAACGGCCTGCTCTATCGCGGCTCCAAGCCGGTGATGTGGTCGGTGGTCGAGAAAACTGCTCTGGCGGAGGCCGAAGTCGAATATGAGGACCACACGTCCGACTGGGTCTTTGTCGCTTTTCCGGTCAGGAAGCCGGGCCCGATCCGGGTGGTTCCGCAGGAAACGCTCGAAGAAATGTACGACGAGGTCAAGAACGCCAGCGTCGTCATCTGGACCACGACGCCCTGGACCCTGCCGGGCAATCGCGCCATTTGCTTTTCGCACCGGATTTCCTATGGCCTCTATCGCGTGACTTCTGCGCCCGAAGGCAATTGGGTTCAGCCCGGCGCGACCTATGTTCTGGCCGACAAGCTCGCCGAAAGCGTTTTTCAGGCGGCGAAAGTAGAAGGCTACGAGCGACTGCGCGACGTTCCGGCGGCGGAACTGTCGGAAATCACTTGCGCCCATCCGTTGGAAAAACGCGGTTACACATTCGACGTGCCGCTGCTCGACGGCGAGCATGTCGCTGAGGATACCGGAACCGGCTTCGTCCATACCGCCCCCGGACACGGGCGCGAAGACTTCGACATCTGGATGGCGTCGAGCCGCCTGCTGCATGAGCGCGGGATCGATACGCGCATTCCCTATACGGTGGACGCCGACGGCTTTTATACCGACGAAGTCCCCGGTTTTCCCGGCGCGCGGGTCATCGACGACAAGGGCCATAAGGGCGACGCCAATCCGCGCGTCATCGAGGCGCTGGTCGAGGGGGGCGCGCTATTGGCGCGCGGGCGGATGAAACACCAGTATCCGCACAGCTGGCGCTCGAAAAAGCCGGTCATCTTCCGCAATACGCCGCAGTGGTTTATCGCCATGGACCAGCCGTTCGCTGTGGCGCCAGAAGCCGCCGGCGAGGGGCTTGGACTGTCGTCGTCGAACCAGCCGACCCTGCGCGCCATTGCGCTCGAAGAAATCGCCCGGACGCGATGGATTCCGGCCGCCGGCGAAAATCGCATCACCGGCATGATCGCCAATCGTCCCGATTGGGTGGTGTCGCGCCAGCGCGCCTGGGGCGTGCCCATCGCCGTTTTCGTCAAAAAGGGCGGCCACGACATTCTGGTCGACGACAGGGTCAACGCCCGCATCGTCGCCGCCTTCGCGGAAGAAGGCGCCGACGCCTGGTACAAGGAGGGCGCGGCCGAGCGCTTTCTCGCGCCCGACTACGACCCGGCCGATTACGAAAAAATCGACGACGTCCTGGACGTGTGGTTCGATTCCGGCTCGACCCACGCCTTCACCCTGGAAGACCCGGAACATTTCCCGACACTTGCCGGCATAAGGCGCCGGCATGACGGCGGGCCGGACGAGGTCATGTATCTCGAAGGGTCCGACCAGCATCGCGGCTGGTTCCATTCGTCACTTCTCGAAAGCTGCGGCACGCGTGGCCGCGCGCCCTACGATTCCGTGCTGACGCACGGATTCGTGCTGGATGAGAAGGGCCGCAAAATGTCGAAATCGCTCGGCAACGTCGTCGCGCCGCAAAGCGTGATCAAGGACGCCGGCGCCGACATTTTGCGCCTGTGGGTCGCAGCCTCCGACTATTCCGACGATCTGCGCATCGGCAAGGAAATCCTCGCCACTTTCTCCGAAACCTACCGAAAACTCCGCAACACGCTCCGCTGGATGCTCGGCGCGCTCGGCCATTTCGATCCCGCCCAGGCGGTCGCGAAAAGCGACATGCCCGAGCTTGAGCGCTACATTCTCCATCGGCTCGCCGAGATCGACGCGGTGACGCGCGAGGCCTACGCGCAGTTCGATTACAAGAAAGTGGTGGCGGCGCTCTCCTCCTTCATGACCGGCGATCTTTCCGCCTTTTATTTCGACATCCGCAAGGATTGCCTCTATTGCGACCCGCCGTCGAGCGTGGCGCGCAAATCGGCGCTGACCGCGATCGACCTGATCTGCCGCGCGCTCTTAAAACTTCTCGCGCCAATTCTCTGTTTCACCGCGGAGGAGGCCTGGCTTTCCCTGGGGCGGACGCCGGAGCCTTCCGTTCATCTCGCGCATTTCCCGGCCGGTCTGGAGGATTGGCGCGACGAGGCATTGGCGGCCAAATGGCGCCACGTCCGCCGCGTCCGCGCCGTCGTCACCGGCGCGCTCGAAATCGAGCGGGCCCAAAAAAATATCGGCGCCTCGCTTGAGGCCGACCCGCAGGTTTTCATCGCCGACGCCGACGCCCGCTCCGCCCTCGACGGCGTCGATTTCGCCGATATCTGCATCACATCGGCAATAGAAATCGTCGCCGCCGCGCCGCCGGAAGGCGCCTTTGTCCTGCCGGAGACGCCGGGCGTCGGCGTGGTCAGCCGCCGAGCCAAAGGGCGAAAATGCGCCCGTTCCTGGCGGATTTCGCCGCAGGTCGGGGCCGATCCGGAATTTCCCGACGTGACGCCGCGCGACGCGCAGGCCTTGCGCGAATTGCGGGCGGCGGGCCTTTGGCCGTGACGCCGCTTTCGCAAGCGCAGCGCCGGCTTCTCGGCCTTGCCGTCGCGGCCGGCGCCCTTGCCCTCGATCAGGCGAGCAAAATTTGGGCGATCGGCCTGCTTGGCGGGCCGGCCCATCCCGCCATTACGCTCACGCCTTTCCTGGCCCTGACCATGAGCTGGAACAAGGGAATCGCCTATACATTGCTGCGCTCCAACGGCGATTTCGGCCGTTACGCCCTGACCGCGATCGCGCTCGCAGCCTCGTGTGGCCTTTCCGTCTGGCTGTGGCGGGCGCGCGGTCTCGCCAAGACAATCGGCATCGCCTTGATCATCGGCGGCGCGCTCGGCAACGCGAGCGACCGGATCTTTCGCGGCGCCGTGGCGGATTTCCTTTATTTCCACACGCCTTTTTCCTTGGGGCCTTTGTCCAATTATGTTTTCAATGTCGCCGACGCCTCCATATTTGCCGGCGTCTGCTTCTTGATATATGACTCCTACGCGACGCCGGGGCCTTCGAAGGCTTGACCGGCGTCGTTCCGCCGTCAAATTGCCAAGAACCCGCGCTAAAGCGGCCCCGAAATTTCACGACGGCGAGCATTTCGAGGATATTGCATGGCGCGACCGAGGGGGTCTTTTCGCGGCAAAGCCGCTTTCCTGTCCGGCGCCGGCCTGTTGGCCGGCCTGTTGCTGTCCGGCGCCCCGGCGCACGCGGATTCCTTGTGGGACAAGGCGATGAACGCCATCGGCGTCGGCGACAATCATAACGGCGCCGCCGCGAGCCAGCAGGCGCCAGTGGCCGCTCCGTCAACGCAGAACGCGCGCGACGCGCAGGCCAATGGCAAAGCCAAAGCCGGCGTTGCCGAAAGCAAGCAGCAGCCCGCCGCGCCCGCTCAAGCCGCCGCCGTTTCCGACGACGAAGATAATTCCGGGCGGACGGCCTTCGGCCAGCCAATGCCCAGAGAAGGCCTGATCAACAGAATGGCGAAAGGGTTCAGCGAGAGCCCGACGGCCGACAACGGAACGGATGGATCCGCGGGAACCTCCGGCGGCGCTCCCGATGGCATGCCGCGGCAATATTTGCTGAACCGCTGGTTCGGCTGGGGCGGCAGGGAGACCGGGAATGCGTCCGGCGCCCAGCAGCAGACGACCGGAACCATCCAGCCGACGCAGCCCAGCATGTGGGGCAAGGCCATGAGCGCAGTCGGCCTTGGCGGCGGCGACCAGCGCGCCACCATCGACTATCGGCCACGGCCCAAGCTGACCGTGCCGCAAAATCTTGCCGATCTGCCGCCGCCGCAGCCGCAGCCGAGGGACCGGCACGCCATCGCGCAGCCGCCGAACGAGGCGTCCCTGACCAGGCCGCCGGGCGATTATCTGCAGCGAGTGCCCGGCGCCGACGGAAAAATCTCCGCTCCTCCCAAGCACGACGGGTTTTTGGGCCTGTTCTGACCGCCTCGCTTGCGATCACGCGGATTTTTCCAATTTTTCCAAGCCGGGGCTGTCGCTCCGGCTTTGACGTTCTATATTGCCAGTTAGGCATATCGTCTCGACAGGATTTTCTCGTGGCTCCATCCCTTCCGCTTCCTCCGTCCCGTCCGCCGTCGGAATCGCCGGCTTCCGAACAAGGGGAGGGCGCGGGCGGCCACGCCGGGCCGCGCGTCGGCCATTTCCAACTGGATAACGGCATGGACGTGGTGGTCATTCCCGACCATCGCGCGCCGGTCGTCACCCATATGGTCTGGTACCGCAACGGCTCGGCCGACGATCCGCGAGGCAAGAGCGGCATCGCCCATTTCCTCGAACATCTGATGTTCAAGGGCACGGAAAAGCACGAGCAGGGCGAATTCTCCCATCTCGTCGCCGAATTGGGCGGCCAGGAGAACGCCTTCACCTCCTATGACTACACCGCCTATTTTCAGCGGGTGGCGCGCGAGCACCTCCCGGTGGTGATGGAATTCGAGGCCGACCGCATGACCGGCCTGAGGCTCACCGACGACGTGGTCGCGCCGGAGCGGGACGTGGTCATGGAGGAGCGGCGGATGCGCACGGAAACCGATCCCGCCGCCCAGCTCGACGAGGCGATCACCGCCGCGCTTTACACCCATCATTCCTATGGCGTGCCGATCATCGGCTGGAGCCACGAAATCGAGACCCTGAACCGCCAGGACGCGCTCGACTACTACCGCCGCTTCTACACGCCGGAAAACGCCATTCTCGTGGTCGCCGGCGATGTCGAGGCCCCCGAGGTCGAAGCCCTGGCGCGCCAGACTTACGGCAGGATTCCCGCGCGCGGCGCGGCGCCGACGCGCCATCGACCGCGCGAGCCCGAGCCGCGCGCCGAACGCCATGTGAAGCTCGCCGACGCCAAGGTCGAACAGCCGTCCCTGGAACGCCTCTATCTCGTCCCCTCCGTCCGCACGGCGAAAAAAGGCGAGGCGGAAGCGCTCGACGTGCTCGCCCATCATCTCGGCGGCGGCCAGACCAGCCTGCTTTATCGCCGTCTCGTGCTGGAGCAGGGCGTAGCCGTCATGGCCGGCTCCTATTATTTCGGCGACGCCCTGGACGACAGCCGTTTCATCATTTTCGCCATGCCGGCGGAAGGCGTGACGCTGGACGAGCTCGAACGCGCCGTGGACGGCGTTTTGGCCGAGCTCAAGCGCGACGGCGTGTCGAAGGAGGACGTCGCCCGCGCCTCGGCCCGTCTCGTCGCCGAGGCCGTTTACGCCCGCGACAACCAAGCCTCGCTGGCGCGCTGGTTCGGCGCGGCGCTCGCCGTCGGCGAAACCGTCGAGGACGTTTTGGGCTGGAGCGCCCGCATCGAGGCGGTGAGCGTCGAGGATGTCGCCCAGGCGATGAAATGGCTGGAGAAAAGACGCGCCGTCACCGGCTATCTCCTCAAAGACCAGACCGCCGCCTGATCGGAAAGAATGACGATGAACGCTTCCGCCCAAAAAATCTCGCGTGCAGAACGCGTCCAGCAGGTCGTCAGCCCCGGAGGCGTCGCCGCCTGGCTGGTCGAGGATTACGCCGTGCCGCTGGTCGCCTTGGAATTTTCCTTCGTCGGCGGCGCGGCTCAGGATCCGCAGGGCAAGGCGGGGACGGGATCGCTGCTCGCCGGCCTGCTGGACGAAGGGGCGGGCGATCTCGAAGCCGAGGCCTTCCATCGCGCCCTGGACGATCACGCCATCCGCCTGAGCTTCAATGTCGATCGCGACGATTTCGGCGGCCATCTGCAGACGTTGACGCGGCATGTCGACAAGGCCTTCGAATTGCTGGCCCTGGCGGTCAATGCGCCGCGTTTCGACGCCGCGCCGCTCGAGCGGGTGCGCGGCCAGCTCAACGCCGTTCTCAAGCGCGAATCCAAGGATCCGGACGCCATGGCGGCGCGGGCCTGGCGGCAGGCCGCGTGGGCCGGCCACCCCTATGCGCGTTCGCCGCGGGGCGAATTGGGCGAAATCGACGCGGTCACGCGCGACGATCTCGTCCGCTTGCACAAAAACATGCTCGCCCGCGACACGCTGAAGGTCGCGGCGGTCGGCGCCATAGACGCGCAGAGCCTCGCCGCCCATCTCGACGCGGTTTTCGCCAAACTGCCGGAAAAAGCGGTTCTCGCGCCGGTCCCCGACATAGAGGTCGGCGGGCTCGGCCGCCGCATCATCGTCGATTACGACGTGCCGCAAGCCAATATCCGCTTCGGGCGGCCGGGAATCGCCCGCCGCGACCGGGATTACATTCCCGCCATGGTGGTCAATCACATTCTCGGCGGCGGCGCCTTCACCTCGCGCCTGTTCCAGGAAGTGCGGGAAAAGCGCGGCCTGACCTATTCGGTATACAGCGCCCTGGCGCTGGCCGAATACAGCCCCACGCTCATCGGCGCGACCTCGACCAAGAACGAGCGCGCGGCCGAATCGCTTGCCGTCATCGAGGCGGAATGCGCCCGCCTCTCCGCCGACGGGCCGACGGCCGAGGAACTCGAGAAGGCGAAGAAATTCCTCATCGGCTCCTATGCCCTGCGTTTCGATTCTTCGACCAAGATCGCCGGCCATCTTCTGCAATTGCAGCGCGAGGGTTTCGACGCCGACTACCTCGACCGCCGCAATGAGGAAGTGGAGGCGGTGACGCTCGACGACGCCCGCCGCGTCGCCAAAAGGCTGATCGGCGACAGCAGGTTCCTGGTCGCCATTGTCGGCCGGCCGGAGGGTCTCGCGGCGCAAGCAGCCGAATAAGCCATGACCATCCGCCGGCTCGATCCCGTCCTGGCGGACCGCATCGCCGCCGGCGAAGTGGTCGAACGGCCGAGCGCCGCGGTGAAGGAGCTGGTGGAAAACGCCCTCGACGCCGGGGCGACGCGCATCGACGTGACCATCGAGGGCGGCGGCAAGAAGCTGATCCGCGTGGTGGACGACGGATGCGGCATGGACGAGGCCGATCTGCGCTTGAGCGTCGAACGCCACGCCACTTCGAAAATTCCCGATGGCGACCTCACCAATATCGTCACGCTCGGCTTCCGTGGCGAGGCTCTCCCCTCGATCGGCTCGGTGGCGCGGTTGGAGATTTTTTCCCGCGCCAAGGATGCGCCGCATGGGGCGCGGCTGCGGGTCGAATTCGGAGCGGTCGGCCCGGTTGCGCCAGCCGCCATGCCCCAGGGCGCGCGGGTCGAGGCGCGCGATCTTTTCGCTGCGACGCCGGCGCGGCTGAAATTTTTGAAAAGCGAGCGGGCCGAGGCCCTTGCCGTCGCCGACGTGGTCAAGCGGCTGGCCATGGCCCATCCTTCCGTGCGCTTTTCGCTCGGCGGCGACGGGCTCTCCGGCTTCGACTGGCAGGCCTGCCCGTCCGGTCGCGACGGCCTGCTGGCGCGGCTGACCCAGGCGCTGGGGCGCGATTTCCGCGAAAACGCGCTTGGCGTCGAGGGCGAACGCGAGGAGGTCAAAATCTGGGGTTTCGCCGGCCTGCCGACCTGGCATCGCGCCAATGCGCTCGCCCAATATGTCTTCGTCAACGGCCGTCCGGTGCGCGACCGCCAGATCGCCGGCGCCATTCGCGCCGCCTATATGGATTATCTCAGCGCCGACCGCCATCCGACGCTGGCGCTCTTCATCGATTGCCCGCCGCGGCAGGTGGACGTCAACGTCCATCCGGCCAAGGCGGAAGTGCGTTTCGCCGATCCCGGCCTCGTGCGCGGCCTGACGATCGGCGCGCTGAAACAGGCTCTCGCCTCCGCCCTGCATCGCGCCACCCCCAGCAACACCGCCGCCGCTTTGAGAAAATTCGCCGATCCGTCGGGTCTGGCGGCGCGCCCGGCGGCGCCGATCTGGGATTGGCGCGCTTCGCCCGCCGCCCCCGATTTCGGTGAGTCCGCCCCGGCTTTTTACGAATCCGCTCCCGCCGCCGACGCGCGCGCCCATGTGGCGGAGCCGAGCCACGACGATCTCGCCGCCCCGCTCGGCGCGGCGCGGGCGCAGATTCATGAAACCTATATCGTCGCCCAGACGAGCGATGGTCTGGTCCTGGTCGATCAGCATGCCGCGCATGAGCGGCTGGTTTATGAACGGTTGAAAAGGCAACGCGCGGAAAAGGGCGTGGCGCGCCAGGCGCTTCTCTCCCCGCTTGTGGTCGAGATGGAGTCTTCCGATGCGGCGCGGGTGACTGCGGCCGCCTCGCTGCTCGCCTCCTTGGGGCTCGTCGTCGAGCCGTTCGGGCCGGGCGCGGTGGCTGTGCACGAGGCGCCGGCCGATCTGCGGCTTGCCGCGGTCGAGCCGCTCTTGCGCGACATCGCCGATTCGCTCGCGGAAGACGGGCAGGCCGCGCCTTTGGAGAAAAGGCTCGACCATGTTCTGGCGACCATCGCCTGCCATCATTCGGTGCGTTCCGGCCGCCGCCTCGCGCCGGAGGAAATGAACGCGCTTTTGCGTGAAATGGAGCGCACGCCGGGGTCCGGCCAATGCAACCATGGCCGCCCGACCTATGTCGAGCTGAAGCTTGCCGATATAGAAAAGCTGTTTGGGCGGCGCTGAATCGTGCCGAACGGGCTTTTTTACTTCAATGAAAGGCTTTTGGCGCAGGGTTGGGATTACCTTTAAGCAGGGATCCGCCCATGTCCGATACAGAAGTTCTTTCTACCGTCGCCGATCTGCGCCGCTCGATCTTCGAAAAAGGCGCGGCGACGCGTGACGATTTTTCCCGCGCCCTCGCCTGGGGCGGACCGGATTCGCCCGAGTACGCCCAGCTTCTCGCCGACATCGCCATCGACCTGGCGATCGATCAGGCTGATCCGCCGGAATATATTTCGTCGGAATGCGCCGCCTGGATGATTGGCGAGATCAAGGCCCATCCCCTTTCCTATCCGACCGAAATGCGGCTTCTGACCCAGTGCATGCATTATGCGGTCAGCCTGCCCGCGTTGCTGTCGCATTTCTGCCTGCAGGAAATCGAGGCGGCGATTGACTCAGGCCGGCCCGGTCACCCGGCCGGTCGGCTGGACGCCGACGACGTCGAGAATCTGCGGCGCGCCGTTTACGCCACGGACGAAAACGCCTCCATGCATGTGACGCGCGACGAGGCCGAGACCCTGTTTCGTATCGCCCACGCCTGCGCCGGCCGGCCAGTCGATCCTAGCTTCGATGAATTTTTCGCCAAGGCCGTCGGCAATTATCTGATGGGCATCGCCTTTCACTGGACGCCCAAGGTCTCGGAAGAAAAGCAGCTGGAAGAATTCGAGAATTCGCCGGCAATTAGTACCGGCGAATTCTTCCATGAGATGTTCAGCCATCTGAGACTGCCCACTTTGCGGGATCTGGAGAATCCCTACAAAGTCGAGGATGAGGAAATACGCGCCGAGGAAGAAGCTGATGACAAGGAAAGGGCGCAGGCGGAAAAGATCGATCCGGGGGAAACTGCTTGGATCGTCGGCCATCTGACGCGGGATGGCGAACTGACTTCGGCCGAGCGCAGCCTTCTGGCCTTTCTGAAGCAGCAGGCCCCCAACCCGCCGCAAGGCTTGAGCGACCTTTTCCGCAAGGCAGGGGTCTGAGGCTTCGGCGCAAGCCCGCGGCGTGCGTGACTTTGCCGTGATTTGGCGCCATAAACGCGCGAATTCTTTGAAGCCTTTGCTCCTTAGCGGAAGCAAAGACGCCCGGCCGCGGAAAATTTTCGTTTTTTCCGGGCCGCCGCGCCGGTCGGCGCGGACGCCGGTGGTCATTTTCAATGTCCGACCGCGTGGATTTCTCCAAGGTTGTGCGCGCCCATGTCGATCTTCGACTCCGTCCGGAAGCAGATCACCCCGATCCATCCGGAAGGCTATATTTTCATCGCCATCTTCGTCATTGTCGCGCTGATCCTGCATTGGCTGTGGGCGCCGCTCGGCTGGCTCGGGGCGATTGCGACCCTGTGGTGTGTTTATTTTTTCCGCGATCCGCCGCGCGTCACGCCCTTGCAGGAGGGATTGGTCGTTTCCCCGGCCGACGGAATCGTCTCCTCCATCGGTGTTTTCATGCCGCCTCCGGAACTCGGTCTTGGGCCTGAGCCGATGCAAAGGGTCAGCGTTTTCATGAGCGTCTTCGACTGCCATGTGAACCGCGCCCCCATCGCCGGGCGGATTTCGCGCATCGCCTATAAGCCGGGCCTGTTCCTCAATGCCGATCTCGACAAGGCGAGCGAGGACAACGAGCGCAACGGCCTGGTCATCGACGCGCCGCAGGGGCGTTTCGGCGTGGTGCAGATCGCCGGGCTCGTCGCGCGGCGCATCGTCTCTTTCGTGCAAGAAGGCCAGAGCCTCGCCGTCGGCGAGCGTTTCGGCCTGATCCGCTTCGGCTCGCGCGTCGATGTCTATATGCCCGCCGGCGCCCGCGTCCTGGTCGGGCTCGGCGGCAAAGCGACAGCGGGCGAGACCGTGCTCGCCGATTATCACGCCGGCGAGCCCGAGCGCCATTTCAAAGTGGGATGACATGAGCGCTGATCCGACGCCTTCCCCCGCCAGTCAGCTGCGGCCGGGCTATCGTCCGCCCGGCCTGCGCGACCTGCCGTTGCGCTTCGTCGTTCCCAATGTGGTGACGCTGCTGGCGCTCTGCGCCGGCCTGACGTCGATCCGCTTCGCCCTGGACGCCAAATACGAAAGCGCGGTTCTGGCCATTCTGGTCGCCGCCGTGCTCGACGGCATCGACGGGCGCCTGGCGCGGGCGCTGAAAAGCTCGTCGCGCTTTGGCGCGGAACTCGATTCGCTCGCCGATTTCATCGATTTCGGCGTCGCGCCGGGACTGCTGCTTTACCTTTGGTCCCTGCATGAGTTGAAAACCATCGGCTGGGCGGCGGTGCTGATCTTCGCCATCGCCGCCGCCCTGAGGCTGGCGCGCTTCAACGTGATGATCGACGATCCGAACAAGCCCGACTGGATGGGCCGCTTTTTCAGCGGCATGCCGGCGCCGGCGGGGGCGATCGTCGTGCTGCTGCCGCTTTATCTCAGCATCTCGCTCAACCTTGCGTCGTGGCGTTCCCTGGCCTGGCTGGAGGTCGTCTATGTCGTCGTCATCGCCTTGCTGATGGCGAGCCGCATTCCCCATTATTCGGGCAAGAGCATCGGCCGCGTGCCACGGGATAAATTCATTTTCGTGCTCTTCGCCGTGGCGGTGGTGCTGGTGCTGCTCGCTTCTTTTCCCATGCAGATGCTGATCGGCCTCAGCGCCGCCTATCTGGCGCTGATCCCGTTTTCCATCCGCTCCTACCGGCGCCTGATCGAGCGGGACCGGAAGGCGCAGAGCGAAGCGTGACGCGCCTCGCCTACCATCTCCTCGATGTCTTCGCCGAGCGGCCGCTTTGCGGCAATCCGCTCGCTGTCGTCCCGGAGGCGCAGGGGCTGGACGGCGACGAGATGCAGAAAATAGCGCGCGAGTTCAATCTGTCCGAGACGGTCTTCGTCGTCGAGCCGCGCTCCAATGTCCATACGGCGCGGCTGCGCATTTTCACGCCGACGACGGAACTTCCTTTCGCCGGCCATCCGACCGTCGGCGCCGCTTGCCTGATCGCGGAATTGCGCGCGCCGGAAATGCTCGGCCGCCAGCCCCTGCGTTTGGTGCTGGAGGAGGGGGCGGGCCCGGTCGTTTGCGAGGTTTCGCGCTTTCAGGGCGCGGTCCGGGCGAATTTCGTCGCGCCGCAGACGCCGCGCCTCGACGCCCTGCTGGAGGATTGCGCGCAAATCGCCGCCGCGCTCGGCCTGGCGACGGAGGACATTGGCTTCGACGCGCACCGGCCAACGGTCGCCTCCGCCGGCCTGCCCTTCGCCTTCGTTCCGGTGAAGGGCCTCGACGCCTTGGGCCGGGTCGCGCCGGATTTTCCCGCCTTTCGCGGCGCATTTGCGCTGGAGCATCCCGCAGTCTGCGTCTATGCGGCGGAGACGGCCGATCCGGCGCACCATGTCCAAACGCGTGTTTTCGTCCATAGCCTGTCGAGAGACGGGCGTCTTGCGACGCCCTATGGCCTCGGCGTCGGCGAGGATCCCGCCACCGGCTCGGCGGCGGCCGCCTTCGCCG
>CAYRNB010000005.1:49470-63793 GCA_964425315.1 uncultured Rhodoblastus sp.
GGCCTCGGCGTCGGCGAGGATCCCGCCACCGGCTCGGCGGCGGCCGCCTTCGCCGCGGTCGCCTGCGCCTTCGAGCAGCCGGAAGACGGCGAGCATGAAATCCTCATCGAGCAGGGGTTTTTTATCGGCCGCCCCAGCCGCATCGCCCTGACCTTGGAAGTCTCCGGCGGCAAGCTCGCCCAGGCGAGCGTCGGCGGCGCGAGCGTCAGGGTCGGCGAGGGGGTATTGACCCTGTGATCAGGCGGGCCGCTGCACTTCCGGCCCATCGTTTCCGGCGCGGTTGACCAGCGGGCTGATGGCGTAGAACTCGATCATGTCGTTGTCCGCCGGGCGCAGCAGCTTCAGCGGCGGCGGGATGGTCTCGTCCGGCTCCAGCCAGGCGTCGAAATTTTCCGGCTCGATCAGGGCCGGCATGCGATCGTGAACGGCGACGGTCGCGCCATTGGCGTCGGTGGTGATGATGCAGGCGGTGTCGATCTCGCCGCCGGCAGGATCGACGTAGGTTTCCCACAGGCCGGCGAAGGCCATCGGCCCGCCGCCGGCCCGGCGCAGCAGGAATGGCGTTTTCGGCCCTTTGAGGTTGGCGCGCCATTCATACCAGCAGTCGGCCGGGATCAGGCAGCGCCGCCGCTTGAGCGCGGCGCGAAAACTCGGCTTCTGCGTCAGCGTTTCGGCGCGGGCGTTGATGATCATCGGGAATTTCTGCGGGTCCTTTACGAAGGCGGGCAGAAAGCCCCAGCGCGCCAGATGGAAATGACGCGCCGCGCCCGCTGCTTCTCGCCGCGCCGATATGACCGGAATGGGTTGTGTTGGCGCGATATTGTAGCGCGGCGGAAAATTGGGCGTTTCCGCGTAGCGGAAGAAGGCGCGCACCGCCTCCGGCGGCGAAGTGATGGCGAAGCGTCCGCACATCTGTTTCTCGCTTGGACCTCTTCTATTCTTCTTCGCGCATATGCCGCGCCGTGCGGTTGCGCAAAGTGACCAATTCCTCGGAGGCGGAAGGGTGAAGCGCCATGGTCGCGTCGAAATCGGCCTTTTTAGCTCCCATGCGCAGCGAGATCGCCAGAAGCTGCGCCATTTCGCCCGCTTCCTCGCCGAGGATATGCACGCCGAGCACCCGGTCGGTTTCGCCGCAGACGACGATCTTCATGAACGTGCGTCCCGGCGCGCCGGAAAGCGTCGCTTTCATCGGCCGAAAACTGGTCTGGTAGATGTCGACGCAGTTGTGGCTCTTGCGCGCCTCCGCCTCCGTCAGGCCGACCGTGCCGATTTCCGGCGTGGTGAAAACGGCGGTGGGAATGAAATCGTAATCGACCTGTTGCGTTCCGCCGCCGAACAGGCGCTCCGCCAGCAAATGGCCTTCCCGTATGGCGACGGGCGTGAGGTTGACGCGATTGGTCACGTCGCCGACGGCGTGGATGGAGGGAATATTGCTGGCGTTGAAGGCGTCCACCTTGATCGCGCCGTCGGAATCCATCTCGACGCCGGCCTGTTCAAGCCCGAGGCCTTCAGTGTTGGGCGCGCGTCCGGTGGCGACAAGAATCTGATCGACCGCGATCTCGCTCTTGTCGGAAAGTTTTACGCGCAAACCGCCATCGGCCTTTTCGATCGCAGTCGGGAGCACGCCGAATCTCTGGTCGATCTCCGCTTCGGCGAGCGCGTCGCGCAGGCCCTCGCGCAGCATTTCGTCAAAACCGCGCAAAATATTGGCGGCGCGGAAAAGCAGCGTCACTTGCGCGCCGAGCCGCGCGAAAATGCTGGCGAATTCCACCGCTATATAGCCGCCGCCGACGACCGCGAGCCGGTGCGGAAATTCCGGCAGGTCGAAAATTTCATTCGAGCTGATGGCGTGCTCCAGGCCCGGAACGGCGGGCAGCATTTGCGGCGCGGCGCCTGTGGCGACAAGAATGTTTCGCGCGGTGAAGACGCGGTCCGAGCCGACAAGCCGCACCTCATTGGGGCTGAGAATTTCCGCGCGTTCAGGATAGATTTCGACGCCGGATCTAAGCAGATTGGCCTCGTAGAGCCTGGAGAGCCGGGAGATTTCGCCCTCCTTGGCGGCGACCAGACTGCGCCAATCGAATTGCGGCGGCCTCGGCAGGCGCCAGCCGAAATATTCGGAATCGGCGAAATCCTCGGCGAAGCGCGAAGCGTAGACATAAAGCTTTTTCGGCACGCAGCCGCGAATGACGCAGGTCCCGCCGATGCGGAATTCCTCGGCGATCTTGCATTTGGCGCCGTGGCTGGCGGCGATGCGCGCCGCGCGAACGCCACCCGAACCGGCGCCGATGACGAAAAGATCGACTGCAAAGGCGCTCATCGCGGGCGTCCCTCAAATGGTTGGAATATTTTGGCGTTTAGAAATCGTGTCCTTTGGCGCGCATTTTTTCGCGCACCATTGTCATCATAGCGATCGAGGCCTGGCGGCGCCATTCGGCGAGCGCATTGGCGAGTTCGCCGACCAGGGCGGGCTGGGCCGCGACATAGGCCTTGCCCGAGGGGCTGGCGAAAAAGATGGCGCAATCGGCGAGCTGGCGCCGCGAGAGGCGGGCGGCGTAAAGCGCCGCGGCTCGGTCAACCATATCCTGAACCTGGCGTTGGAATTCCGGCTGCAGCTCGGCGAGGACGGTGTTGAGATCCTTCGTGAGGTCCGGCCGCGTCGCGGCGCTCTGCCGGATTTCATCCTCCATCTGCGCAATAATGCCCTGGAAGGAGCGGGACAGTCCCGATTCAACCACCACCCGCCGCGCCAGTTGCAACTCATGCGGGGTCGGCTTTTTCTGCGCCATAGCGGGACCGGCCGCCAGCAGGCCGCCGATGACAAGGAGCGCCGCCAAACGGCGAAGGAGACGAGCCACCGCGGTCACCCTTCGAGCGCGCCGACGACGCGGACGCCCGCCGGATCGGCGACGATGACCGCGCTGGCCATGCCGATGAACAGGCCATGTTCGACCACGCCGGGAATGGCGTTCAGCGCCGCGCTGAGCTTTTCCGGCTCCGGAATGGCGCGGAAATCGCAATCGAAAATGGGGTGACCGCCGTCGGTCAGATAGTCTTTGTCGTCGGCCGCTTTTCGCAGGACGACTGGGCCGGCGCAGGCGCAGGCGCGCGCCGCCTCCTCGATATGGCGGCGCGTCGCGGCCATGCCGAAACGATCGACCTCGACCGGCAGTTTGAATTTGCCCAGAATCGCCACTTCCTTGCTGGAATCGGTAATGACCACCATGCGCTTCGACGCCGCCGCGACTATTTTCTCACGCAGAAGCGCGCCGCCGCCGCCCTTGATGAGGCGCATCGCCGAGTCGAATTCGTCGGCGCCGTCCACCGTCAGATCGAGTTCAGGCGTCTCGTCGAGAGTGGAGAGGCGCAAGTTCCAGCTTTCGGCCTGAAGGCGGGTGCGCTCCGATGTCGGAACGCAGACGACGTCGAGGCCATCGCGCGCGCGCTCCCCGAGGCAATCGACGAAATGAGCGGCGGTCGATCCAGTGCCGAGACCGAGCCTCATGCCCGATGAAACCAGGGAGGCGGCGCGCTCGGCCGCCTTGCGTTTCAAGAGTTCGATCGGAGAATGGTCCAAGACGCTCCCTCCCGCCTATTCCAAGCGTCGGCGATACAATCATTGGCGGCGAAAGGCAATCACGCGGCTTGCGCGAGGCGCGGCGAGGGCCGATCTTTGTCTTGCAGAGATGGGACGCAATCATGAAAATGACCGGCAATACGATCTTCATCACCGGCGGCGGAACCGGGATCGGCCGGGGACTCGCCACAAGCTTTCACGCGCTCGGCAACAAGGTGATTATCGCCGGCCGCCGCCGGGCCCCGTTGCAGGAAACCTGCGATTCGAATCCCGGCATGCAATTCCGCCAGATTGACGTGCGCGATCCGGAAAGCATCAAAAGCGTCGCCGATTGGCTCGCCAAACACCATCCCGACCTCAATGTGCTGATCAACAATGCGGGCGTTGTTTTCGGCGACGGGACCGGCGGGGCGATCGACGATTCACGCGCCGTGGCGACGGTGGACACCAATCTGCTCGGGCCGATCCGCATGACCTCGGCGCTGATCGAGCATTTGAAGACCAAACCCTATTCGGTCGTGGTCAATGTCACTTCGGGTCTCGCCTTCACCCCGCTCGTCTCTTCGGCGATCTATTCCGCGACCAAGGCGGGGCTTCATTCCTGGACCCTGTCGCTGCGCTTCCGCCTGCGCGGAACGTCGGTGCGGGTTTTGGAACTGGCGCCGCCCTGGGTGCGCACCGAAGCGGCGGGCGGCTTTGGCAATCCCCGCGCCGTGGATCTGGATGATTTCATCGCCGCCGCGATGGAGCAGTTCGCCACGGGCGCCGACGAGCTTGTGGTCGGCCGGGCGCGCGAATTGCGCGACAATGCCGGCCCGAACGAGCGGGACTTATTCGAGCGCTACAATGGAGGCGGGGCGGGGTGAATCCTTCTCCCGCAAAGGGAAAAGGGTTGGGCGTCAACCGAAATAGGTCTCCAGAATGCGCAGATAAATCTGCGTCAGGCGGTCGACGTCGGCGACCGCCACGCGCTCGTCGATCTGGTGCATGGTCCTGCCGACAAGGCCGAATTCCACCACCGGCGCGTATTGCGAGATGAAACGCGCGTCCGACGTGCCGCCGGAGGTGGAAAATTCCGGCCGCCGTCCGGTCTCCGTTTCGATGGCCTTGGCCACCAGTTCCGTGAACGGGCTGGGCTCGGTTCTGAAAGAGAAGGAATTGCACGGGTCGAAGACGAGTTCGAAACGCTCCGACGGCCGCGCCGCCTCCAGCCGCCGGCGGATTTCGGCGGCGAGCGTTTCCGGCGTCCAGAGGTCGTTGAAGCGCACATTGAACTTCACCCGCGCCTCGCCGGGAATGACATTGGTCGCTTCATTGCCGATGTCGATCGAGGTGATTTCCAGATTGGAGACGTCGAAATAGCCCGTTCCGGCGTCGAGCGGTTTTTCCGTCAGCGCCGCGCAAAGGGCAAGAAGATGCGGGATCGCGCTGTCGGCCCGATGCGGATAGCCGACATGGCCCTGCGTTCCGCGCACCAGCAGGCGGCCGCTGAGCGAGCCGCGCCGGCCGATCTTGATCATGTCGCCCAGCTCTTGCGCATTGGTCGGCTCGCCGACGATGCAATGGTCGAATTTTTCGCCCTGCTGCTTCAGCCAGTTCAGCATTTTCACCGTGCCGTTGACGGCGGGGCCTTCCTCGTCGCCGGTGATGAGAAAGCCGATCGACCCCTTTTTCATCCCGCCGCGCCCGGCGAGAAAAGCGAAAGCGGCGGCGGCGAAAGCGGCAATGCCGCCCTTCATGTCGGCCGCGCCGCGCCCGTATATCTGGCCGTCGATGATTTCGCCGGCGAAAGGATCGGCGCGCCATTTCGCGGGATCGCCCGGCGGCACCACGTCGGTATGACCGGCGAAAAGAAGAAAAGGCGCGCCGTCGCCGACGCGGGCGTAGAGATTGTCTATGGTGGGCGTTCCGGCTTCGGAAAAGGACTTGCGGGTCGTTTTGAAGCCGGCCTCCTGCAGGCTTTTCTGCAAGACGTCGAGCGCGCCGGCGTCGGCCGGCGTGACCGATGGCTTTTGGATCAATTCGCGCGTCAGCGCCACGCCGGGGCTGTCCATTTACATCCTCTCAATCGCCGCGCAGGCCCAGTTCATAGAATTGCGCCACAAAAACCGCCGCCGCCGCGAGCAAAAACAGCCAGGGAACAAAATCCGGCACGAGGCCGAACATATGCGGCTGGATCACAGAGGCCGAGCCGGCGGCGAAAGCCGAAAGCGGCCAGACGGAGGCCCAGCCGGGATCGTAGCCCCTGGCGCGGAAGCGTTTGGCCGAAAGATAATATTGGCTGACCTGGGCGAGAATCACGCCGAAAGCGAAAATCAGCAGATAGGAAAAGGCGATGAACGCTTTCAGGCTGAACAGGCCCTGGGTGGCGAGGTCGCGATGGGTCCAGGGGCTGACCAGGCGCCAGACGAGCTCGAGCGCGACGCAGATCAGGCTCAGGACAATGGTCCAGAGCCGCCATTCGCGGGCGGAAATCACGCCCTCCGACTGCCGAAACAGGAAATTGAAGTCCTCGGCGCGCATTAGGGCCTGCGCACAGCTAAGACGCGGCCGGGATTTGACCGAAATGGCCGCCTGGTTCGTCGAAGGGCTCGCCAATATCCCCGATATTGGCTTCGCCCGTCACCTGCCATTCGTCTCATTTCGTTTAAATCCCGGCTCATGTCGTATCGATCCACAGGCCCTAAGCAGGATTTCCGAAAAGTGGACTCCGGTTTTCGGACAAAAATCCTGCTAAATCAAAAGAATCTAAGCAGGAATTCGTTGGCGCGCCAACGAGTTCCTGCTTAGTCCCGCAACAGTTCGTTGATGCCTGTTTTCGAACGGGTCTGGGCGTCCACGGTCTTGACGATGACGGCGCAATAGGTGGAGGGGCCGGGCGTTCCATCGGGCAGGGGTTTTCCCGGCAGATTGCCGGAAACGACCACCGAATAGGGCGGCACGAAACCGACATACGTCTTGCCGTCAGCGCGATCGACGATTTTCGTCGAGGCGCCGATGAAGACGCCCATGGCGATCACCGAACCTTCGCCGATCACCACGCCCTCGACCACTTCCGAACGCGCGCCGATGAAGCAATTGTCTTCGATAATCGTCGGGCCCGCCTGGAGCGGCTCCAGCACGCCGCCAATGCCGACGCCGCCGGAAAGATGGACGTTCTTGCCGATCTGGGCGCAGGAGCCGACGGTCGCCCAGGTGTCCACCATGGTTCCGGTGTCGACATGGGCGCCGAGATTGACGAAACAGGGCATGAGCACGGCGCCCGGCGCAATATAGGCCGAGTGCCGCACGACGCAGCCGGGCACGGAGCGGAAGCCCGCCGCCGCATGGTCCTTGGCGCCCCAGCCCTCGAATTTCGAAGGGACCTTGTCGTACCAGGTGGCGCCGTCGGGCCCTCCGGTGATGACGCCCATGTCGTTGAGGCGGAAGGACAAAAGCACGGCCTTTTTCAGCCACTGATTGACTTTCCACGAATCCTTGCCGATCGCGCCGGGGATTTTTTCCGCCACCCGGACCTTGCCCGAGTCGAGCAGATGCAGCGCCGATTCGACGGCTTGGCGCACGTCGCCGGTGGTTTTCGGGGTGATATTGGCGCGATCCTCGAATGCGGCGTCGATTATGGTCGCGAGCGCGTGCGGCATGGAATTCCCCCCGAAATTTTCGTTGCGCTGATTTCGGGTTTTGTGGGGGAGAAGTCAAGCTTTCCCGCCTTGCGCCGACGGATCGAAACTCGATTTCGCCGCTCCCATCGCGTTCGCGTCGATTATTGATCTAGTCGATGTCAAGAATTTGAAAAGTGACGTAAACTTACGTTCTCGCAGTGAAGATCCCCCTTCTCTTGCGACGTGGGCGCTCGTCATGACGGCGACAAGCAAGCCTGACGACAGGAGCGATTCTTCCGCTTTCGCGGGGCGATTGCTCGCCTTTACGGGCCTTTTCGAAGCCTGGCCGCTCGGCCTTCGCCTCGGCGCGGCGACGCTTGCGGTCGCCGCCGGCCTTGCCTTGCGCATCGCCCTTTTGGGAGCGAGCGAAGGAAACGCTTACGTGACCTTCTATCCCGCGGTCGGGATCGCCGCCGTCTTTGGCGGGTTGTCCGGCGGCGTCCTGGCGACGCTTCTTTCCGTTGCCGCGGTCCAGGAGTGGGTCAGTCCGTACGCCCGACATGAAGATTTGCTGGCGCTCCTCGCTTTCCTGGTCGGCGCCGTCGTCATTGTCTCGATGCTCCGCCTCTTGCATTTTGCATTGGCCGCGCGCCTCGGCCTCGAATTCCAGCGGCGGCGCGAGGCGCAGTTCAGAGCGATCGTCGATGCGGCACTCGAGGGCATGGTCGCCGTCGACAAGCAGGGCGTCATCCAATACGCCAATCCCGCGGCGCAAGAAATGTATGGTTACAAGAACGACGAAATGATCGGCCGCAATGTCAAAATGCTGATGCCCGAACCGGACCGGTCCCGACACGACACGTATATCGCCCATTATCTGCGCACCGGCGAAAAGAAGATCATCGGCGCCCGCCGCAGGGTTTTCGGCGTGCGCAAGAATGGCGAAGTCTTTCCCAAGGAGCTTACGATCTCCCGTGCGCCCTTTGGCGATGACGTCCTGTTCGTCGGCATGATGCGCGACCTGACCGCAATCGAAAGGGAAAAAACGCGGGCGAACGTGCTGCGCGACGAACTGGCTCACGCCGCCCGGTTGAACGACATGGGCGAGGTGGTGGCGGGCATAGCGCATGAAGTCAGCCAGCCGCTGATGGCGATCGCCAATTTCCTCGCCGCCGCCCGGCGCAAGCTCCCGGACGAAGAATACGAAGCGGTCGCGGAGACGATCCATAAGGCGGAGGAGCAGACGCTCCGCGCCTCCGACATCCTGTCGCGCCTGCGCCGTTTTATCGAAAAGCGCGCGCCGGAACAGGTCGCGGCCGAGTTGCAGCCGCTGATCAGGGAAGCCGTCGAAATCGCCTGCATGGGAGAGGGCCGCCGCCAGAAGCGCATCGAATTTCAAATGCCCGAAGCGCCGATCATGGTCAAAATCGATCGCGTCCATATCCAGCAGGTTCTCGTCAATCTTCTCCGCAACGCCGGGGAGGCGCTTGCCGCCCAGCCGGCGCCGGGCGTTGTCATCGAGGCGAAGATCGACCGGGCGGGGTTCGTCACCGTCAGCGTCGCCGACAACGGCCCTGGCGTTCCCGCTGAAACAGCCGAAAAACTCTTCCAGCCTTTTGTGACGACGAAAAGCAACGGCATGGGCATCGGATTGTCGCTCTGCCGGTCGATCGTCGAAAGCAATGGCGGAAAGATCGGCTTCAAGCCCAACGAGCCGCACGGCGCCGTTTTCTTTTTCACCCTGCCGATGATGACGCCGCAGGAACATTGACGCTGCGGCGGCGCGCCGTGAGACGCCGGGCCGAAGCGATCTCTCCGGCTGCCGCCGGCGTCAATCCTGTGGCAAAAGGCGCAGGAAATCCGCCAGATGGTCGGTGACGAAATCCACGTGCGGCGGCGTGTGGTCGTGCTTTTCCCATTCCTCGCGATGGTCCTCCGCCCCCTCCTTGGGGCGCACCAGAACGGTGAGCATGCCGGACGCGTGCGGGGCCGCGAGATTATGGACGATGTCCTCGAACATGGCGGCGCGCGCCGGATCGATGCAATGGCGCTCGAAAAAGCGCTGGTAGGTCTGAAGCGCCGGTTTCGGCAGGTAATCGGCATGTTCGATGGCGAAGAAATCTTCGAACAGATGCGCGACCCCGAGCTGTTCGGCGGTGGCGAGCGCGTGGGCGTGCGAGCCGTTGGTGAGAACGAGCTTTCGTCCCGGCAGCGCTTCGATCGCCGCGGCGAGCGCCGGATCGGGGTCGAGGGATGAGCGGTCGATGTCGTGGACGAAATGAAGGAATTCGTCCGGCGCGACGTCATATTCGTGGATGAGGCCGGCGAGGGTCGTGCCGTAACGGCGGTAATAGTGCTTCTGCAACGCCCGCGCGGAAAGGCCGTCGAGGCCGAAGAGCGCGATCATATAGGCGGTGATGCGCGCGTCGATCTTCGGCCACAGGTCGCAATGCGGCGGATAAAGCGTATTGTCGAGGTCGAACACCCAGGTGTCGACGCGGCGGAACGCCGCGAAATCGTGAGGAAGGCCGTCGTTCACTCTCTGTGACTTACTTGGTGATCAGCGTGCCGGCGCCGTGATCGGTCAAAAGCTCGATCAGCACGGCGTGGGGAATCTTGCCGTCGAGAATGACCACGCCCTCCACGCCCCTTTCGATGGCGTAGATGCAGGTCTCGACTTTGGGGATCATGCCGCCGGTGATCACGCCTTCGGCGATCAGTTCGGGGATTTCGCCGACGCGCAATTCCTTGATGAGATTCTTGTCGCGGTCGAGCACGCCGGGCACGTCGGTCAGGAGCAGAAGGCGCTTGGCGCCAAGCGCGCCGGCGATGGCGCCGGCGAAAGTGTCGGCGTTGACGTTAAAAGTCTCGCCGTCTTCGCCCTGGGCGATAGGCGCGAGAACGGGGATCAGTTCGCGGCCGAGCACCTGTTCGAGCACGGTCTTATCCACTTTCGCCGGTTCGCCGACGAAACCGAGATCGACCGGCGGCTTGCCCTCCTGCTCGGCTTTGGTCACTTTGGCGGCGGTGACCATATTGCCGTCCTTGCCGCACAGGCCGATGGCGCGTCCGCCCTGGGCGTTGATGAAGCCGACGATCTGCTTGTTGATGGCGCCGGCCAGCACCATTTCCACCACTTCCACCGTCGCCTTGTCGGTGACGCGCAGCCCGTCGGCGAATTCCGACTTGATGCCGAGCTTTCCGAGCATGGCGCCGATCTGCGGCCCGCCGCCATGGACCACCACCGGATTGACCCCCGATTGTTCGAGCAGGACCATGTCGCGAGCGAAATTCCGCGCCGTCGCTTCGTCGCCCATGGCGTGGCCGCCATATTTCACCACGACGATGGCGTCGTCGTAATGCAGCATATGCGGCAGCGCCTGCATCAGGATCTTGGCCTGATCGATGGCGGCGGCCTGGGAAAGGGGAGCGGCGGTGGAAGGCTGGCTCATCTGCGGCGCCTTTTTTGGTTGCGCATGATCTTATCCGAAAACGAAGGCTCCGCTTTTCGCGATCATGCGCTGACGGGCGCGGCCTGTTTAGCCGATTTAAGCCCGCTGGAAAACTTTGTTGTCGCGCTCGGCCATAAGGCGCGCGATCGCCGCGCGCAAATCCTCGATTCCCTCGTCCTTGTGGGCGGAAACGAAAAGCACTTGCGGATGCGCCGCCGGATGGGGGCGCAGGGCGGCCTGCGTGTCGGCTATGGTCTTTTCGATATGGGCCGCCTTGACCTCGTCGCGCTTGGTCAGGACGATCTGATAGGACAGAGCCGACTGGTCGAGCAGTTTGAACATGTCCTCGTCGAGCGCCTTCACGCCATGGCGTCCGTCGATCAGCACGAACACACGGGCGAGCGTCGCCCTGCCGCGTAAAAAATTTCGGGTCAGCCGGGTCCAGTCGGCGACCTTTTGCTTCGATACGGCGGCATAGCCATAGCCCGGCATGTCGACCAGGCGCAAAAGCGGCGCCTCGGGGTCGGGGCCGAGGTCGAAAAAATTCAATTGCTGCGTGCGGCCCGGCGTATGCGAAGTGCGTGCGAGGCTCC
Organism: uncultured Rhodoblastus sp.; assembly: GCA_964425315.1. Classification (GTDB taxonomy): domain Bacteria; phylum Pseudomonadota; class Alphaproteobacteria; order Rhizobiales; family Beijerinckiaceae; genus Rhodoblastus. The sequence goes on from CAYRNB010000005.1 coordinate 60,695, forward strand.
GCCTCCTGGTCAGGGCGTTGAGCAGCGAGGACTTGCCGACATTGGAGCGGCCGGCGAAAGCGACCTCGATCGGCCCCATCCGCGGCAGCGCGTCGATCCTGGCCGCCGCCCAGACGAAATCGCAAGTTTGGGCGAACAGCTTTCGCCCGATCTCGACGAAATCCATCTGGCCGGTGTCGGTCATGGCTTCAAACCCGCCAATCGCTCACGCCGGCTTGCGGCCGAAGACTTTTTTCAGATTGTCGAATAATTCGACCTTTATCCCCGCCTTTTTCATGATCAAACCCTGTTGAGCCGCGGAAAGCAGGTTGCTCCACGTATAGTAGATCACCAGGCCGGCAGGGAATGAGCCGAGCATGAAAGTGAAGATCACCGGCATCCAGGCGAACATGGTTTTTTGCACCGGATCGGTCGGTTCGGGATTCATCTTCATCTGCAGCCACAAGGATACGCCCATGATCAACGGCCAGATTCCGAGATGGAGAAAGTGGCCGAAGACCGGCAAATGCGTCGGGTCCCAATGCACCAGGCCGAAGAGGGTGAAAACATTGGTCGGGTCGGGAGCGGAAAGGTCCTTGATCCAGCCGAAGAACGGCGCATGGCGCATTTCGATCGCGACGAACAGCACCTTATAGAGCGCGAAGAACACCGGGACTTGCAGCAACATCGGCAGGCAACCGGAGACGGGATTGAGCTTCTCCCGCTTGAAAAGCTCCATTTGCTCCTGCTGCTGCTTCATCTTGTCGTCGGGATAAAGCTCCTGCAAGGCCTTGATTTTCGGCTGAAGCTCCTTCATTCGCGCCATGGAAAGATAGGATTTGTTGGCCAGCGGGAAAAACGAGGCCCTGATCAGCAGGGTGAGGATCAGGATCGTTACGCCGAAATTGCCGACGAGCTTGTAGATGTACAGCATGAGCCAGAACATCGGCTTGGTGATGAACCAGAACCATCCCCAGTCGATCAGCATGTCGAATTTGCTGATCTTCTGCGCCTTCTGGTAATGGCTCAGGATAGTGGACACTTTGGCGCCGGCGAAAACGCGCGTGGTCAGCTTGAGGCTGGCGCCGGGCTGGATGGTCTTGGCCTCGCCGAAAGCGTCAGTCTGATATTGCGGAACGGCGCCGGGAAATTCGCGGAACCAGCCCTGATAAGGCTCGCTGGGGTCGGGAATGACCGTCGTCGCCCAATATTTGCTGGTGAAGCCGATCCAGCCGCCTTTGGCGTAGCCTTGTTCCGGCAGAACCTTCTTGTCGCCGGTTTCCTTGGCGATTTTCTTGTAGGTGATTTCGGTCGAAGTGTCGTCGGCGCCGATCACGCCGATGAAACCCTCGTGCACCAAAGAATAGCCGGAGGTTTTTGGCGTTCCCTGGCGTGTGTTGGTCGCGTCGGGATAGAGGGTGACGGCCGTCTTGCCGTTGTTTTCGACCGTGTCCTTGACAGTGAACATATAGTCATTGTCCACCGAAATCGTCCGCTTGAAGACCAGGCCCTTGCCATTGTCGAAGGTGAGGGTGACCGGGGTCGACGGGGTCAGGCGGTCGCCGCTGGCCTTCCACAGCGAATTGGACGTCGGCAGGTCGAGCGAGACGCCTTGGGGGGCGACATAGTTGAGTTCGATGTAATAGCCGTTGCGCGCTCCTGGGGGCGATAACAGCGTGATATTGGGGGAATGGGGATTGGTGGTCTGGCGATATTTCTTCAGTTCGATGTCGTCGAAACGCGCGCCCTTGAGCGAAATGCTGCCGGAAAGGCTTTTCGTGTCGATGGCGACGCGCGGGCTTTGCGCGAGAGCTTCGGCGCGCGTCAGTTGCGCCGCGACTTTCGGCGTTTGCGGCGTGTGGGCGGACGGAGCGGCGGCGGAGCCGGCTGGCGCGCTTTGCTCGGCGGCGGAAGGCTGATGTTGGGCCGCTGGCTCGCCGGTGGTGGTCTGCGCCGGATGCGGCGGCTTTACTTTCGGGGGGCCGAAATAATGATTCCAGGCGACGATGACCAGAAGCGACAGCGCGAGGGAGAGGAGGAGATTCTTGGTATCCTGTTGCATTTCAATCGCCTCGCTTGCCGTCTTTCGTCAGGCTGCCCGACTTGCGGCGGTCGGGCGCATGGATCTTGCTTAAGCCGCGCGCGAGTTCGCCGCGCAATTGTTCGAAAGGGGCGGTCAGCGCCTCGATTCGCGCCACCAGCACGTAATCGTGGCGGGGTTTCAAGAGCGCGGGGTCGGCGAGCCGCGCCGCCTCGCGCAAGCGGCGGCGAATGCGGTTGCGAACCACGGCGTCGCCCACCTTCTTGGTGACGGTGAAGCCGAAGCGCGGCGCTTCATCGGCGGCGTTCGAGGCCTCGGCCTGCCGCTCGCGCGCCTGCAAGGCGAAGCAAGGCTGATGCAGGCGCCGGCCCTTGGCCGCGGCGAGAAAATCGGCGCGCTTCTTCAGGCGCGCTATTCCTCTCCCACAACGCGTTGCGGCGGGCGCGGAAATGATTTCGCCGTCGCCGGGACGGGGCATGACGAGAACCGGCCGCGCCAGAAGCTCGAGCTCCGGCGCCACGGCGTCAGGCCGAAAGGCGCTTGCGGCCGCGGGCGCGGCGGGCGGCGAGTATTTTGCGGCCGCCGACGGTAGCCATGCGGGCGCGAAAACCGTGGCGGCGCTTACGCACGATTTTGGAAGGTTGATAGGTCCGCTTCACGGGGTCAGCTCCGGTTTACTGTCTGCTTTCGCTCGGCGCGTCGACGGAAAGCCGCACGCCGTGAAAAATCTCATGGTTCGCGCTCGGTCGCTTTCGGCCCTCGCCCAGTGCGATAAATGGCCGTCGCCAATGACGAAAAGCGACGTCGGCGCAAAGCCGAAATCGCGCGCGGCGTTATAGGGGCATGGCGGCGGAAAAGTCAACGCGATGCGGCGCCGAAGGGCGCCTGGCGACCATGGCGGAGACCGGGACCGACATGCGGAGCGCCGGCGCCGGGGGCGGTCATTGCCTATTGCCAAGCCGGGCGGGAGAAGCTAAACAGCCGGCTGCCGCCGCGACCCCCGACAGGATATGCGGACGAGCGCAAGCGCCCGTAGCTCAGCTGGATAGAGCACCAGACTACGAATCTGGGGGTCAGAG
>CAYRNB010000006.1:0-48863 GCA_964425315.1 uncultured Rhodoblastus sp.
CCATGTGGCCGCCGCCGTAATGCCCGCCGTGGAATCCGCCGAAGTGACCGCCGCCGAAGTGACCGCCACCAAAGTGGCCGCCGCCGAAATGCCCGCCTCCGAACCCGCCCATGTGGCCGCCGCCGAAGTGGCCGCCGCCGCCGCGACCGAAAGCAAATGCTTGTTGCGTTACGCCGGGCAGAAGGGTGGTCCCGACCCCGAAGCCGAGGGCTACAGCCGCCACGAAAATTTTCGCCATTCGACGAAACATGGCCCTTATTCCATCATCGCGCACAGCGCCGACGCGGTGCTTCAGTTCAATAGAACGCCCTAACCAAGGGCGCTGTTCCGGGGTCGCTCATAAAACTGATCTTTCGCTCGCGCATGAGACATGGCCAATCGGCTCGCCGGCGCCATCCTGCTGCGGCGGAACGACAGGCCGGCGGCGCTGGAAACCGCCGGCGGCCGGGAAACGATTCTACCGTCAAATAACCCGAGACGGCTGTTTGGCCGATGCAGCCCTAGCCTTTCGGCCTGACGCTCGCCGCTGTCTGGCCGAACAGCACATTCTTTTCCGCGTCGCTCAGCGGGGCGGGGGGCTTGACGCGATCGCCGATTTCATAGGCGCGCTGAACCGCCGGCCGGGCGCGCATCGTATCGAACCAGCGGCGCAGATCGGGGAAATCGTCGAGATTCTGGCCGTGCCTCTTCCACGGGACGATCCAGGGATAGGAGGCCATGTCGGCGATCGAATAGGCCCCGGCGACAAACCCCCCGGCGTCGCGCGTTTTCGCCAGCTGGCGGTCGAGCACGCCATAGAGCCGGTTGGTTTCATTGACGTAGCGGTCGATGGCGTAGGGAATTTTCTCCTTGGCGTAGACGGAGAAATGGCCGTTCTGGCCGGCGACGGGACCGAGGCCGCCGACCTGCCAGTAGAGCCATTGCAGGACCTTGAATCTTTCCCGCTGCGGCGCGGGCAGGAATTTGCCAGCCTTTTCCGCCAGATATTCGAGAATGGCGCCGGATTCGAAAATGGACAGAGGCGGGCCGTTGTCGTCCGGCGCATGGTCGATGATCGCCGGCATGCGATTATTGGGCGAGATTTCGAGAAATTCCGGCTTGAACTGATCGCCGGCGCCGATATTCACCGGGTGGATTTCATAGGGGAGGCCGGATTCCTCGAGGAAAATCGTGATCTTATGGCCATTGGGGGTCGGCCAGTAGAACAGTTCGATCATGGTCGCTCTTTCGGCAAAATCGGGTTAGGCTGCGAGCAACATAGGAGGCCGAAGGCCAACGGGGAAGGCAATGCCGAAAATCTTTCGCGCGCTCGGCGCCATGACCGGCACGTCGATGGATGCGATCGACCTCGCGTATTTGGAGACGGATGGGCGGCGGACGCTCAAATTTGGCCCGTCCGGCTCCTATCCCTTTTCCGAGGACGACCGCGCCTTGCTGCGCCGGGCGGTGGCGGCGGCGCAGGGCCTGCGGCGCCGGGAGGAAAGGCCCGGTCCTCTGGCCGAGGCGGACGAACTGGTGACGCGCCGCCATATCGAAGCGGTGACGGATTTTCTGGCGCGCAACGCGCTCGACCCGGCGGCGGTCGATCTCATCGGCTTTCACGGCCAGACCGTGCTGCACCGGCCCGAAAACCGCCTGACGGTGCAGATCGGCAACGGGGAATTCCTGGCGCGCGAGGTCGGCATCGACGTCGCCTACGACCTGCGCGCCGCCGACATGGCGGCGGGAGGGCAGGGCGCGCCGCTGGTTCCGGTCTATCATCAGGCCCTGGCGGAGGCTTCGGGCGTCGCCGAGCCCATGCTTTTCGTCAATATCGGCGGCGTCGCCAATATGAGCTTCGTCGCCCCGGACGACGACCCAATCGCCTGCGACGTCGGGCCGGGCAATGCGCTCCTCGATGATCTGATGCTCGCACGGACGGGCGCCGCCATGGACGAAGGCGGGGCCTGCGCGCTTGCGGGAAAAGTGGACGAGCGGGCGTTGGCGGACCTGATGTCGCATCCTTTTTTCGCGCTGGAGCCGCCCAAATCGCTCGACCGCAACGCCTTCGATTCCACGCCGGTCGCCAGCCTGTCGCTGCCAGACGCGGCGGCGACGCTGGTCGCCTTCACCGCCAGCGCCATTCTCGCTCCTTTCGCCTTTCTGCCGGCCGAGCCGCGCCTCGTCGTGGTCTGCGGCGGCGGGGCGCGCAATCCGGCTCTGATAGAGGCGCTCGCCAGGCGCGCGCCCTGTCCTGTGCGCCGCGCCGAAGAGTTCGGCTGGGATTCGCAGGCGATCGAGGCGCAGGCCTTCGCTTTCCTGGGAGTGCGCTCGGTCAAGGGACTGCCTTTGACCTTCCCCACCACCACCGGCGTGGCCGAGCCGACGAGCGGCGGCGCCCTGGCCTGGGCGGGGTAAGACGAAAGCTCAATGACCTATAGCGTGAAGGAGATTTTTCTCACCCTTCAGGGCGAGGGATTTTTCGCCGGCCGCGCCGCCGTCTTCTGCCGCTTCGCCGGCTGCAACCTGTGGAGCGGGCGCGAGGAGGATCGCGCCGAGGCGGCATGCAATTTCTGCGATACGGATTTCATCGGCGTGGACGGCGAAGGCGGCGGCAAATTCGCCGACGCGGGCGACTTGGCGCGGCGGCTTGCCGAGGTTTGGGGCGCGGGACGTGAGGGACGCTTCGTCGTCTTCACCGGCGGCGAGCCCCTGCTGCAGCTCGACGCGCCGCTGATCGAAGCGACGCATGCGGAAGGATTTTTCGTCGCGGTGGAGAGCAATGGCGCGCTCGCGCCGCCGCCGGGAATCGACTGGCTATGCGTCAGCCCCAAGGCCGGCGCGCCCTTTGTGGCGACGCGCGGCCAGGAATTGAAGCTCGTCTATCCGCAGCCGGGCCTCTCGCCCGAACAATTCGAAAATATGGACTTCGACCATTTCTGGCTGCAGCCGATGGACGGGCCGGAGCGGGAAAAGAACATCGCCGCCGCCGTCGCCCATTGCCTGGCGCACCCGCGCTGGCGGCTGAGCCTGCAGACCCACAAAATGATTGGGATTCCTTAACCTTACTGTTGCATAAAAACCATGATCCACCAGAAAAGCGCGCGTGTTGCGGCGCACGGTGGCAAATTTGATTTGAGACAAGGCAAGTCCCGCGCAAGATGGAACGGTTAGACAATTCCTGCCGTTTTTTCGCTCGATTCTCTCGCGGTTGACGGCAGGGCGGCGATTTTCGATCGGCGACGCACAGGGAGGCGTTCGCAATGCATTATCGGAAACGAACGCGATTTCTGACCCTGAGCGTGGCTTGCGCCGCTTCGCTCGTCCTGGGCGCTTTTCTTTCCTATGCCGCCGCCCCGCGGCCGGATGGCGCTGTCGCCGCCGCCGCAAAGGAGGCCCCCGCCGCTCCTGTTTCGATCGTCGCCGCCGCTCCGCCGGCGAGGCCCGCCGCGAAGGACGATTCCTTCGCCCTGAGGGTCAGTCTGGAGCCGAGCGAGTCGAACGTGTCGAGCCAACCCGCCGTCTTCACGCAGCCAGAGGCCAACGAGACGCCGCTGGGATTGCGCACGCTCGATCCGGAGACGGAAGCGGCCCTGGCGGGCGATCCGCCGCCGGACGCGCAGCAGCAGAATGAAGTCGTGGCCGAGGCCGCGCCGGAAGCAGCCGCAGCCGTGCAGGACCAGGCGCCGCAAGCCGGCAATGCGCCGCAGGCCAAAAGTTCATTGCAGGCGGATGATACGCCGCAGGCGAACGAACTCCCGCCCGGCGCCTCCGCGCCGCTGCCGCCGCCCCGGCCCGATTCGTTGCCAGGGGGCGCGAATTCCGCTTCCGCCGCCGTCACGCCGCCGGCGCAGAGACAGGGCGGGGCTATTCCGGTCCTGGCCGACGCGCTCGCCGCCTTGACCGATTCGGTGGGCGGGTCCGACGCCGTCGAGCCGCCGGCGCCGACGCCGCTGCCGGCCAGGGACTTCAAGCGGGGCGCGCGGGTCTTTCTCCGCATTTTCAAGCGGGAAGGGATTTTGGAACTGTGGATGAAGCACGGCGAGACATACGCCTTGTTCAAATCCTTCCCGATCTGCAAATGGTCGGGCCACCTCGGACCTAAATTGCGCAGCGCCGATCTTCAGTCGCCCGAAGGTTTTTACGAAGTGTCGGCGCGCCAGCTCAATCCGCATTCGCATTTCGATCTCGCTTTCAACATCGGCTATCCCAACGCCTACGACCGCGCCCACGGCGCTACCGGCAGCGCCATCATGGTCCATGGCGATTGCAAATCGGTCGGCTGTTTCGCCATGACCAACCACGGCATCGAGCAGATTTATCATTATGTCGCGCTGGCGCTCGCCCACGGCCAGCGCGAGGTGCCGGTCGACATCTTCCCCTTCCGCATGACCGACGCGGCCATCGCCCGCGAATCGCAGGCCGGCAATGTCCTGGCCTTCATGTCCGACGGCGCGCCGCCGACGCATAATTGGGCCCCGTTCTGGCGCAATCTCAAGCAAGGTTATGACATCTTCCAGCGGACCCATATCCCGCCTGTCGCCTATGTCTGCGACGGCCGCTATGCATTCAACAAAGGCCGCCGCTCCTGCACCCGCATAGCTGGTAGGTAAATCTCCTCAATTGACTTCACGAGGCTGGCAAGCGGCGCGCGCCGCCGCTATCATTCGGCTGCGGGCGGCGGAATGGCGGAGGATGGAATTATGAGTATTGTCGGTACGTGGAAATTGACGCTGGAAACGCCCTTCGGCGTCCAGACTCCTTCGCTGCGCATCGAGGCTGACGGGACTGGTTCGCTGATCACGCCAATCGGCGCCGCGCCTCTGGTCGATCTGGAGGTGACGGATGACACAGCGGATTTTCTTGCCAATGTGCCGACGCCGATGGGCAATTTCTCCATCGGATTCAGCGTTAAGGCAAGCGGCGACGCGCTCGCGGGCACATTCACCTCGCCGCTCGGCGCCACCGATTTCGCCGGCGTAAGGGAGACTTGAGACTCAGGGCGATTCGATTTCGGCGATGAAATCGGCGATCAGGCCCTGGGTCGCCGCGTCAAGAAGCATGGGCGCATGCCCCTGGCCGGGGACGACATGCGTCCGGCACCGCGGGTTGCGCGCCGCCATTTCGGCCAAAGTTTCCGGCGCGAAAAGATCGGAATTTTCCGCCCGCAAGGCCAGGACCGGCGCGGTCACGGCGGCAAATTGCTCCCACAGGTCGGGCAGGGGTTTTGCCGGATCGATGGCTTCAAGCGTTCGCGCCAGTTGCGGGTCGTAGGACAGGCGCAGCCGCTCCGCCGTCGGATTAAGGGAATTTGCCGCGTAAATCCGCCATTCGTCGTCGCTGACCGCAGTGAATTGCGCGCCCATCGCCTCGCGGAAATGAGCGACGGCCTCCTCGATCGTGAGAAGAAGCGGCAGGCGGCCGACATAATCCCTGATATGGGCGAGGCCGCCCGGGTCGAGGACGGGGCCGACGTCATTGAGAACCAGGCCCTTGACCAGTTCCGGCCGCATGGCGGCGATCGTCATGCCGTGCAGGCCGCCGCGCGACGTGCCGACGAAAAAGGCCGACGTCACGGCGAGTTGTTCGAGGACGAAGAGAATGTCGGCCAGTTCGACCGGGAAGGAGTAATGCCTCCAGTCCGGGTCCCAATCCGAGCCGCCGCGGCCGCGATAATCGAGGCAGATGACGGACCGGTCCGTCCGCCCGCGCAGAAATCGGGCGAGCGGGTGGAAATCGCGCGCCGGGCGGGTGAGGCCGGGCAGGCAGACGACGGGCGCGCTTTGCGAAGCTCCCACTAGGATCGCGGCGTGCAGGTTGAGCCCGTCGCGGGTTTCGAAGAAACGGCTGCGGATCGTCTGGTCCGTCACGATCGGCCTCCTTCATTGGCCCTGTTTGAGCAGCCGGCGCTTTTCGCGATTCCAGTCGCGCTCCTTGGCGGTTTCGCGCTTGTCGTGAATTTGCTTGCCCTTGGCGAGCGCGATTTCCAGTTTGGCGCGGCCGCGCTGGTTGAAATAGAGTTTTAGCGGCACGATGGTCATGCCTTCGCGCTGCACGCCCTGCGACAATTTGGCGATCTCGCGATGTTTCAGCAGGAGCTTGCGCAGGCGCTTGGGCTCGTGATTGAAGCGATTGCCGGCGTGATATTCGGGAATATTGGCGTTGATAAGCCAGACCTCGCCTTTTGCGTCCACGCTGGCGTAGGATTCCGCGATATTGGAGCGTCCCGAGCGCAGGCTCTTGACCTCGGTGCCTGTCAGCGCCAGGCCGGCCTCGAATTTCTCGCCGATCTGGTAGTGAAAGCGCGCCTTGCGGTTTTCGGCGACGATCTTGAAATTTGATTTCGGTTTTTCAGCCACTGGGCGCGCCAATCAGGCCTTGATCGGCCCCTTGTCAATCCTGCAGGAGGCCGGCGAAACGCATGGCGCTTTGAATCGCCTCGCGCGTTTTCCACGTCGAAGGCACAAGCGGCAGGCGGACTTCCTCGGCGACGCGGCCGAGCAAATTCAGGCCCGTCTTGGCGCCGCAGACGCCGGGTTCGAGGAAGGTCGCGGCGTGGAGCGGCGTCAGCCGGTCCTGTATGGTCAGCGCCTTGGCGAAATCGCCCGCCGCGACGGCCTCCCAAAGGTCGGCGCAAAGGCGCGGCGCGACATTGGCCACGACCGATATGCAGCCGACGGCGCCGGCGGCGAAACAGGCGAGCGCCGTCATGTCGTCGCCGGAAAATTGCAGGAAGTCGGGGCCCATCGCCTGCCTCTGCGTGGAGATGCGGGCGATATTGCCGGTGGCGTCCTTGACCCCGACGATATGGCGCAATTCCTCGCGGCAGCGCTTCATCGTCTCGACCGACATGTCGATCACCGAACGCGGCGGGATGTTGTAGATGACGATGGGAATGTCCACGGCGGCGTCGATGGCGCGGAAATGCTGGAACAGGCCCTCCTGAGTGGGCTTGTTGTAATAGGGCGTGACCATCAGAAGCGCGTCGGCGCCGGCCTCTTGGGCGTGGACCGCCAGTTCGATCGCTTCATCCGTATTGTTCGATCCCGCTCCCGCGATCACTGGAACGCGGCCCTTCGCCTGGTCGATGGCGGTCTCGATGACCTTCTTATGCTCGTCATGCGACAGGGTGGGGGATTCGCCGGTGGTGCCGACCGGCACCAGGCCGGAAATGCCGCTGTCGATCTGCCAGTCGATCAGGGCGCGAAAGGCGGATTCGTCGAAAGCCCCGTCCTTGAACGGCGTCACCAGCGCCGTCATCCAACCCCGAAGCCGCTTCTCAGTCCCGGTCGCCATTTTTTCGTCCTGCTTATCGCCAAACCAACGCCGCTTTTGGCCGGTTTATAGGCAAGGCGCGACTCATAGCGGTTCGAAGCCGCGACGAAAAGGGGCGTCGCCACGAAAGCCGCCCGCGCAAAGCAGTCATTTGGTTAACTTGTCGTTAACGTCTGGGGCGCAGTCTCGTCTTGTCGTCTCGGAGCAACAGGACGTTTCGATGCGAATCATACGGCTGGATAGACGGATTACGGGCGCCGCCATTGTGGCCGCCTTCTTCCTGATCCTGCCCATGCAAATCAAACGCCTTCCCGCGCTCGCCCACTACGCCAAGCTCCTGTTGGGCGCAAATCCCTTCTCCGCGCCGACCGCCGACGTCGAATCCGCCCAAGGCGATGCCGTCAATATCAAATCTGCCGGCGCCGCGCCGACGACGCGCACGCACAGGCCCGCGGCGAGCGCTTTCGCCTTCGCCTGGCTGCCGGTGATTTTCGGCGAGGCCGAAAAGAGGGCGCTGCATTTTTACGGGCTCAACGGGCCGGTGGCGTTGGGTGGCGATCGGGCGTCGCAACGGGATGCGATCCTGTCCCGGTATGATCTTTCCGGCGTGACCGACGCGCTCATATATTATCACGTCGGCAAGACGGCCGAGGGCGACGCGGCCCTGACGACCAAGGACCCGACCGTCCGCGCCGCCGTCGAATGGATGTTCCTGCTCACCCATCCGGCGCAGGCGGGAATGTCCCGCATCGTCGCCTTCATGCGCGCCCATAAGGGCTGGCCCGACGCCGATCTGCGCAGGAACGCCGAAACCCTCGCGGCCGACGACGCCGCCAAGCCGGAAAGCGTCGCCGCCTATTTCGCCGAATTTCCGCCGACCACCACGCTCGGGCGGATCGTTTACGCCGCTTTGATCGCCAAGGAGCCGGGACGAAAAGCCGAGGCCGACAAAATGGCGCGGGAGATGTGGCGCGATTCCAACCTCACCGCCGAGCTTGAAAAGCGCCTGCGCAAGAGCTTTGGCTCCGTTCTGACGCGCGCCGACCAGATTCACCGCCTCGACCGGATGATGGAGCGCGAGGACGGTGCCGCCGCGCGGCGCGCCGCGGTGCTCGCCGGCAAGGAAGGCGACAAATTGTACCGCGCCGAGGCCAGCCTCGCCAAGGGAGTGAAATGGGAGAAGGTGTCGCGGCGCGTTCCGGCCGCCTTGCGCCACGATCCGGGCATCATCTTCGAACGCATCCACAATCTGCGCCACGCCGATCATATCGACGAGGCGGCCAAGCTCATGCTGTCCGCGCCGCGTGATCCGACGGTTTTGGGCAGCCCCGACGACTGGTGGGTGGAGCGTCGCCTTCTCGCGCGCAAATTGCTCGATTCGGGCAAATATGAGCAGGCCTACAAGATTTGCGCCGAAAATCGGGGCGGTTCGGACAAGACGCGGCTGCAGGCGGAGTTCCACGCCGGTTGGATCGCCCTGCGATTCCTCAAGGACCCGAAACGCGCCGAACCGCATTTCGAGAAACTGGCGGCAATCGCGCAAAGGCCGCATTCGGTGGCGCGCGCCAATTATTGGCTCGGCCGCGTCGCCGAAGCCGAGGGCAAGGACGGAAAGACCTTCTACGCCCGCGCCGCCGCTTTCCCCGAAACCTATTACGGACAATTGGCGCGGGCCAAGCTCGGGGACGAGCCGGTGATCCTGCGGGCGCCCGCCGTGGCGGCGCAAGGATCGAAGCGGGCCGAGCCGGTGCGCGCGGCCGAACTGCTCTACGCCCTCGGCGAAATCGAACCGGCGCGTAAACTGGCGCTCGACAGCGCCCGGACTTTGACCAATCCGGCCCAGATGGCGGCCCTGTCGCGCGTCATCAAGCAGAATAGCGACGCCCATACGGACGTGATCGCCGGCAAGGCCGCGATGCATCGCGGCATAGCGGTCGACAGCCTGGCCTATCCGCTCGACGGCGTGCCGGATTATGTCGCGCTCGCCAATTCCGCCAGCCGGCCGCTGGTTCTCGCCATAGCGCGGCAGGAAAGCGCTTTTAGATCCGACGTCCGCTCCGGCGCCGGCGCCGTCGGCCTGATGCAAATGGCGCCGGCGACGGCGCGCAGCACTGCGCGCCAGGCGGGGGTCGACTTCGACGAGACGAAGCTTCTGAAGGACGCCGCTTTCAACGCCCAGCTCGGCGCCTATCACCTCGGCCAATTGCTGCGCGATTATGACGGTTCGTATATTCTCGCCTTCGCCGCCTATAACGCCGGCGGCGGCAATGTTCGCGACTGGATCAAGGCATATGGCGACCCGCGCGATCCCAAGGTCAACCCCGTCGACTGGATCGAACGCATTCCGTTCACCGAGACGCGCAATTACGTCCAGCACATCATGGAAAACCTGCAGGTCTATCGCGCCCGGCTGGGCGACGACGGCGCGCCGAACCTTTACGACGTCGAACTGCGGCAGCAGGTCGCAGAGGGCGGCTGAGCAGGACCAAATTACCAAGTTTTCATTATTTATCCGCGACCGCGGCTTCTATAGCCTTGCCGCATGACCTCCTCCAGGCCGCAAATGAGCGTGGAAACCGAAAGCGCGTCGCTCAGAATCCCGCCCATTCTCCGCATTCTGGCGGTCTGGGGGCCCGGCCTGCTGGTCATGCTGGCCGACACCGACGCCGGCAACGTGGTCACGGCGGCGCAGGCCGGCGCGCGCTGGCAATATCGCCTTCTGCCCCTGATCCTCGCGCTCATTCCCGCGCTCTATATCGTGCAGGAGCTATCGGCGCGGCTCGGCGTCTTTTCCCGAAAGGGCTTCGCCGAGGCGGCGCGCCGGCATTTTGGCCGCAAATGGGCTTTGGTCGCGCTCGCGGCGCTGGCCGCCGCGACTTTCGGCACGCTGGTCACCGAATTCACCGGCGTCGCCGGCATCGGCGAGCTTTATGGCCTGCCGCGCCCGCTCACTTTGTCCTTTGCCTGCGTCCTTCTGCTCATGGTCGCGGCGACCGGCGCCTATCGGCGGGTGGAGCGCGCCGCCCTGCTTCTCGGTCTGCTGGAGGGCGCCTTTCTGATCGTCGCCTGGAAGGCGCGACCCCATCCGCTCGCCCTCGCGCATGACGTTTTGCGCGCGCCTTTCGGCAACCGGAATTTTCTCTTTCTCGCCGCGGCCATCGTCGGCTCGGTCTTCAATCCCTGGATGATTTTCTATCAGCAGTCGGCCACAGCCCGCAAAGGCGTGAAGCCGCGGGATTTTTTCGCCGCCCGCTGGGATACGGCGCTTGGCGCGACGCTGACGCAATTGCTGACCGGCGCGGTGCTGGTCGCCTCCGCCGCCGCCCTGTACCGGGGCGACGGCGTGCGCAGCCTCGACACGATCGGCCAGATCGGCGAGGCTTTGACCGCCGCCCTGGGGCCGGAGGGCGGAAGGCTGATTTACAGTCTCGGCGTGCTCGGCGCGTCTTTCGCCGCGGCCATCGTCGCCTCGCTGGCGCTTTCCTGGGGCGTGGCGGAGCTTTTTTCGCCCGCTCGGGGCGCGCAGCAAGTCGGGCTGTTCGATTCGCCGGCCTTTTTCGCGCTCTATGCCGCCAGCGCCATCGGTTCGGCGCTGCTCGCCCTGTTTTCCCGCGATCTCATCTGGCTGAACATTGTCACGCAGGTCGCCAACGCTTTGCTTTTTCCCTTTGTCATCGGCCTCTTGATCGCTTTGGCGATGAAAATTCCGCCGGCGCGTTTCCGGCTCAGGGGATTTTCGCTGGCGCTGGCCGTCGCCGTCGGCGTCAGCGTAGCGGTTTTCGGCTTGGTGGGGCTTTTTTCGGCGTGGTCTTGAAAGCTTCAGCGCCCGAATTTGCCGCGCCAGCTCGGCAGGGCGCCGGGGAAGGGCAGGGGGCTCGCCTCATAAACGGCGCGGGCGATCGCCCGGGCGAGACAATCGGCCGCCACGGCGCCGAGGCGGGCCAAGGCGAACATATCGGCCTCGCCTTGCGCATGGCCGGTGGCGGCGGCGAAGACCGTATCGCCGTCGTGCGGCGCATGGACCGGACGAAGCGCCCGCGCGACGCCGTCCTGGGCCATGACCGCCATGCGCTTTACCTGCGACTTGGCAAGATCCGCGTCGGTCGCGACGATGGCGATGGTGGTGTTTTCCGGCGCAGCGCCTTTCATCTGCGGGCGGAGCGCGGCTTCGTTGACACTGTTCGGCCAGCCGAGGCCGCCGAATTCGCCGTCGCGCTCGTAAGCGCCGGCCCAGAAAAATGGACCGTCGCCGATGGTCGCCTGGCCGACGGCGTTGACCGCAACGAGGGCGCCGACGACGAAGCCGTCTTCGGTCGTCGCGCTCGCCGATCCGAGGCCGCCCTTGAGATCGGCGAGAGTCGCGCCGAAACCCGCGCCCTGGCTGCCGAGCGGAAATTCGGCCGCCGCCGCCTCCGCCGCCTCGTAGCCGAGGCGCCAATAGGCCGGCATGTTCCAGAAATCCTTGTCGCCGCCATTGGCGAGATCGAACAGGATCGCGCCGGGCGCGATCGGCACCAGCTGGTCGGCGACTTGCAGACCGCGCCCCTGTTGGCGCAGCCAGGATTGGACGCCGCCCACGGAATCGAGGCCGAATGCCGAGCCGCCGGAAAGAACCAGGGCGTCGATTTTTTCGACGGTCATTCCGGGTTCGAGGAGATGGGCGTCGCGCAGGCCGGGGGCGCCGCCGCCGACCGCGACGGAGGCGGTCGCCGGCGCGTCGAAAATCAGCGCGGTGACGCCCGAGGCGAGCGCCGAATCATGGGCGGAGCCGACCTTAATTCCCGCGACGTCGGTGATCAGGTTGCGCAAGGAAAAGCTCACGAGGGTTGCAACGGGCGATGAATTTTAAGCTATAGAGCGATCGGACGAAGGGGAAGGGGAATCGGCGATGGGAAATGGTGTGACCATATGGGCGGCGGTTCTGGCGGGGCTTCTGTCTTTCCTGAGTCCCTGCGTCCTGCCGCTGGTGCCGCCCTATCTCACCTTCATCGCCGGATCGGGCATCGAGGAACTGGCGGAAGGGGGCGAAACACGGGCGCGGCGCGACATGCTGATCGCGGCGGTTCTGTTCGTCCTCGGCTTTTCCACGGTTTTCGTCGTCCTCGGCGCCACGGCGTCGGTCGTGGGCCAGACGGTGCGCTCCCATCTGCCGCTGCTCGCGACCCTCGCCGGCGTCGCCATTATTGCCATGGGCCTGCATTTTCTGGGGGTTTTCCGGCTCAACATTCTCTATCGGGAAAAGCGCCTCAATGTCGAAAAGCCCGTCGGCCTGTGGGGCGCCTATGTCATGGGCGTGGCCTTCGCCTTTGGCTGGACGCCCTGCATCGGGCCGATTCTCGCGGCCATCCTGGCCGTCGCTTCCTCGGAACAGACCGTCGGCCGCGGAGCGCTGCTTCTCGCCTTCTATTCCTTCGGCCTCGGCGTTCCCTTCCTGCTGGCGGCGCTCGCCATGGAGCCTTTCGTCCATTTCCTGAAAAGGTTCCGCTCGCATTTCGGCAAAGTGGAAAAAACGGTCGGCGCGCTCTTGGTCTTGACCGGCGTTTTGTTCCTCACCGGCGGCATGCAGAGCGTCAGTTTCTGGCTGTTGCAGACCTTTCCGGGCCTGGCGAAACTCGGCTAGCGGGGCAGGGCGGGCGCTCAATTCCATAACCGATTGAAAAAACAAATAAATCATCGTCCACAGTCGGGCGGGGTTTGCTGGCTTTTCAAGCAAGAATCGCCTAGAAAGGCAGGATATTCTTTTCCTGCAGTAAGAGTGTGTTTTGCCCGATCGCAACGACGAAAATCCCGTCCCGAACCCGTCCGACATACGCCCGGTCTCCATCTCCGAGGAGATGAAGAGCTCCTATCTCGCTTACGCCATGAGCGTGATCGTGAGCCGCGCCTTGCCGGACGTGCGCGACGGCCTGAAGCCCGTGCATCGGCGCATTCTCTATTCGGCCTCCGAGAACAATTTCCTTCCCGACCGCCCTTATGTGAAATCGGCGCGCATCGTCGGCGAGGTCATGGGTAAATATCACCCGCACGGCGATGCGGCGATCTACGACGCCCTGGTGCGCATGGCCCAGCCTTTCTCGATGAGCCTGACGCTGATCGACGGGCAGGGCAATTTCGGCTCGGTGGACGGGGACCGCGCCGCCGCCATGCGTTACACGGAATCGCGTCTGGCGCGGCCGTCGCTGGCGCTGATCGAGGACCTCGATTCCGACACGGTCGATTTCCATCCCAATTACGACGGCAAGGAAAAGGAGCCGTCGGTCCTGCCGGCGCGCTTTCCCAATCTTCTCGTCAATGGCGCCGGCGGCATCGCCGTCGGCATGGCGACCAATATACCGCCGCACAATCTCGGCGAGGTCATCGACGCCTGCGTGGCGCTGATTGACCGCCCGGATATGAGCCTCGCCGAAATCATGGAAATCGTGCCGGGGCCGGATTTTCCCACCGGCGGCGCGATCATGGGCCGCGCCGGCATCCAGCACGCCTATGAGACCAGCCGCGGCTCGATCGTCATGCGCGGCATCGCGGAAATCGAAAGCATCCGCAAGGATCGCGAGGCGATCGTCTTCACCGAAATTCCCTATCAGGTGAACAAGGCGTCGCTGATCGAGAAAATCGCCGACCTGGTGCGCGAGAAAAGAATTGAGGGCATAGCGGATCTGCGCGACGAATCCGATCGCGAGGGCATGCGCATCGTCATCGAATTGAAGCGCGACGCCGTGGCCGATGTGGTGCTGAACCAGCTCTATCGCTTCACGCCGCTGCAAAACTCGTTCGGCGCCAACATCATCGCCCTGAATGGCGGCCGGCCCGAAAGCCTCAACCTGCACGACTGCCTCAGGGCCTTCATCGATTTTCGCGAAGAGGTCGTCACCCGCCGCACCAAATTCCGGCTGAACAAGGCGCGCGATTCCGCCCATATCCAGGTCGGCCTGGCGATCGCCGTCGCCAATATCGACGAGGTGATCCGTCTCATCCGTACCTCCGCCGACGCGGCGGCCGCGCGCGAAGCTTTGAGGAGCCGGGTCTGGCCGGCGCGCGACATGGCGCCGCTCGTCGCGCTCATCGCCGATCCCCGCCACTCCATCGACGAGGACGGCAATTGCCGCCTTTCGGAAGCCCAGGCGCGGGCCATTCTCGAACTGCGCCTGCAAAGGCTCACCGCTCTTGGGCGCGACGAAATCGCAGAGGCGCTCAACAAGCTGGCGGCGGAAATCGCCGAATACCTGGAAATCCTACGCTCGCGCGCAAAACTCTTCGACATTGTGAAAGAGGAAATGCTGGCGGTGAAGGCGGCCCACGCCGTGCCGCGCCGCACGCAGATTCTCGATGTCGAAGGCGACATGCTGGACGAGGATCTGATCCAGCGCGAGGAGATGGTCGTCACCGTCTCGCACGCCGGCTATATCAAGCGCGTGCCGCTTTCCACCTATCGCGCCCAGAGGCGCGGCGGCAAGGGCCGCTCCGGCATGCAGACGCGCGAGGAGGATTTCGTCTCGCGCCTCTTTGTCGCCTCGACTCACGCGCCGGTTCTGTTCTTCTCCTCGCGCGGCCAGGCCTATAAGGAGAAGGTCTGGCGCCTGCCGCTCGCAGCGCCGCAGGCGCGGGGCAAGGCTTTGGTCAATATGCTGCCGCTGGAGCAGGGCGAGCGCATCAGCTCCATCATGCCGCTGCCCGAAGACGAGGCGCAGTGGGAAGGGCTCGACGTGATGTTCGCCACGACGAGCGGCACGGTGCGGCGCAATAAATTGTCGGACTTCACCCAGGTCAATCGAGCCGGCAAGATCGCCATGAAGCTCGATCCGGGCGAAAGCATTGTCGACGTGCAAATCTGCAGCGAGGCCGACGACGTGCTGCTCACCACGGCTAAGGGCCAGTGCATCCGCTTCCCCGCGACCGACGTGAGGGTGTTCAAAGGCCGCGATTCCATGGGCGTGCGCGGCATAAGACTGGCCGATGGCGACAGCGTCATCGCCTTGTCGATTCTCGCGCATATCGAGGCCTCGCCGGCCGAGCGCGTCACCTTCCTGAAAATGCGCCGGGCGCAGGCGGAGGAAGAGTCGGCCGAGACCGAACCGGAAGAGTTGGAGGAGGGGGCGGAAGCCGAGGCGCCGCTGTCGCCGGAGCGCTTCGCGGAACTCGCCGAGCGCGAGCAGTTCATCCTGACTGTTTCCGTCAACGGCTACGGCAAGAGGTCGTCGTCCTACGAATATCGCGTCACCGGCCGCGGCGGCAAAGGCATTGTCGCCATGGCGGTCAACGCCCGCAATGGCGAGCTGGTCGCCTCCATGCCGGTGGAAGATAGCGACCAGATCATGCTGGTCACCGACGGCGGCCAGTTGATCCGCTGCCCGGTCGCGGGCATTCGCATTATCGGGCGCGGCGCCCAGGGCGTGATCGTCTTCAACACCGCCGAGACGGAAGAGGTCGTATCGGTCGAGCGGATCAGCGAAGAGGAAAACGGCGAGAGCGAAAACGGCGAAGGCCACGAGGGGGCCGAGGCCGACGCGTGAGCTTCCCTCCCGCAAGGAGTAAAGGGGCCGCGGAAAGCATCTGGACTTGGGAAATGCCCGAAAAACCGCAACATTTGGATCCGCTGTCCGACCCCGAGCGCGAAAAGCGCCGGGCCGAGGCGCGGTCCAGGCTCGACGCCCTCGACCCGGCCAAGAGCGGCGTCGCGCTTGAGGACCCGAAAAGGCGCGACTGGTTCGAAACGGTCTATGAACTCGCCGAGGGCGACCCGGTCAATGTGCCCTGGGCCAAACTCGCGCCGCATCCTTTGCTGGTGGAATGGCTGTCGGAAAATCCGCGCCTCGACGGGCTTGCGGCTCTCGATATCGGCTGCGGCCTCGGCGACAATGCCGCGGCTCTGGCCGGGCAGGGGGCGCAGGTCACCGCCTTCGATCTGGTCGCGCGCGCGGCGGAATGGGCGCGGAGCCGCTTTCCCGATCTCGACATCGATTTTTGCGCCGCCGATCTGTTCGCGCCGCCGCCGCAATGGCGCGCAAAGTTCGATTTCGTCCACGAAACCTATACTTTGCAAGCTCTGCCGGCGGAAATCCTGGCTCAGGCGCGCGAGGCGATCGCCGCAATGGTCAGGCCGGGCGGAAGGCTTCTTGTCATCGCCCGCGCCCGCGACGCGGCGCAAATCGTCGACGGGCCGCCCTGGCCGTTGAGCCGCGCCGACCTCGAGGCTTTCTGCGGCTGCGGCCTGACCGTCGCAAATCTGGAAGACATTCCGGCGCGCGAAAATCTGACGCGCCATTGGCGGGCGCTTTTCGTCAAGCCGGCGTGAGGCCTATTCCGCCTCGACCGGATGGCGCTCCAGCATTTTCGCCTCGTCCCACAGCGCGTCCATTTCGGCCAGCGGAACCTCGCCGAGTTTTCGTCCTTGGGCCGCCAGCCGCCGCTCGATATGACGAAAGCGCCGCTCGAATTTGGCGTTGGTCTGGCGCAAAGCGCTTTCGCCGTCTTTTCGCGCGTGGCGGGCGAGATTGGCGACGGCGAAAAGAAGATCGCCGATTTCTTCCGCCACGTGATTTTCGTCGCCGCGGTCGAGCGCCTCCTCGACCTCGTCGCATTCCTCGCGAATCTTCTCCAGCACGATGCGCGGATTGTTCCAATCGAACCCGACTTTCGAGGCTTTTTCCTGGAGTTTTATGGCGCGGGTCAGAGCGGGCAGGGCGACGGGAACATCGGCGAGATGTCCTTGTCGTGTCTCCTCCGGCATTCCGGCGGCGCGACGCTTCTCCGCCTTTTCCGCCTTTTCCTGCGCCTTGATCTCGGCCCAGGCGCCCTCGACCGCCTCGGGCGTGCGGGCTTCCGCCGGACCGAAGACATGGGGATGCCGGCGGATCATTTTCGAGGTGATGGCTTCCACCACGCCGCCGAAATCGAACAGGCCCTGCTCCTCCGCCATGCGGGCGTGGAACACCACCTGGAGGAGGAGGTCGCCCAATTCGTCGCGAAGGTCAACGAAATCGCCACGTTCGATGGCGTCCACCACTTCGCAGGCTTCCTCGATGGCATAGGGCGCGATGGTGGAAAAATCCTGAGCCAGATCCCAGGGACAGCCGGTTCCGGGCGCCCGCAGCGCCGCCATGATCGCCAGGAGGCGGGAGATTTCGCGCGATGGCTGCATGGTTCTTCTAAAGAAAAGAGCAGGGCGCCGCCCTGCTCGGTTGACGTTCGATTCCGGTTGGCGAAAAGCTCAGTTGAGCGATATGGCCACCGCTTCGCGGCCCTTCTGGGTGTCCACCACCTTCATCGTCACCGGTTGGCCTTCGGGCAAAGCCGAAATTCCCGCCGGGCCGAGGATGGAAATGTGGACGAAGACGTCCTTGCCGCCGTCATCGGCCTGGACGAAGCCGAAGCCCTTGGCGTTGTCGAACCATTTGACCGCACCCTGGACCTCCACGGCGTTGGTCATGTCCGGCTGGCGGCGCGGCGGCGGCCGCGACGAATCGAAAGTCCGCTGCGGCGCGCGCTCGGCGGCGCCAGCCGTATCGACTTCCAATACCCTCGTGACCTGCTGGCCTTTGACGCCATTGGCGACCAGAACCTTCAGCTTGGCGCCTGGCGGCACGGTCTCGTAACCGGCCGATTGCA
The DNA here is from genome assembly GCA_964425315.1 of uncultured Rhodoblastus sp. Lineage (GTDB taxonomy): Bacteria > Pseudomonadota > Alphaproteobacteria > Rhizobiales > Beijerinckiaceae > Rhodoblastus. Next base: position 17,860 of record CAYRNB010000006.1, read on the forward strand.
GGGCGCCGATATGGAGAAAGGCGTCGCCCGAGCCGTCGGACAATTCGACGAAGCCAAAGCCCTTGTCGCCTTTGAACCATTTGACGATCGCCTCAACCGCGTTTGCGCTCGAGACGGGTGACGGGGGGGATGCGAAATCGCCGCCGAAGGGGGCGCCCATGGGCTGACGATCGAATGATGCGCGGGGCTGACGAAATTGCCGCGAATTGTCGTAAGGAGAGGGCCCATCGTCATCGAAACCGCGTTTCCTGGGTCCCCGGAAATCTTTGCCTTTGCTCATGTCCTAATTCAGTTCTCCGCCTCAGTCCAAAAAACGTCGCTCGGAACGGATGCCTCCGTGCTACGCCATGCTTCCGCCTGCCCCTTTTTGGCCGGACGGAAACGCCAGCCGATGGTGTCTGATTTTCAAGTCCAAAGCCCGCGCAATACTCTTTTAGCAGCAAAGAGGGTTTCCTGGCTAGATTCGTCGCCGCGGAAAGTTTGCCGCTGGCGCCGAAATATGAAGCGTTTGGCGTATAAGCCCTTAGCCGAAGGGAACCAACGGGCGGGCGGGAAATTCTGTTCACATTTCCGTGAGGATGGGCCGGCTCGGCCCGCCGGCGGGGCAAGACGCGCGGGCGGCGCCAAAAATACAGCAATATTTCAACCGGATAGATAAAACGCGCTGATTCGCCCGAACTGGTCCGGTTGGAAGCGGAATTCAGCCAACTTGTTCTTCCGACGGACAAAAATAATTCGTGTTTCTGTCATCCCGCCCATTCTCGTTTCGAGAGTCGGCAGCGCCAAATTAACCGGTGCGACGCGGACCAACCCGAGAGGCCAGCCTATTTTCGCCTCAAGCGCTTCCTTTCGCCCCGAGAGGGGAACGGCCGCTTCCACATCTACGATTCGCATAATCAATATTATGGAACTTACCAATGCGCCCCATGGCGCCCCGCGCTCCTGCTAATCCAGGCGATCCGCCAGTCGCTCCAGCAGTTGGCGAAGCTGGGTCATCTCCGCCGCGCCGATCTGTTCCGCAAATTCAGCCTCGGCTTTGGCGCTGAACCTGATCATGGCCTCCATCGCCGCCCGGCCCTTATCGGTCAGCAGAACGCGCTTGGCGCGACCGTCGGTCGGATCGGGCTCGAGCATCACATAGCCGCCCGCCGCCAGACTGTCGACGAGATAACCCATGCTCTGTTTGGTCATCTGCGCGCGCTCGGCCAGCTCGCTGACGCGCGATCCGCCCTCGGCTATGTGGCGGAAGAAACTGGCGTGAGCCGGACGGATGTCGGCGTAGCCGTTTTCAGCCATTCGGGCGTAAACTCTCTCGCGCGTGTTTTCCGCGGCGAGGCGCAACAGGCCGCCCAGGGTCCGGCGGCGGATGGCGTTATCGATCGTTTCCATATAGACATATTGACATTAGACAGGCCGTCTGTCTATAGTAGACAGATAATCTGTCTAACAGAGGAGGCGGAAATGTCGCAAGGATCGAGCAACGGCGCCGGCGCCAAGGCGGCTTTTATGATTGCGGAGAACGAATTGCCGCGGTCACTGAATGTTCTGGGCGAACGCATCACCGTCCTTGCCGCAGCGGATCGCACGGGCGGATTGGAGCTGTTCCGGCAACAGGGCGACGTGGGCCAAGGGCCGCCGCCGCACGCCCATGGCTGGGACGAGACTTTTTATATCGTCTCTGGCGAGATCGAAATCAGCGCTGGCGACGAGTCGCGGCGGCTGGGACCGGGAAGCGTGGCGCACGTCCCTGCTGGGGTCATGCACTGGTTCCGGTTCTTGACCGAAGGCGAAATGATTTCAGTGACCTCGCCGGCGGGCGCATCGCAACTCTTCGCCGCGATCGATGCGGCCAACCCTTCCGGCCCGCCGGACATGGACGCGGTCGTGGCGGCGGTCCAGAGTTTTGGCGTGACGCTGGGTTCCCACTAAAAATGGACTCATTGCGGCGCCGGCGGCTTCTTGATTTTGCGGCGCGCGTAATTGGCGGCGCCGAGCAGCACGACGCCCAGGGCGATGAAGACCAGGCTCATGCGCGAAATTCCGCGCGTGAGCGCGCAACGCGCCGGTTGGGCCGGATCGTAATAAACGTCAGTCTTCATGCCGACGGGATAGTCCGCCGGGTCGCCCTCGTCGTCGTCACCGCGCCGGAAAACCTTGCCACAATGATAGATCGCCTTTCCGAGGCGATATTGGGCGATGACATATGCCGGACGATGGTCGCCGCCGCGTTGGGACGTGATGATGGTTGCTGGCGCGGACGACCATTTCAGCCGGTCGACGTTCCGCCGGACGCCAAAAATGCCGACAAGGATGAAGCCGAGGCCGAAAAACAATCCGGCGAGGCGAAGCAAGGGGTATTTGAGATCGGACAGGATGGACGGCCTTTTCGTTCGGTTCCGGCCTCGGGCGGGCAGGCGGCCTCACCATAATATAAAAGACGGGCGCTCGCCCCCTACTCCCATTCGATCCGAACGGTTTTGTGGGGGGGCGCACAAAAAACGCGACCTTACCCCTTTCTTGAGCGTTGTTGTTCAAACGCCGATCGCCCGAACCTGGCGCGCGCTCGGCGTCGGCCAGTGTTTCGGCTGGTCTTGGCGATGCGAGAAGGAGGGAACCGATGTCGAAATTGGACGCATGGTCGCCGATGGCGCTTGCCGTTCTGCGGATCATGGCCGCCCTGCTCTTTATGGAGCACGGGCTGATGAAGCTCGCCCATTTTCCTGCGCCGCAGCCCGGCGTTCCCTATCCGCTGCCGCCGATCCTTTTCGCTGCCGCGGTGATCGAAGTCGCCGGCGGCGCGCTGATCGCGCTCGGCCTTTTCACCCGCCTCGCCGCCTTCATCTGCTCCGGCGAAATGGCGGTCGCCTATTTCATGGTCCACGTGCAGAAAAGCTTTTGGCCGGGGCTGAACGGAGGGGACGCTGCAATTCTGTTCTGCTTTGTCTTCCTCTACCTCATCTTCGCCGGCGGAGGAGCGTGGAGTCTCGACGCCGCTTTTCGCAACTCTTCATCCTCCACAGACTGACAGGTTGCGGGGCTTGGGGCGTCGTATCCTTCGTGCCGCTTTATTTGGTCGTGATCTGTTTAATGCGTCGATCAAACTCTGCCGCCCAGCCCTTTTCCGACCAAACACGATTGGAGCCGCGCTTGAAGACCAGTCGACCTGACGGGAGATCTCCGGGTGTAGAATTGTGGTGCTGAGCGGACAGCGACGTCTTGTTCGAAAATTGAACGCATAATCTATGGCTGCCGATCGAGATTGCGGCGGCTCGATAATTGACTCAACATATTGAAACACCTCAAAAAACGTATTTTGATAATTATTAGCCTGGATCGGAGGTTGTGATTTTATTTCAATTGCAAATCCGCTCCTTGCCGAGCGTTATCAACTCGATTTCCTCGTGAACCCTGAACCGACGGTCGAGCGCGCCGGTGAGACGCTTTCTGATCGGGCGCTCAGGGTCCATCGTCGTCGAATTTCGTCGCTTCAGAATTTTCTCGATTTCAGCGACTATCGGCGCCGAGCGGTCGACTTTTTGAGTTTCACCAAGCATGCCGCGGGCGCGGGGCGCATGGAGAAACGCCGTCAGCCCCTGCATGGCGAGTTCAAACGGCGACCGCCATAGGAAGCAGGAGTTTCAATGGGGCTTGCGCCTCGGCGTGAATTTTGCCCGGCCGAGCTGGCCTTTGAGTCGCACGGAGACACGGGAGTATGCCAATACGATGTCTCAGGATAGCATAGGCCTTCCGCATGAAATGGCCGACCGTTTCACCGGCCCCTTCACCCGCTTCATCAAGGTCGAAGCGGCGGCGGGGGTCGCGTTACTGTTCGCTACCCTCGTAACCCTGGTTCTGTCGAACTCGGCCTGGTCTTCGTCGTTTCTGGCGTTCTGGGAGACGCCGGTCGGCTTGCATTTCGGCGGATGGGATTACGCCCGGCCGCTGCGTGAGTGGATCAACGACGGTCTGATGACGTTCTTCTTCTTCGTCGTCGCTCTCGAACTCAAGCGCGAGCTCGTGCTAGGGGAATTGCGGCGACCGCGGGTGGCGGCGCTGTCTTTTGCCGGTGCGCTCGGCGGCATGCTCGCGCCCCTAGCCGTCTATCTTGTGCTGATGGCCGGCCATGCCGGAATTCATGGCTGGGGCACGGTGATGGCCACCGACACGGCCTTCGTCATCGGTTGCCTCACACTCCTCGGCTCCCGAATTCCAACGACGCTGCGGCTGTTTCTGTTGTCGCTGGCCATCTTCGACGATGTGGGCGCAATCCTGGTGGTTGCGTTCGGCTACGGCCACGCGCTGAACTGGCCCGCGCTGATACTGGGCGTGTTCGGTCTGGCCGCCGTTGCGGGCGCCGCATGGATCGGGATCAAGAGCATTCCGGCCTATTTCCTGTTCGGGGGGGCGATCTGGCTCTGTTTTGATGCGTCTGGCCTTCACCCGACCTTTACCGGGGTGGCCCTCGGTCTCATGACGCCGACCGGAGCGTGGGTCGACGACGCGCGCCTGCGCGCGATTCTGGGGCGCGTTCTGTCTCAAAAGGCGGGCGAGCACCGGAGCGGGGATACGGTGGAGCGCCGCGATCTTCGGCGCGCCGGCATGGCGGTCACGCACGCGCTCTCGCCCGTGGAGCAGTTGGAGATGATGCTCCATCCGTGGGTCGGCTTTGCGATCATGCCGATCTTCGCTATTGCCAACGCCGGAGTCGTAATCAACAGGACGGACCTCTGGCAACCCGTGTCCTTCGCGATCGTCGCGGCGCTGGTGCTCGGCAAGCCGATTGGCGTCTTCAGCTTCACCTGGCTTTCCGTTCGCCTCGGCTTGGCGACAAGAACCGCAGGGTTGAGCTGGCCCCTTTTGGCGGCCGGCAGTCTGTTGACCGGCATCGGCTTCACGATGTCCCTGTTCATCGCCGGGCAGGCCTATGCCCCGGCCATGTTCAACGCCGCCAAGATAGGCATCCTGGCCGGGTCCGTTATCGCCGCATCAGCCGGGCTTCTGATGCTGAGCATATTGGCGCACAAAAGGCCGGCCGCATGAACAAGCTTCGGAGACGCCGGCGGAGATTCCCGGCGTTGCCTGAATCACTCCCACTCGATCGTTCCCGGCGGCTTCGACGTCACGTCATAGACCACCCGGTTCACGCCCTTGACCTCGTTGATGATGCGCGTCGCGGTGCGGCCGAGGAAGCTCATGTCGTAGGGAAAGAAATCCGCCGTCATGCCGTCCACCGACGTCACGGCGCGCAGAGCGCAGACATGGTCGTAGGTGCGGCCGTCGCCCATCACGCCGACGGTGCGCACCGGCAGCAGCACGGCGAAAGCCTGCCAGATCTCGTCGTAAAGCCCCGCCTTGCGAATCTCGTCGAGATAGATGGCGTCGGCCTTGCGCAGAATGGCGAGCTTTTCGCGGGTCACGCCGCCGGGGCAGCGGATGGCGAGGCCAGGTCCGGGGAAAGGATGGCGGCCGACAAAAATCTCCGGCAGACCGAGTTCGCGGCCGAGCGCGCGCACCTCGTCCTTGAACAGTTCGCGCAGGGGCTCGACCAGTTTCATATGCATGCGCTCGGGCAGGCCGCCGACATTATGGTGGCTCTTGATCGTCACTGACGGGCCTCCGGTGAAGGAGACGCTTTCGATCACATCCGGGTAGAGCGTGCCCTGCGCCAGAAATTCCAGCGCGCCGCGCCCGTCGGCGGCGATCTTTTTGGCTTCGGCCTCGAAAGTCTCGATGAACAGCCGGCCGATGGTCTTGCGCTTCTTTTCGGGATCGGCCTCGCCCTCCAGCGCCGAGACGAATTTTTCTTCCGCTTGCACATGGACGAGCGGAATATTGTAATGGTCGCGGAAGAGCTGGACCACTTCCTCGGCCTCGCCCTGGCGCAGCAGGCCGTGATCGACGAAGACGCAGACAAGCTTTTCGCCGATGGCCTCGTGGATCAACACGGCGGCGACGGCTGAATCGACGCCGCCGGAGAGGCCGCAGAGCACCCGCCCCTGCCCCACCTGTTCGCGGATCGCCGTGATCGCCTCGCCGCGAAAGGCGGCCATGGTCCAGTCGGATTTCAGCCCCGCGACCTTGTGGACGAAATTGGCCAAAAGCCGCGCGCCGTCCGGCGTATGCGCCACTTCGGGATGGAACTGGGTGGTGAAAATGCGCCGCTTTTCATCGGAGGCGACAGCGAAGGGCGCATTCTCGCTCACCGCCTTGACGGTAAAACCTTCCGGCAGGCGGGTGACGCGGTCGCCGTGGCTCATCCACACCGGATAATGCCGGCCGATCTGCCAGACGCCGTCGAAAAGCGCCGAATCCTCGACGATTTCGACATTGGCCCGGCCGAATTCGGCGTGATGGCCGCCTTCGACCGCGCCGCCGAGTTGGGCGGCTATGGTCTGCTGTCCATAGCAGATGGCGAGAATTGGCAGGCCGGATTCGAGAATTTCCTGCGGCGCGCGCGGCGAATTTTCTTCGATCACCGAAGCCGGGCCGCCGGAAAGAATGACCGCGCGAGGTTTTACCGCAGCGAAAGCTTTCGCCGCCGACTGGAAGGGCGCGATCTCGCAATAGACGCCCGCCTCGCGCACCCGACGTGCGATAAGCTGCGTCACCTGCGAGCCGAAATCGACGATCAGGACCTTGTCGTGATGTTGGCGGATTTCGTCGTGCAAAAGAGTCATGGGGTCAGTCCTCGCGTATCCGTTCGATAAGCGAAGCGCGGCGCCGAGGCAAGGCGGCGCGGCGGCTCAGGACGCCCGACGTGGCGGTGAAAGCGGGTTGCGTCATTTCGCGCCAGCGCCTGCCTAAAAAAGTGAATTTCCGCGTTTTTTTTTGACATTTTTCGCATCGAGGCTGGTGACAAGTCCCTTTTGTTGGAATAACCTACCGGCGCTATCCGAAAGGAGGCCGCAGCCGAAAAATCGGCGCGTGCTTGCTGTCCAAGTCGTGGGAGGACGTCGTCCACGTCGGAGGCGCGCCGAGAGGCGCTGGGGAGATGATTGAATTCGGTATCCCTGACGTGTGACGGGACAAGGCGAAGGGAGCGGAAAGGCTTAAAGTCTTTCCGCTCTTTTATTTGCGACGCCGCGCTCTACTGCGAAAATTCAAGTAATCGAATAAGGCTCAGTCTTCGCCGCTGTCCTCGCCGCGACGCCAACCCTCTTTCGCCTGGCGGCGGAATTGGTCGAAGCGCCCCTCCCCTATGGCGCGGCGCGCCTCCGCCATCAGCTCCTGGTAATAGGCGAGATTGGCCCAGGTCAGCAGCATCATGGCGAGAATTTCGCCGCAGCGGACGAGATGGTGCAGATAGGCGCGGGAGTAATCGCGCGCCGCCGGGCAGGAGGACGCCGCGTCGAGCGGACGCGGGTCGTCGGCGTGGCGGGCGTTGCGCAGGTTGATCCGGCCATGGCGCGTATAGGCGAGGCCGTGGCGCCCGGCCCTGGTCGGCATGACGCAATCGAACATGTCGATCCCGCGCCCGATCGCTTCCAAAAGATCGTCGGGCGAGCCGACCCCCATGAGATAATGCGGCTTTGCCTCGGGCAGATGCGGCATGAGCGTTTCGATCATCGCCAGCATGACCTCCTGCGTCTCGCCGACCGCGAGACCGCCAACGGCGAGTCCGTGAAAATCCATATCGGCGAGCGCCCTGGCGCTTTCGATGCGCAGGTCCTTTTCCGCTCCGCCCTGGACGATGCCGAAACAGGCCCTGCCCGGCTTTCCGGAAAAACTTTTGCGTGAGCGTTCGGCCCAGCGCAGCGACAGGCGCATGGCCCGCTCGGCCTCGGCATAGGCGCAAGGCAGTTTAACGCATTCGTCGAATTGCATCTGGATGTCGGCGCCGAGCAGGTCCTGGATCTCCATAGACCGTTCCGGCGTCAGCACATGTTTTGAGCCGTCGATATGCGACTGGAAGGTCACCCCGTTTTCGTCGAGCTTGCGCAGCTTCGCCAGCGACATGACCTGGAAGCCGCCGCTGTCGGTGAGGATATTTTGCGGCCAGTTCATGAATCTGTGCAGGCCGCCGAGCGACGCGACCTTTTCGGCGCCGGGGCGCAGCATGAGATGATAGACATTGCCGAGAACGACATCGGCGCCGAGGTCGCGCACCTGTTCGGGGTACATGGCTTTGACGGTCGCGGCGGTTCCAACCGGCATGAAGGCCGGCGTACGGATTTTTCCACGTGGCGTGTCGATCCGGCCCAGCCGGGCGCCGCCGTCGCGGGCGAGCAGGTTGAAGACGAAACTTTCGCTCACGCCGCCCCCGAGGGCTTGGCGACGGCGCGGGCGGCGCGTTCGGCTTCCGCCAGTTTGCCAAATGCCAGCACAGCAAAAGCGCGTTTGTCTAGATTGTAGATTTCGAGTTCGCGCGCGTCGCGCTCCAGAACCTCCCAGGCCTGGGCGTAGGGGGCGAGCGCGCGCGGCCCTTGCCCTTCCCGACGGCGCAAGGCGTCGCTGAGCCAGGCGAAGAAAGCCTGGAGCAGCGCCCGGTATTCCGTCTCGCCGTCACGCCCGACAATGGAATCGGCGATCTTGTGCGCCGTCAGCCAGTCGACCTGCGGAAGGCGCGCCAGAGTCCGCTCGACCGCGGCGTCGAAGGCGGCGTCCGCCTGCGACAACAGGCGCAGGGCTTCGCGCACGCTCCCGCCGGCTCTGGCGCAGGCGCGCGCGATCGCTTCCGCCTCCGCCGTCATTTCCGCCGCGGCGAGCGCGGCGCGGACCGCCTGCTCAAGCTCGACCGGACCCAGCGGTTGGAGCATCAGCTTTTGGCAGCGCGAGCGCATTGTCGGCAAAAGGCGGCCCGGCTGATGGGCGACGAGTAGGAACAGCGAGCGCGGCGGCGGCTCCTCGATCAGCTTCAACAGCGCGTTGGCGCTCGACGGGTTGAGGTCGTCGGCGCTGTCGATCAGCGCCATGCGCCAGCCGCCTTCGCCCGCCGATCGCTCGAACATATGGATGGCGTGGCGGACGTCGTCGACGCTGATGCGGGTCGTGTGCTTCTTGGTCTTCTCGTTCCACTCCCGCCGCAAGAGCGCAAGATCGCCGAAGGACAAGGCCGAAATTTTGCGCGCCGCCGGGTTAAGCGGATCGACGGCGAGATTCTGCGCTTCCCGCGCTTCGGGCACGGCGGGATCGGGATAGGCGGCGAGAAAACGCGCCATGCGCCAGGCGAGCGTCGCCTTGCCAATTCCCGGCGTCCCGCCGATGATCCAGGCCTGCGGCAGACGCCGCGAGCGATAGGCGTCGAGAAATTCGGCTTCCGCCGCAGCATGGCCGAAAAGATTCTGGGTGTCGCGGGGGTGCGGCGCCGGCTCGAATCGGTCGCTTTCGGGTGGCGTCCAGGCGGCGTCTTTCACGCCCATAATTTTTCGCCGGGCGTTTCGGCTAAAAATTTGTCCTTCACCGCCGTCCAGATCGACTGCGCGATCTCATCCACCGAACGTGATGCGTCGATGACGCGGCAGCGCTCGGGCGCCTCGCGCGCGATTTCCAAGAAATTTTCGCGCAAATGCCGATGGAAGGCGATGTCCTCGGCTTCGAATCGATCGGGTTCCCCTACTCCGCGCCGCCGCTGCGCCCGCTCCAGCCCGATTTGCGGATCAAGATCGAGAATGAAGGTGAGATCGGGCGCGAGGCCCGCGAGCGTCACTTTCTGCATCGCCGCCAGCAGCGAAGGGTCAACCCCGCCCTTTGCGCCCTGGTAGGCGCGGGTCGAATCTACGAAGCGGTCGCATAGGACCGTGGCGCCGCGCGAAAGTGCTGGCCGGATGAGGCGGTCGATATGGTCGATGCGGGCCGCGGAAAAAAGCAGGGCCTCGCCGAGCGGCCCGAATTCCCGCGCTCCGCCGGACAGGATGATGGCGCGCAGTTTTTCCGCCAATGGCGTGCCGCCGGGCTCGCGCGTGATCACCACCTCGCGCGCGAATCCGCGCAGACGCGTCGCCAGCAGGCCGATCTGGGTCGATTTGCCGACGCCCTCGCCGCCTTCGAATGTGATGAACCAACCTGTGCGCAAGCGAGATCCCTGTCGATTCGAAAGATCATAGCGCGAATCGGGCCGGTTGCGTAAGGCCGGCGCCCCGCCCGTTCATTGCGCCGGCGCGGCGGCGGCGGTCGTCGGCTTCTTTTGCAGCGCATGCATGGCGCGGTTCACCGCTTTATGCACGAGCTGAACGCCCAACTCCAGGGCGGCGTCCTTGGCGCGCTGGGCCAGGCCACCTTGCGGCACCGCCGCGCCGGTCTTGAGCGGAATGTCGAGGGCGAGCGTCGTCCCGCGATAGATTTTCAACCGCGCCGCCGTCTGCCCCGCCTCGACCGGCGCGATCAGCGGCCCGGTATAGACGATCTCTCCGGACAGGCGTTCGTCGGAGCCTTTCGGCGTGAGGAGCCGGACCGGCGTGTCTGAAACCAGCGGAACGTCGTCGGAGGCGCCGCCATAGACGCGCGCCTCCCCGACCTTGGCGTGGGCGGCAAACAGGATTTTGGTCCTGAAACCGCGAAAGCCCCAGTTGAACAGACGGCGCGCCTCATCCGCCCGTTGCCGGCCTGTCTTGGCCCCGAGAATGACCACGATCAACCGCCGGCCCTTCTGCTCCGCCGATCCGACCAGATTATAGTCGCCCTTCAGACTGCCCACTTTCAACCCATCGCCCTTAATGTCCGTGAACAGGATGGGATTGCGGTTGAGCTGGCGGATCTTGCTCCAGGTGAAACTCTTTTCGCCGAAATAGTGATAGTATTGTGGATAGGTCCTCATCACATATTCGGCGAGTTTCGCCATGTCGCGCGCCGTGACCACCTGGTCCGGATTGTCGGAGCCCCAGGCGTCGGTAAAATGAGACCCGGTCAGACCAAGCTTCTTGGCCAGGTTGTTCATCATGTTGACGAAATTCTCCTGCGAACCGGCGATGCCTTCGGCCAGCGCCACAGCGGCGTCGTTGCCCGATTCGACGATCAGGCCGCGCAGGAGGTCCTCGACCCGGATATTGGAGCCCTGGCGGGCGAACATGGAGGAGCCGCCGACCGCTGCGCGCCAGGCGCGCTCCGAGACATAAAATGGCGTGTCGAGCGTGATCGAGCCTTTCTTCAGTTCGCCGAACACCAGTGCGGCGGTCATCAGTTTCGCCACCGAGGCCGGCGGGACGGGCGCGTCGGCGGCCTTTTCGAAAAGCACCGTCTGAGTCTGGTAATCCATCACCAAGGCGTTCGGCGCGCTCGTGGTGATGGATTGGGCGAACGCCGGCGCGGTTGCGACGGGCGCCAGAATCCCCAGGGCGAGAGAGAGAGAAAGAAGAAAAGAACCGAACCGCAATGAGTCACCCGTTTCGGAGATCCTGCTTGCCTCCCGCCGCTCGCTCGCAAGCTGCGCGTCTTCCATGCTGAAAATGCGGCAGAGGCGAACGGTTGGAGCTTTTTAGACGTCGTGAGCCAAGAAAAAATGACTCCTCGCGCGCCTGATCGACACATAAAGCTTTAAGGACGATAAGGCCAGACCGTTGCGACAAAAACCCGCGGCTTTCAGGCGACGCGGGAAATCCTGCGCGTTGCAAACGCGCGAAAACCGCCGTGCTTCCGGACAAATACGGACGGCTTCCCGATTCCGCGCCTTAGCGGCGGGCGACCGCGACCAGCGCGTCAGCGCCGGGAATAGTGCCGAGGTCGAAAGGCCGCCGCGGCGGCAGCGGCGGATTTTGCGGAAGATCGCCGGACGGTCCGACCTGATCCGCCATGGCGAATCGTTGGGTCGCGCCCGCCTGCGCCTCAGGCGGCAGGCTTTCCGGCTGCGCCATGGCGATCTGCTCGGTCTGGCGATCGTAATGCGGCGGCTGGGTAATATTCAGCTGATCGGCGACCCGGACCGGCGACAAGGAGTGGCCGTCGAGTCTGGCGGGCCGACCGTTGATACGCAGCGTCGCCATCAATTTGCGATCGTCCGAGCCGGAGAGCGAGGCGCGGCCGATATATTGGACCTTGACCAGAGCCGTTCCCACTTTCTTGAACTTCAGGAGTTCCGCCGCCCGCTCCGACAGGTCCATGATCCGGTTGGCGTGGAAGGGACCGCGGTCATTGACGCGCACGATCAGCGAGCGATGGTTGCGCAGATTGGTCACGCGGGCATAGCTCGGCAACGGCATGGTCGGATTCGCCGCGGTGATGGCGTCGGGGTCGTAGATTTCGCCGTTGGCGGTCCGGCGGCCGTGAAAGGCGTCGCCGTACCAGGAAGCCAGGCCGACCTTGGAATATTTGCGCGTGCTCGGTACGTAGGTCCGGCCCGCCACCGTATAGGCGTGGCCGACCAGATAATGGCCGCCGCCCTTGGGCGCCCGCTCGCCTTCGGCGACGACCCGCGGACTGGCCTGGCCGTAGACGGCCGGCGAAAAATATTCCTTGGCGTGCTGCGAGATCGGGGACTGGGAGCAGCCGCCGACGGCGAGAGCGCCGGCGAGAGCCGCGAGCGGAGCGGTCTTGGCGAGAAAGCCGGAACGGCGGCGGGCCGGGGCGAAAGAGCGGGGAGACGTTTTCGTCATGAGCAAACGGCCCCGGCGAAGGCGAAGGAATTCATGATTTCGCATATTGCGCTGCGAAAGTAACCAAAAGGTTGAGACAATTGGTAAACTCCCTCGCTTCTTTCGTAAGCGGCTGAAAAAGCTCAAGACGGCACAGCCGACATTGCGGGCCGACCCGCATATTAAACGAATTCACGAAAATGTGAACAGATTTTAATGTTGATTTAAATCAAACCGCTGGCCAAGGCCAAGGCGCGGCGAAATCAGTCCTGACGGCGCCAGCCGCCCTCCTCCGTTTCCGCCCAATAGGAGAGTTGCGCGCCGCTGTCGCGCAAGAGCCGCCATTGTTCGCGGGCGTCGGCGAGGGAATTGTCGTCATTGCCGTCGAACAGGAGGATGAGCCGCTCGTAATCGGCTTGAGCGAAAGGTTCGGCCTCCGCGCCTTCGACGAGAAGACGGACCCGCGCGCCATTGGGGTTGTCGTCGTGAAGCGTCAGCCAGACCGGCTGCAATTCGGCGTCGCCGTCGGCGGCCGAGCCGTGCGGAAGAAAGGATTCGTCGGCGTAGCTCCACAAGAGGCCGTCGATCGCGGCCAGCCGCTCCGGCGTTTTCGCCTGGACGACGGCGCGCCAGCCGCGTTGCAGCGCGCGCTCGACGATCAGCGGCAGAGCCTGTTCGAGCGCGCGGCGGCGCAATTGGTAGAACCAGATTTCCGGCATGAGCCCCGGCGGCCGCTATTTGGCTTCGTAAAAATCGGCGACGAGGCGGTCGAGCAGCCGCACCCCCCAGCCCGCGCCCCAACTCTGGTTGAGATCGGTTGTCGGCGCTGAAATGCCGGTTCCGGCGATGTCGAGATGGGCCCAGGGCGTGTCGTTGACGAATCGCTGCAGGAATTGCGCGGCGGTGATCGACCCGGCGTGACGCCCGCCGGTGTTCTTCATGTCGGCGAATTTCGAATCGATCAGCTTGTCGTAGCTCGGCCCCATGGGCATGCGCCATAATTTCTCGCCGCTCCTGACTCCGGCCTCGGTCAGATGCTCGGCCAATTCGTCGTTATTGCTGAAGAGGCCGGCGTATTCCTGCCCGAGCGCCACCATGATGGCGCCGGTCAGGGTGGCGAGATCGACCATGAAGGCCGGCTTGAAGGCGCTTTGCACGTGCCAGAGCACATCGGCGAGCACCAGACGCCCTTCCGCGTCGGTATTGATGATCTCGATGGTCTGGCCGGACATGGAGGCGACGATGTCGCCGGGCCGCTGCGCGCCGCCGTCGGGCATGTTTTCCACAAGGCCGATGGCGCCGACGACATTGGCCGCCGCCTTGCGGACGGCGAGCGCGTGCATCAGGCCGACGACGCAGGCGGCGCCGGCCATGTCGCCCTTCATGTCCTCCATGCCGGCGCCGGGCTTGAGCGACACGCCGCCCGAATCGAAACAGACTCCCTTGCCGACGAAGGCGACCGGCGCCGCGTCCTTTTCGCCGCCGTTCCAGCGCATGATCACGACGCGGCTCGGACGCGCCGAGCCCTGGCCGACGCCGAGCAGCGCCCGCATCCCTAAGCTTTCCAGCGCGTGCTCGTCGAGGATTTCGACCTCGACGCCGAGTTTCTTAAGTTCGGTGGCCCGTTCGGCGAAGGATTCGGGATAGAGCAGATTCGGCGGCATATTGACGAGATTGCGCGCGAGATCGACGCCGTCGGCGAGGCCCTCCACTCCGGCGACGGCGGCGGCCAGCCGGTCCACCGCCTGCTGGTCGGCCACGGCGAGGCGCAGTTCGATCGGACCGGACGCTTCCGTCTCCTCCTTCTGGCTCTTTTTTGTCTTGAACTGGTCGAATTTATAGGTCCGCAAGCGCAGGCCGAGGGCGAAATCGGCCGCCGCCTTGGCGATGTCGGCGGGCGGCGCGGGAAAATCAAACAGGACGCGCGCCCGCCGCGCCTTGCCGAGCTTGGCCGCGAGCTGACCCCCCAACCGCAGAAAATCGGTTGGCTCGCCCTCCTTTTCCGGCGCCGCGCCGAGCACGAGCAGCCTTTGCGCGGTTAAATCCGCCGGCGCGAGAATGTCGAGGCTGGCGCCGATCTTGCCTTTGAATCCAGCGATTTCCGCGGCGCGGCCGGGCAGAGAGGCCGCCTCTCCGAGGGCCTTTTCCGTCGCGGCGCCGAATTCAAGCGCGCCATCCGCGAAGGCGACCAGGACATAACCGCCCTCCTCGGGTGGCGCCGCCATGGCCTGCGCGATGGAGACGACCTCGATGGAGAGGGAGGCGGACATGGGAACCTCATGATTACCGAATCGCGGCGGGGCGAAAGCGCCTCGGCGCGGCTTTCGGGGATGGGCGTCAAGAAAGAACGAAATCCGCCGGCGCTGGGCGCGCGGCGGCGTTCGAGGCAGGTACTATGCGACGGCGGCGCGAAAGCGGTCAATGAGTCTTCGCGTATCAACCGGAAATTTTGGCGACAGACATGGAAAGGCCGTGATTGACGGCAAAACAGAAGCGGGCGCGCTGCGGATTCGAGGTCGGTCGGCGAAACGCAAAGCGACGCCGCAATTGCAGAAAAAATTTTTGGGCGCGCCCTTTATTGGCTAAAAGGGAAGCCGCCCTGCGCGGCGGCGGTCCCTGTCGAAAGCTGAAGATGACCCTGATCGAACGCTATATTTTCAAGTTCGCCTTTCTGACATTTGTCATATCGCTGGTGGTCCTGACCGCGGTCATCTGGCTGACCCAGGCGATGAAGCAATTCGACCTCATGACGGACAAGGGCCAGACGCTGCTCATATTCTTTCGCCTCACCGGCCTCTTCATTCCCTCCATGGTCATGGTCATCGCGCCAATCTCCCTGTTCATGGCGACGCTTTTTTCGCTCAACAAGCTTAATAGCGACAGCGAGCTGGTGGTGGCGGCTTCAGCCGGGCTGTCGCCGTTCCAGCTTTTCCGCCCGTTTGCCGCGCTGATGTTGCTGACGACGGCCTTTTGCGCCTTCATTTCGCTTTGGGCCATGCCGACGAGTTTTTATGACATGCGCGAACTGCTCAACCGGGTGCAATCGGATTTCCTGACGCGAATCGTGCGTCCCGGCGCGTTCAACACGCTCGAGCCCGGCCTGGTCTTCCATTATCGCGAGCGCGGTCCCGGCGGCGCCTTGCGCGGCGTTTTCATGTACGACACGCGCGAAAACGACCAGAAGAACGTCTATCTCGCCGAGAATGCCGTGACCGCCAAGATCGGCCACGAAAATTATCTCGTCCTGCAGACCGGCACGATCCAGCGCCAGGACAAGGGCGCTCGCGCGCCGGCGATGATCACCTTCGATTCCTACGCACTCGATCTCAGTCATTTCGGCGTCGGCGCCGGCAGCGGGCCCTTGTGGCCGCGCGAGCGCTCCACCGAAGCCATGCTCCATTACGACATGTCGGACCCCTATGTGCGGGCCAACGAGGGCAAATTCCGCGCCGACCTGAACGACCGCTTCATCGGGCCGCTTTACGCGCTCGCGATGGGGATGATCGCCTTCGCCGCGCTCGGCGCGCCCCAGACCACGCGTCAGAATCGCGGCTTCGCCATCGCGGGGGCGGTCGCCTGCGCCGTGATTCTGCGCGTCGCCGGCTTCGGCGCCACCGCCATGATGGGGCATTACGCGGCCGCCGTCCCGTTCGCCTACGCCTTGCCGCTTGTCGGCTGTCTCCTCGCCACTCTTTACGCCTTTCGCGCCTCCTTCGAACGTCGATTCGGCCGCGGACGACCGGAGCTGGCCGCCGCATGATCGGACGCACGCTCGGCCTCTATTTCGGGACGCGCTTCCTAAGGAGCGTCGCGCTGGTCTTTTTCACCATTTTCGGCCTGATCTACATGGTGGATTTCGTCGAAATGCTACGCCGCACAAGCGACAAGCCGCATAACGGCGTCCTGCTGATCGCCTATCTTTGCCTGTTGCGCGCGCCTTCGATCGCCGAAGTCATTCTGCCGTTTTCAGTGCTCTTCGGCGCCATGGCGGGCTTTTTCAACCTTACCCGCAAGCTCGAACTGGTGGTGGCGCGGGCGGCCGGCGTCTCCGTCTGGCAATTTTTGGCGCCGCCGCTCGTCGGCGCTCTCGCAATCGGCGTTTTCGTCGTCACGGCGTACAGTCCCGCCGCGGCCGTGATGCGCCAACGCGCCGACGAGATCCAGGCGACGATTTTCCAGACCAACCTCTCCTCCGGCTCCGGCGTATGGATTCGCCAGAAGAGCAAGGACGGCCAGTCGATCATGCACGCCGGCGTTTCCTCGAAGGCCGGCCTGCTGCTCGCCGACGTATCGGCCTATGTCTTCGACAGGAAGGGCCGGTTCATCGAAAGGGTGGACGCCAACCAGGCGCGTCTTGTCGGCCACGCCTGGCGGCTTAACCATGCGACCATCACCGCGCCCGGCGAGAATCCACGGTTGAAGGATGTTTACCTTCTTGCGACTAATCTCAAACCGAGTCAGGTCGTGCAGGTGTTCGTCGCGCCCGATTCTGCGCCCTTCTGGTCGTTGCCGCGGATCGCGCGCGACATGCAGAGCGCCGGGCTCGACGCTGCGGGGTATCGTTTGCGTTTTCAGTCACTTCTGGCCTTACCGTTTCTCTTGGCGGCCATGGTTCTCATCGCGGCCTCCTTCTCCTTGAAGCTGTCGCGCATGGGCGGCGTCGGGATGATGGTTTTGGGTGGCGTCGGAGCCGGCTTCGTGCTTTATGTCGCGTCAAAACTCGTCTCCGACCTCGGGGAAGCGGGCCTGTTAAGCACGTCCGTCGCAGCCTGGTCGCCGGCGGTCGTGGCGAATATGTTGGGCGCATTGGCGCTCCTGAACCGTGAGGATGGCTGATGGCGTTCGGCGCGCATCGCTCGCCTTCCGCCGGAGCGGCTTGTCGCCGCGAATCCGGAGGGGTGAAGCGCGTCCTTGTCCTCGCCGCGGCGTTCGCGGTCTTTGGTCTCGCTCCGCCGATTCTGCGCCCGGCCAGCGCGGAGCAGACGCTGAACCAGAAACTCGCCGGAAAGTTCAAGAAGAAGGGCCCGATGGTCGTCGAGGCGGACCGAGTTGTTTACAGCTCGAAGGCGCACACGATCTCCGCCGAGGGCGACGCGCAAATCTATTACGAAGGCAAGATTCTGGAGGCGGACCGAGTTGTCTATTATCGCGACACCGGACGCGTCATGGCGGAAGGTTCGGTCAAGCTGAGCGAACCTGGCGGCGCCGTCACCTATGCCAGGAAAATGGAGCTTTCCGGCGATTTTAAAGCGGGCTTTGTCGACGCGCTGCGCGCCAACACCAAGGAAAGAACCCATATGAGCGCCACGCGCTCGGAAAAGGTCGATTCCGACACCACCGTCTTCTATAAGGGAACCTATACCGCCTGCCCCAGTTGCGCCGCCCATCCGGACCGCCCGCCGATCTGGCGGCTGCGCGCCGATAAGATCACCCATAAGAACAGCGAACGGATGCTCTATTACGAGAACGCCTGGTTCGAGTTCTATGGTGTCCCGATCGCCTATCTTCCCTATTTCTCGGCCGCCGATCCTACGGTGACGCGGGCGTCGGGCTTCCTCGCGCCGCGCGTCACCTACAAGTCGACGACCGGCTTCGGCTTCGGAACTCCCTATTTCTGGA
This sequence comes from uncultured Rhodoblastus sp., assembly GCA_964425315.1. GTDB lineage: Bacteria > Pseudomonadota > Alphaproteobacteria > Rhizobiales > Beijerinckiaceae > Rhodoblastus. Next base: position 35,982 of record CAYRNB010000006.1, read on the forward strand.
ACATCGCTCCCAACATGGACGTGACCCTCACGCCCATGTATTTTACCCGCCAGGGCGCTTTCGGCGAGCTTTTATTCCGGCACCGCCTGGACAACGGCTATTATCAGATCCAGGTGGCCGGCATCCATCAGGCGGAGGACAGCGCCTTTCCTCAAAACCCCTGGGGCGCCGGTGATCGGACCAACCGCGGCGAAATCTCGACCGAGGGCGCCATCTGGCTTTCTCAGAAGTGGGAATTCGGCTGGGACATCCTGCGCGTCTCGGACAAATGGTTCCTCAATGATTACAGCCTGTCCAACCCCGAACAGGGAGGGAATTTTTTCCGGGAAACGGTATCGACAGTCTATCTCACGGGCCAGGGCGACCGCGGCTATTTCGATCTGCGCGGATTCGCCTTCCAGGGCATGGCCAATAGCGACTACCAGCCGCAGCTCGCCACCGTGCTGCCCATGCTGGACTACAACAAGACCATCGACCTGCCGCCGCAAGAGACCTTCGGGATCGGCGGCCAGATCGAGATCGACGCCAATGTCACCGGCTCCTCGGCGGCCCTCGCCTCCTACCAGCAGATCGGCGCCATCGAGCTTGACCATCTCTATGGGCTTCATCCGGTTTGCGACATCCCGAACGTGTGGCCGCCGCAACCGGATTACAATCAGCAGTCGTGCCTGCTGCGCGGCATAGGCGGCCAATATTATAGCGGCACCGTGCAGCTCTCCTGGCAGCGCAAGTTCATCGATCCCGTCGGCGAAGTCTGGACGCCCTTCGCCTTCGCGCGATTCAACGGCAATTATTTGAGCTATGATACGGAGGGCTCCGCCACGTTCGGCCCGGACACGATCTCCAATGCCGACCAGAGCAATTTCCTGACGGAAAACAACCAGTTCAACGGCTATGTCACGCCTGGCGTGGGCATGGAGTGGCGCTATCCGCTCCTGGCCGATACGCCGATCGGCTCGCTGGTGATCGCGCCCATCGGCCAGATCATCGCCCGGCCGAACGGGCAGAATCCCAATACCCTGGTCAATCTCGACGCCCAGAGCCTGGTGTTCGACACGTCCAACCTGTTCGAATGGAACAAATATTCCGGCTATGACCGTTTCGAGACCGGCGTGCGCGCCAATTACGGCGCCGAATTCACCCTGGACATGAACAAGAACGGCTATGTCAACGCCATGTTCGGCCAGTCGGCCCAGGTTGCGGGCATCAACTCCTACGCCACGCCGGACGCCGCCAATATCGGCCTCGATTCCGGCCTCAACACGCCATTTTCGGATTATGTGGCGCGCGTCGCCTATTCGCCGAACTCGAATTACACTTTGATCGCCAAGGCGCGCTTCGATCAGGAGACCTGGGACGTCCAGCATCTCGACATTGCGGCCATGGCCCATTACGGCCCGCTGCAACTGGGCGTGCAATTCGCCCAATATCAGGCGCAGCCGGAAATCGGTTTTAATGTCCCCCGCGAGGGCCTTCAACTCAGCACGCTCTATGAACCGATCGAACATTATATCGTCACCGGCAATATCAATTTCGACCTTGGCCGTCACTACTATAACAACGTCCAAGTAATGCCAAATGTCTATCCGGAGCAAATGCCGGTCTTCACCGTTGCGACGTGGGGCGTCGGCGGCGGCTATAAGGATGATTGTACAAAATTTATGCTGAATTATACCGATACAATCTCGGATAATTATGGATATCCAGCAAGATATACTTATAATAAGACCCTGTTGCTGACGCTCGAACTACGCACGCTCGGCGACATCCGGGCGCCTATCGCCCTGTCGCCGTCGCAGGTCCAGAACGCCGTCGGTTATCCATGAGGGGGCGGCGGACTTCTCGCCGGGAGGCGAAATTCATCATAAACCGAGGCGCGTCCGGCCCCGCCGGCGCAATGCATGACAAGCGGAACATTGGCATGGTGATCAGGTCGAAGGGTTTTTTCTACAACAGCGCGCGCGTGGCGGCTTTTGTCTTGGTCGGTCTTATGACGACCTGGTCCTGCGCGCCGGCGCAAGCGCAATCCGTCATCGCCAGCGTCAATGGCGATCCGCTCACAAATGTCGATCTCGTCGAGAGGGAAAAACTGCTGCGCGCCCTGGGCGAGCCTTCGTCTTCGTCGGACGCCATGGAGAGCCTGATCCGGTCGCGGGTCGAGGCCGGCATCGCCAACAAATTCAATATCAAGGTGACAAAGAACCAATATGGATCGGTTTTGCAATATTACGCCGAGCGTCGCCACACCAACGCCCAGGCCCTTTACCAACGCCTCCTGCATAGCGGCGCGGGCGCAGAGCATGTGAACAATTTCCTCTCGATCGAGACGGCTTTCCTGATCTACGCGCACGCCCTCAATCGCGCGGTCCAAGTGGGCGACGCGGCGACTCAGGCGGAGATCGCCAAGAACAAGACGCTTGCGGACTTGCGCTCCTATACCATCCGCCAGGTGATGATCGCGGTCTCGCCCTCGTCCGGCATTGCGGGGCTGCGACACGCGGTGAGTGAGATGAACGCCGTGCGCGCCCGCTTCCATAACTGCGACGAGGGCGTCAAGCTCACCTCCGAATTTCACGACCTCATCGTACGCGATCCCCTGACCCGGACCTCGTCGCAGCTCGGTGATCAATTGACGGCCGTGCTCAACAAGACGCCCGTCGGGCATTTGACCCAACCCAGCCGCGATTCGACCGGCCTGGTCGCCATCGCCGTCTGCTCGCGGAAAAAGGCGTCAAGCGATGAAATCAAGGCCGCGGCGCGAGAGATCGTCCTCGGCCGCATCATCCGTAAGGACGCCGAAGATATCTACAAGAAACTTCGCGCCCAGGCCGTGATCGTCAAGCCGGGGAAATGACGGCGACGCTCGCGCCTCTGTGCCTGACCCAGGGCGATCCGTCGGGAGTAGGCCCCGAGCTGACGCTAGCGCTCTATCGCCAAAGCCGCGCCAATGGCGCGGACGCCTTCTTCGTCCTCGCCGATCCCGACCTGCTGCGCCGTCGCGCGACAGAGCTCGATCTCGCCATTCCCATTATCGAAGTCGCGGCCGAAAAAGCGGCCGAGGCTTTTGCCGCCGGCCTTCCGGTCGTCCCGCTGCGCGCGCAGGCGGCCGGGGCGCCGGGCCGGCCCGATTCCGCCGACGCGCCGTCGACCATCGAGGCCATTTCTCGCGCCGTCGAACTGGTCAAAGCGGGGGCGGCTTCCGCCATCGTCACCAATCCGATCGCCAAATCCGTGCTCTATCAGGCGGGGTTCCGCCATCCGGGCCACACTGAATTTCTCGGCGAGTTGGCGAAAAAATATTACGGCGACGGCGGCCGGCCGGTGATGATGTTGTGGTCGCGCGCGTTGGCCGTGGTTCCGGCCACCATTCATGTTCCGCTGGCGCAGGTCCCCGGTCTCCTGAGCGTCGAGGGGCTCGAGGAAATCGGCCTCATCGTCGCCAATTCCTTCATGCGGGATTTCGGCGTCGCCGAGCCGCGCCTCGCCTTCGCCGGCCTCAATCCGCACGCCGGCGAGCACGGCGCGCTCGGCCGTGAAGAGATCGACATCATCGCGCCGGCGTTGGCGCGTCTTGCGGCGCGGGGCCTGCGCGTCCTGGGGCCGCTCTCCGCCGACACGATGTTCCATGAGGCGGCGCGGAAAAATTACGACGTCGCCATCTGCATGTATCACGACCAGGCGCTGATCCCGATCAAGACGCTCGCCTTCGACAGTGGCGTCAATGTCTCGCTCGGCCTGCCTTTCATCCGCACCTCGCCGGATCACGGCACGGCTTTCGACATCGCCGGAACCGGGCGCGCCAGCATGAAAAGCCTGGCGGAAGCCGCGGCCCTGGCCGGGCGCATGGCGCGGGCGCGGTTGTGAAGAACAATTTGCCGCCGCTGCGCGAAATCGTCGCCAAATACGGCCTGTCGGCGAAAAAATCCTTAGGACAGAATTTTCTCTTCGATCTCAACCTGACCGGCAGGATCGCCCGCGCCGCCGGGCCGCTCGAAGAAGCGACCGTGGTGGAGATCGGCCCCGGCCCCGGCGGCCTGACCCGCGCCCTGCTCGCCGAGGGGGCGAAAAAGGTCATCGCCGTCGAGCGCGACGAAAGGTGTCTCGCGGCTTTGGAAGAAATCGCGGCGCATAACCCCGGCCGGCTCGACATCGTCGTCGCCGACGCGCTGGCCCTGGACATGTCCGCCCTGCTCGCCGACCGCGGCGTGGAGAGCAAGGTCCGCATCTGCGCCAACTTGCCCTATAATATCGGCACGGCTCTGTTGATCTCCTGGCTGACCTTGGCCGACTGGCCGCCCTTCTACGACCGCATGGTCCTGATGTTCCAGCGCGAAGTGGCGGAGCGCATCGTGGCGACCCCGGCGCGCCGGGCGGATTATGGAAGGCTCGGTGTGCTCGCCTCCTGGCGCTGCGAAGCCAAAATCCTGTTCGACGTTCCACCCTCCGCCTTCACCCCGCCACCGAAGGTGACGTCCAGCGTCGTCCAAATGACGCCCCGCGAAAAACCCCTGCCCTGCACGGTCGCGGCGCTGGAAAAAGTGACTCAAGCCGCCTTCGGGCAAAGGCGGAAAATGCTGCGCCAGTCGCTGAAGTCATTGGGCGGCGATCCGCTCGCCCTTCTGGCGCAAGCGGGAATCGAACCGAGCCGCCGGGCCGAGGAGGTCGATGTCGCGGGCTTTTGCGCCCTGGCGCGGGCTTTTGTGCGGGATTGAGCCGTTCAGCTTTCCGCCTTGGGCTTTTCGCTCAAGGCGCGCAGCAGCGCGATAAGGGCGGCGGCGACGGCCGCGATTCCGGCCGCGAGACGGGCGTTGCGCGCCACGAGGCGCAGGGCGACCGGCGTGGCCCTGACCAGCGCGTTGGTCCTGACCGCGGTCTGGGCCTGGTCGACCGCATTCGACAGGGTCTTCATTGCGACGACGAGCAGGATAGCGCCGACGACCAGCGCGCCGCCGGCGACGATTAAAGCCGCCTGCCAGGGCGCCATAAGGCCGGCCAAGGCGAGATAGGCGGCGACGACGACAAAAGCCGCGGCCAAGGCGATGAGAATGCCGCCGAGCAGCAGTCCGGCGGCGAAAACCTTGAACCGGCGCGAAAGAATTTTGGGTTCGAGGCCGGCGGCCGCAAAAAAGCCGGTCATGGCCTCGGGCCTCGGTTGCGCCAAAGGCCGACGATCAGCCCGAGGCCGACCGCCGCCGCCAGCCAGGCCAGGGGATGGCGGCGCACCGCCGCTTCGACGTCGTCGACTTTGGCTCGGCTGAGATCGCGCGCCTCCTCGGCCATGCCGACGAGATTTTCCGAAGCCGCCTGCCCCGCCTGCTTCAGGACGTCGAGCGTCGCGGCGGAATCGGCGCCGAGCAGCGCCGCCAGCTCCTCCAGGGCCTTTTGGACGGCCTGCAACGAATCCGCCACCGCGGGCGAAAGCGCGGAGTCGGGGGCGGGTTTTTCTTCGGCGGGTTCGGATTCCTCGGCGTCGCTCATGGCGTGGCTCCGGGATGGACGCTCGCCGCCAGACTAGCAGAGCCTGCGCCGCAACCGAAAGACCGTAGATTCACGCCTGTTCGGCGAGCAGCCGCGCGACGAAATCCTTCATCCCCGACGCTATGCGCGGACGGCGCAGGCGCTCGGCGCGGACGATGGCGAGCAGGTCGTCGAAGGTTTTCTGAATGTCCTCATTGATCAGCACGTAATCGTAATCGACCCAGCGGCTGATTTCGTTGCGGGCGTTGTCCAGCCTTTTGGCGATGGTTTCGGCGCTGTCCTCGGCGCGCCGCTCCAGTCGCGCGCGCAATTCCTTCATTGAAGGCGGCAGGATGAAAATGCTCACCACGTCGCGCGACGCCTTTTCGCGCACCTGCTGCGCGCCCTGGTAGTCGATGTCGAACAGGACGTCGAGGCCCTGCTGCAGCCGTTCCTCGACCCAATTGCGCGGCGTGCCGTAATGGTTGCCATGGACTTCGGCATATTCGAGATAGTAGCCGGCCTCGCGGCGGCGGATGAACTCCTCCGCGCTGTCGAGGAAATTGTAATGGATGCCGGCAATTTCGCTCGACCGGCGCTTTCGCGTCGTGTCCGAGATCGACAATTTGAGGTCGAGATGCGCGCTTTCCAGCAGCAGACGCGTGAGGGTCGTCTTCCCGGCGCCCGAGGGCGAGGACAGGATCAGCATCAACCCCCGGCGTTCGCCCGTTTGCCGCTTGCTCTGCGCGTTCATGCATTCACTCTATGTTTTGCGCCTGTTCGCGCAATTGCTCGACCTCGACCTTCAATTCGAGACCGATCGCCGTCAAGGAGGAGTCGTTGGATTTGGAGCAAAGCGTATTGGTCTCCCGGCCGAATTCCTGCGCCAGGAAATCCAGCCGCCTTCCGACCGCGCCGCCTTCCGCCAGCAATTTGCGCGCTGCGGCGACATGGGCGAAGAGCCGGTCGAGCTCCTCGCGGATGTCGGCCTTGGAGGCGAGCAGAACCGCTTCCTGATAGAGGCGCGCCTCGTCGAGGCGGCCGCTGTCGGCGAGCTGCGCAACGGTCTGGCGCAGGCGCTCGCGTATGGCTTGCGGCTGGCGCGCGGGACAGGCGTCGGCGGCGCGGGCCAGGCTTTCGACGCGGTCGAGCCTCTGGCTGACAAAACCGGCGAGCGCGGCGCCCTCTTCGCGGCGCATGGCTTCAAGCTGGGCAAGGGCGGCGTCCAATCCGGCCAGCATGTCGGCCTGCGCCGCCGCAAGCCTCCCCTCGTCTTCTTCGGCTTCAACGGTTTCGACGACGCCGCGCAGGCCGAGAAGGCCGTCGAGCGTCGCCGGGCCGATGGAATCGGGCCGCGAAACAGCGCCGATCGTCGTCATCAGATGGTTGAGCAATTCGCTGTTGATCCGGGCGGTGACGGTCGGGCTTTCGCGCATTACGCTGAGACTGGCGTAACAGGCGCCGCGCGCGAGAACCTTGGATATGGCCGCCCGCGCGGCGATGTCGAGACTGTCGAAGCCCGGCGGCAGGCGCAGGCGCAAGTCGAGTCCCTTGGAATTGACCGTCTTGATCTCCCAGCTCCAGTGGAAGGGAGCGGAATAACCGGCTTCGCGGGCGAAGCCGGTCATGCTCGAAATCATCATGCGATCGGCCTTTGCGACGGCGAATTGGCGAAAGGGAAGCCGCGACGCAGGCTTAAGCCAGCGAGAGAGGAAAATCTATCCCCCGGCGCTTGAGAAAGGCTGAACCTTATGGCGACGTCAGGGAGGCGCCCGTCGCCGTCTTTGGCAGGTCGACGGTGTGTGCGCTGTTCAGATCCCAGTTCTTTTCGAGCAGAGGATCGAGCGCCGTGCCCTGGGAGGCGTCGTAAATGCGGGGTTTGCCGTTGGCCGCCGGATGGGCGTTCCCGCCCGCGCCGCCCGCATAACTTAAGGCGTCCGATTCGACTGGCGCGGCGGGACCGTCGAGATTGGCGGCGGCGCGGGTTCTTGCGCCGGCCCCGGCAGGCGGTCCGGCTTCGGGGCTGCCGCTCGCCGGGCCATCGAGAATGTTTTCGGCGCGGGTGACGCCGCCAAGACGCGCATCGGCGAGATCGTCGCCCAAAGCCAGTTGCGGCGCCCGGCTCGTCGCTGGGGCGAGTGCGTAATCGGCGATTCCGGGCGGCGGCGGAGACGCGTCGGGCATGACCGGCGAAACGCGAGCCATCATCGCCGGATCAGGCGCAAGGCGTGGCCCCATCCGCCAGGTCGCCTGCCTCTGCGCAAAAAATTCGGCCGCCGTCGGCGCCTGCCCGTAGATGTAATGGGTCGCGCGCTCGCTATGGCCGGAGCCGGCGGCGGGCGGCGGCGGGGACGGCGGCGGGGGCGCGCTCTTGCTCTTCTCCTCCTCGATCTTGCGCAGGCGCTCGACATTGCGGTCATGGATCCGCAGCGATTCGGAGAAGACATGACCTCCGGTTCCGTCGGCGACGAAATAGAGATCCTTGGTGTGATCCGGATTAGCGGCGGCCTCCAGGGCGGCCCGCCCCGGATTGGCGATCGGGCCGGGCGGCAGGCCGGCGATCAGATAGGTGTTATAGGGCGTGGGCTTCTCGACATCGGCGTGCGTCAGGGGCCGCCCAAGCGCGCCCTGGCCGCCGACAAGGCCATAGACGATGGTCGGGTCGGACTGCAGCCGCATATGTTTCCGCAGCCGGTTGATGAAGACGCCGGCGACATGCGGCCTTTCCTCAGGCTTGCCCGTCTCCTTTTCGACGATGGAGGCGAGAATGACAAGTTGCTCAGGCGAGGCGAGCGGCAGGTCGGACGCGCGGCTGCGCCAGATCGCGGCCAGAAGCCGCTTCTGGTCGCGCTCCATCTTATGCAGCAGTTTCTCGCGGCTGTCGCCGCGCGGGAATTTGTAAGTCTCGGGCAGCAGCGCGCCTTCCTTCGGCACGGTGGGAATCACGCCGGTCAGCATCGGGTCCTGGCGCAGGCGCTCGACGATCTGCTCGCTGGTCAAACCTTCCGGAATGGTCAGCGAATGCAGGACCACCTTGCCTGAGACGATCGTGTCCATCACCTGCTGGGCCGAGGCCTTCTGCTTGAACAGATATTCGCCGGCCTTGAGCTTGTCGCGGCGGCCTTCGACGAAGAGCGCGAGAGAGAACAGCGTCGGGCTGTCGATGACGCCCTCGCGCTGCAATTGCTCGACGATCTCGCCCGAATTCGAGCCGGGCGCGATCAGCACCGTCTTGTCGACGGTGAGCGGGCCCGGCTCGCGCAGGGCGCGGCTGCCGAAGACTGCGCCGGCGCCGCCGAGCACGGCTGCGACCAGGACAAATGTGAGAAAGCCGGAAAAGGCTTCGAGCGCGGGACGTTTGCGGCGCGGCGGCGGCGGCGCCCTCTCGGGGTGGATGGCTTCGCTGGGGCTGAGCGCGACGCGCCGTCCCGACGCGGCCTCGGCGCTTCGCTTTGAAGCGTTCGGAGGGCCGCCCTGACCGCTGTCCCGGGTTTCGTCGTTCATTTCTTTTGACGCGCCTTGCTTTGGCCGCTCGCTCCATGAGGTTCCGGAAGTGTGCGCGCTATTGTGGCAAATTCAGGATCGGTCAGGTGAAGCGCCTCATGATCAGGGAGGCGTTGGTGCCGCCGAACCCGAAGGAATTGGAAAGCACGACGTCGATCTTGCGGGCGCGCGGCTGGTGCGGCACGAGATCGATGGCCGTCTCCACCGACGGATTGTCGAGGTTGAGGGTCGCCGGGGCGATCTGGTCGCGCAGGGCCAGGATGGAAAAGATCGCTTCGACCGCGCCAGCCGCGCCGAGCAGGTGGCCGACCGAGGATTTGGTCGAGGACATGGAGATTTTCGCCGCGGCGTTGCCGACGACCCGCTCCACCGCGGCGAGTTCGATGCCGTCCGCCATGGTCGAGGTGCCGTGGGCGTTGACGTAGTCAATGTCGGCGGCGGTCAATCCCGCCCTTTTGATCGCCGCCTGCATGCAGCGATAGGCGCCGTCGCCGTCCTCCGCCGGGGCGGTGATGTGGAAGGCGTCGCCGGAGAGGCCGTAGCCGATGACCTCGGCATAGATGCGCGCGCCGCGCTTTTCGGCGTGTTCGAGCGATTCGAGCACGACGCAGCCGGCGCCCTCGCCCATGACGAAGCCGCAACGGTCGCGGTCATAGGGGCGCGAGGCCGCCTTGGGATTGTCGTTGAACTCCGTCGCCAGCGCCTTGCAGGCGGAAAATCCGGCGATGCCGATGCGGTTGCAGGCGGATTCGCCGCCGCCCGCCACCATGACCTCCGCATCGCCGAGCGCGATCAGCCGCGCCGCGTCGCCAATGGCGTGGGTGCCGGTCGAGCAGGCGGTCACCACCGCATGATTGGGGCCTTTCAGCCCATGCATGATGGAAACCTGGCCGCTGATAAGATTGATCAACCGCCCGGGAACGAAAAAGGGCGAGACGCGGCGCGGGCCTTTGTCGCGCAGGACCAGCGAAGTCTCGTAAATGCCGCCAAGCCCGCCGATGCCAGAGCCGATCAGCGCGCCGGTCTCGATCTGCTCCTGATAGGTCTTGGGCGCCCAATCGGCGTCTTTGAGCGCCTGGGTGGCGGCGGCGACGCCGAAGATGATGAAGTCGTCGACCTTGCGCTGCTCCTTCGGCTCCATCCAGTCGTCGGGATTGAAGGCGTCGGGCGCGGAATTCGCATTTCCCTTTCGCGGAACCTGCATGGCGATCTGGCAGGGGAGGTCCGAGACTTCGAAGCCCTCGATTCGACCGGCGCCGCTTTCGCCGGCGAGCAGCCGCCGCCAGCTCTCCTCCACGCCGCAGGCCAGCGGCGAAACCATGCCCAAACCAGTGACGACGACCCTGCGCATAGTCTCCCTCAGATTGATTCACGCGCCCGCGACAATGAAATTTCGCGCCCCCAGCCGATTCGGGCCAGGAGCGCGCGCAAACTCTACCCCCCGAGTTTCAGCCCTGGGCCGTCGCCTTTTCGAGGAATTTCACCGCGTCGCCGACCGTGACGATGGTTTCCGCGGCGTCGTCGGGGATTTCCACGCCGAATTCTTCCTCGAAGGCCATGACCAGCTCGACGGTGTCGAGAGAATCGGCGCCCAGATCGTCAATGAAATTGGCGCTATCGACGACCTTGTCGGCGTCAACGCCGAGATGTTCGATCACTATCTTCTTCACGCGCTCGGCGACATCGCTCATCTTTAGAATCCTCGTCATTGCACTGGGACGCGCGCCCTAATCAACTTGGGCCGCGCGCTGGTTTCACGGAAGTCCGCCGGCGCGAATGTTTTCTTTCTTTCAGGAATTGCCCGGGCGGGAACACGCAAACTTTGGCTTGCTAACACACTTCCGTCACGATTGCGAGGCCCCCTAGAAGGTTAAGCCGGCGGTCGCCGCGCAATCGTTTAAGTCGTTTAAATCATTGTCATTCCGCCGTTGACATGGAGGGTCTGGCCGGTGACGTATCCGGCCTCCTCGCTGGCCAGATAGACGCAGGCCGCGCCGATATCCTCGCCCTTCCCTAGCTGTCCGGCGGGAATTTTCATCAGGATCGCTTCTTTCTGCTTGTCGTTCAGGGCGTCGGTCATAGGACTGGCGATGAATCCCGGCGCAACGCAATTGACCGTGATATTGCGGCTCGCCACTTCCCCGGCGATCGACTTGCTCATGCCGATCAGCCCGGCCTTCGAGGCGGCGTAATTGGCCTGGCCGGGATTGCCGGAAACCGCGACCACCGAAGTGACGTTGATGATCCGGCCAAAGCGGCGCTTCATCATGCCTTTGACTGCGGCGCGCGACAATTTGAAGGCGGCGGCGAGATTGACGGTCATGACCGTCTCCCAATCTTCATCCTTCATGCGTATGAAAATGCCGTCGCGCGTCACGCCGGCGTTGTTGACCAGAATGTCGATCGGCCCGGCGAGGCCTTCGGCCTCCGGCATGAGCCTCCCCACCGCTTCGGCGTTGGAAAGATCGCAAGGAACGACAAAAACGCGCTCGCCCAGTTCGGCGGCGAGCCTTTCCAGCGCCTCGCGACGCGTGCCGGACAGGACGACCTTGGCCCCCTGGCCGTGAAAAGCGCGGGCGATCGCCGCCCCGAGGCCGCCGCTTGCGCCCGTCACCAGGGCGACGCGATTGCTGAGATCAAACATCAAAGACTCCGTAGAACCTTGTGTTATAACAGTGAAAAGTCATCTACATCGGCCGGGACGCCGACATTGAGCGCGCGCGCGCCTTCCGCCGTGCGCTTGACGAGGCCCGCGAGAACCTTGCCGGCGCCGATCTCGACGAAAAGATCGACGCCCTGGCTGTGCATGAACCCCATGGATTCGCGCCAGCGCACCGCGCCGCACACCTGCGCCACCAGCAATTTGCGGATCTCGGCGGGATCGCGGGTCGGGGCGGCGGTGACATTGGCGACGAGATCGACCACCGGCGGATTGATTTCGGTGTCGGCCAGCGCCGCCTGCATGGCTTCCGCCGCGGGCTGCATCAGGGCGCAATGGAAGGGCGCAGAGACCGGCAGGGGCATGGCGCGCTTGATCCCATGCGCCTTCGCGATCTCGATGGCGAGATCGACCGCTTTTTTGGCCCCGGAGACGACGATCTGCCCACCGCCGTTATCATTGGCGATCTGACACAAAGCGCCGGCGGCGGCCGTCGCCTCGCCGGCGATCTTCGCCGCGATTTCCGGGTCCGCCCCGAGCAGGGCCGCCATGGCGCCCTCGCCCACCGGAACCGCTTTCTGCATCGCCTGGCCGCGCAGGCGCAGGAGCCTGGCGGCGTCGGCGATCTTCAGCGCGCCGGCGGCGGCGAGCGCCGAATATTCGCCGAGCGAATGGCCGGCGACATATTTCGCGGAAGTAACATCGACGCCTTTTTCGCTCTGCAGCGCGCGAAGCGCGGCGAGGCTTACCGCCATCAGGGCTGGCTGGGCGTTGGCGGTGAGCGTCAGTTGCGCCGCGTCGCCTTCGAACATGAGGGAGGAAAGCTTTTCGCCAAGCGCCGCGTCCACCTCGTCGAAAACCGCTCGCGAGGAGGGATAGACGTCAAAAAGCGCCTTGCCCATGCCGACGGCCTGCGATCCCTGCCCGGGAAAGATGAATGCGACCGACACGATGTTTCCTCTAGTGTTTACCCGCAAAAAGAGAGTGCTAGCCATTGGCGCAGCCGCGCGGGACTGTCAAGGCGGACGACGGATTCAACGCGCCTTGCGGTGTTTTTGCCTTGATCCTTGGCGATTTTGGGTTATAAGCCCCGCTTCGTCCCTCGGCCGGGGGCTGAACGGAAGGCCCTTTGGGCAGGCTTTTTCGCCGTCTTCCCGTGTTCCCGCCTTCGAAACTTTCCATCGAGCGGTCGGCGCATGCCGGAGCGAGATGGGGAACAAGTCTGTCGGGCCTTTCTCCGGGCTCGAAGGGCTCCGCGCCGA
>CAYRNB010000006.1:48963-58905 GCA_964425315.1 uncultured Rhodoblastus sp.
AAAGAGAAAGGCAAGCCAAATGGCTCTTTATGAGCATATTTATCTTGCTCGCCAGGACCTCACCGCCCAGCAGGCGGAGGCGCTGACCGAGCAGTTCAAGACAACGGTAACCGGCCTCGGCGGCAAGATCGGCAAGGTCGAATATTGGGGCGTCAAGTCCCTCGCCTATCGCATCAAGAAGAACCGCAAGGCGCATTTCACCCTGATCAATGTCGATGCGCCCCCGGCGGCGCTGGCCGAGGCCGAGCGCCAATGGTCGATCAACGAGGACGTTCTGCGCTTCATGACCCTGCGCGTCGAGGCGCACGAGGAAGGCCCCTCCGCCATGGTGCGCAAGCGCGAGGATGACGGCGAGCGGTCCGACAGGGGCGACCGCCGCCCGCCGCGCGGCCCCCGCCCCCGCCGTGAGGAATCCGCCGAAGGAGGACGTAACTGATGAGCGCCGCATCCGCCGCCGGCCCCGCCCGCCGGCCCTTCTTCCGCCGCCGCAAGACCTGCCCTTTCAGCGGGGCGAACGCGCCGAAGATCGACTATAAGGACACGCGCCTGCTGTCGCGCTATATTTCCGAGCGCGGCAAGATCGTGCCCTCGCGCATCACCGCCGTTTCGGCGAAGAAGCAGCGCGAATTGGCGCAGGCGATCAAGCGCGCCCGTTTCCTGGGCCTTTTGCCCTATTTGATCGTTTGAGGGGTTTGCCTCTCTAGCGTCACGACAGACTTTAAGTTGGGGCGGACGCCGATCCGCCTCTAACCGCTCCTCTGCGATTGTCCCAATCGCGTGGGTCAACGGGACAGCGCAATGAATGACAATCAGCCGCCGATCAACTGGTTCGATCGCGCCGCGGGCTTGGGCGCCGCACTCGCCAGCGCACTCTTGTTCGCGGCCTCGACGCGCCAGTCCGGCCCGGCCATGGTTCTCGCCTATTTGTCGCCGCTGCCGCTGATGATCGGCGTCATCGGCTTTTCGGCCCTCGGCGCCTTTCTCGGCGTTCTCTTCGGCGCGTTTCTTCTCTCCTATCTCGTAAACCCGGCTTTCGGCCTCGCCTTTCTGCTCGGTTTTGGCGCGCCCGGGCTGCTCGTCGGCGGGTTGACCATCGCCGTCATGCCGCCGGCGAAAGGCGAATCCGCCCCCTTGCCGCGCTTTTTTGGTCCCGGCGCCCTGCTCGCAGTCATCGTCTGCCTGGCGGTCGCGGCCGCCTGGCTCGCCGTCGGGGGCGTCATCAATCATTATCACGGTTTCAATGAAGCCATGTCGGCCCTGTTGCGCCGCTTCGGCCCGGCGCTCGACAAGGTGGTCGGCGATCTGAAGAAAATGAGCCCCGGCATCGACGCCGACGAGGCCAAGCGCCTGATCATCCTGAGCGCGCCGGCGGGCGTCGCCCTTTCCCAGACGCTGCTGCTCTCCGTCAATCTGTGGCTCGCGGCGCGGACCGCGGAAATTTCCGGCCGCTTCGGCCGGCGCTGGCCGGACCTGCCGGAACATCTCGTCCTGCCTCGCCTCATCGCGCCGGCTTTCGTGGTCGCCCTGGGCCTGACCTTCGACGGCGGCCTCGTCGGCGCGCTCGCCGGCGCCTTGGCCGCGGCGGCCGGCCTGGCCTTGGCCATCCAGGGGCTTGCCGCCATCCACGGCCTGTCGCGTCCGGCGGCCTTTCGCAGCGCGCTGCTGGCGGCGGTCTATGCCGCCGTCTTTGTGCTGCAGCCCTGGTCAATCGTCATCCTCGCCATCTGGGGCGTGGTCGAATCGGTCTTTTCCCTGCGCGCCCGCAAGGCGCGCAGCCTTTCCAACGAACTTTGAAAAAACAGGAGCGTCCCAATGCAGGTCATTCTTCTCGAACGTGTGCCGAAACTCGGCCAGATGGGCGACATCGTGCGCGTGCGCGACGGCTACGCCCGCAACTTCCTGCTGCCGCGCGGCAAGGCCCTGCGCGCCACCGAGGCCAATAAGAAACATTTCGAGGGCGAGCGCGCCCAGCTCGAAGCGCGCGATCTCGACCGCAAGTCCGAGGCCCAGGCGGCGGCGGTAAAGCTCAACGGCCAGACTTTTGTCATTCTGCGCCAGGCCGGCGAATCGGGCCAGCTTTACGGCTCGGTGGCGACCCGCGACATCGCCGAAGCCGCGACCGCCGGCGGCTTCTCGCTCGATCGCCGACAGATCATCCTCGCCAATCCGATCAAGGCGCTCGGCCTCCACAAGGCGCCGGTGCACCTGCACCCGGAAGTCGATTGCGAGATCACCGTCAATGTCGCGCGTTCGGCGGAAGAGGCGGAGCGCCAGGCCAGGGGCGAATCGGCGGTCCTGCGCGAAGAGACCTCCATGGCCGATCTCGGCCTCGAAGTCGGCGCGGCTTTGGCCGAGGCCGGCGGCGAGCCTGAACTCTGATTCTCGCGAAAGCGCCGAGAATTCGGGAAGGCCGGGCGAGTCCCGGCCTTTCTTGCGCCTGCGTCCGACTTGCCGCGGTCAAGCTTTTTCGGCGCCGCCGAGAAAAATAGCGCCGCTTTTCCACCCCATTTGTGGATATCGTGGAAGAAGCTTCACCGTTAACGATTCGCTCATTCTTTTCGGCCGCGGAAATGGCAGAAAGGCGCCGCGTCTGTCGTAACCCGTCTCCTGCCCGTATCGACCGAAATATCGCCATTTCGCAAGGAATGGCGCGCGGAATAGCTCACTCATGGCCGCACTGGAAAAAAGAATCGACCGTCCGCTGGTTGCCGTCTCGGCGCCGGAAAATTTCCGCGCGCCGCCCGCCAATGTCGAGGCCGAACAGGCCCTGCTCGGCGCCATCCTCGTCAATAATGACGCCTTCGACCGCGTTTCCGACTTTCTGAGGGCGGAACATTTCGCCGAAGAGATTCACCGACGCATATATGAAACCGCGGGCGGGCTCATTCGCGCCGGCAAGCTCGCCACGCCGGTGACGCTCAAGACTTTTCTCGGCGAGCACGACCTCGGCGGCGTCACCGTGCCGCAATATCTGGCGCGTCTGGCCGCGGAAGCCACCACCATCATCAACGCCGTCGATTACGGCCGCGCCGTTCACGACCTCGCCGTGCGGCGGGAGTTGATCGTCATCGGCGAGGATGTTGTCAACGCCGCTTACGACGCGAACGTTGAAATCACGCCGCGAGCCCAGATCGAGGAGGCCGAGCGCCGGCTTTACGCCATAGCCGAAACCGGCCGCTACGACGGTGGCTTCCACCGCTTCGCCGAAGCGCTCACGACCGCCGTCGACATGGCGGCCAAGGCCTGGGAGCGCGAGGGTGGATTGTCGGGCCTTTCCACCGGCCTCCACGATCTCGACCGCATGATGGGCGGGCTGCAGGCCTCCGACCTTGTCATCGTGGCGGGACGTCCCGGCATGGGCAAGACAGCGCTCGCCACCAATATCGCTTTCAATATCGCGCGGGCCTATCGCGGCGAGCAGCGGCCCGACGGAACGCGCCAGACGGTCAATGGCGGCATTGTCGGCT
Source organism: uncultured Rhodoblastus sp. (assembly GCA_964425315.1). Lineage (GTDB taxonomy): Bacteria > Pseudomonadota > Alphaproteobacteria > Rhizobiales > Beijerinckiaceae > Rhodoblastus. The sequence continues at coordinate 52,431 of CAYRNB010000006.1, forward strand.
TTTTCTCGCTGGAAATGTCGTCGGAGCAACTCGCCACCCGCATCATCGCCGAACAGTCGGAGGTGCCGGGCTATAAGATCAGGCGCGGCGACATCACCGAAGCCGAATTCCACCGCATCACCCATGCGGCGCGGGAGATGCAGCAGATTCCCTTCTATATCGATCATACCGGCGGCATATCCATCGCCCAGCTCACCGCCCGCGCCCGCCGGCTGAAGCGCCAGAAGGGCCTCGATCTCGTCGTAGTGGACTATCTCCAGCTCCTCTCGGGCGCCAAGACCCGTAACGACAGTCGCGTGCAGGAGCTGACCGAGATCACCACCGGCCTGAAGGCCCTGGCCAAGGAACTGAACGTGCCGATCCTCGCCTTGTCGCAATTGTCGCGCCAGGTCGAGGCGCGCGAGGACAAGAGGCCGCAATTGTCCGACCTGCGCGAATCCGGCTCGATCGAGCAGGACGCCGATGTTGTCGTTTTCGTCTATCGCGAGGAATATTACCTGAAAAACAAGCAGCCACGCGAGGGAACGCCGGAATTCGCTTCCTGGCAAAGCGAAATGGAGCGCGCCCACGGCGTGGCGGAGGCGATCATCGGCAAGCAGCGCCACGGGCCGACGGGGACGGTGGAGCTTTCCTTCGAAGGGGAATTCACCCGCTTCACCGACCTCGCCAAGGAGGACCACCTGCCGGCGCATTATTAGGCGCCGCGCCAAAAAAGCTGTACTGAGCGTCAGAGAGGGACTTTTTCGCGGGCGCCTGTCGGGGAGAATTCATGTCGGGCTGGTCAGCCGCCGAACAAGCCAAGGCGCGGGGCCAAGCCGTCCTGACCATCGACCTCGCGGCCTTGGCCGATAATTGGCGCCTGCTCGCCCAAAGGGCGCGCGGGGCGGAATGCGCCGCCGTGGTCAAGGCCGACGCCTATGGCTTAGGGATCGCGCCGGTCGCCAAAGTCTTGCGCGCGGCTGGCTGCGAGACCTTTTTCGTCGCCCATCTGTACGAGGGCGAAATTCTGCGGGCGCTGGCGCCGGACGCGCGCATCTATATTCTCAACGGATTGGCGTCCGGCTCCGCGCCTGCCTACATCCGCGCCGACCTCATTCCCGTGCTGGGCTCCCTGCCGGAAATCGCCGAATGGGCCGAATTCTGCGGCGGCGTCGGCGCGCGCCATTGCGCCGCGATCCATGTCGACACCGGCATGAACCGGCTCGGCCTGCCCCTGGGCGAGGTGCCGAAAGTCAATGCCTATCTCAGCCAATTCAATCCTGTCCTGGTGATGAGCCATTTCGTCTCGGCAGAGGACATGTCGGCGCCGCGCAATCATCGCCAGATCGAGCGTTTCGAGGAGGCTTTGGGCCAATTGCCGCCCATTCCGGCCTCGATGTGCAATTCCTCCGGCCTGTTCCTGCCCGACTCGCCCTTTTTCGACCTGGCGCGGCCGGGTTACGCGCTCTACGGCGGCAATCCGACGCCCGGCGCGGAAAATCCCATGCGCCGCGTCGTCGGGCTCGAAGCCCTCATTCTGCAAGTGCGCGACATCGCGGCCGGCGACACCGCGGGCTATAACGCCATCTGGACCGCGCCGACGCGGCGAAAGCTCGCCACCGTCAATATCGGCTATGCCGACGGCTTTCTGCGCAGCTCCTCGGGGGGCGTGGTCGGGGTCGAGGTCTTCGCCGGCGGCCATTATTGCCCTGTGGTGGGGCGCATTTCCATGGACCTGACCATTATCGACATTTCCGAGGCAGGTCCGCTGGCCCGCGGCGACAGCGTGGAAATTCTGGGCGAAAACGTCAGTATCGACGAACTGGCCACGCAGGCCGGCACCATCGGCTATGAAATCCTGACGGATCTCGGGCGGCGCTACGAGCGGATCTATCTCGGCGGCGTCGAAGAAAATCATGCGGTCAAGCCGGCCGAGGCTGGACAGACCGGGTAATCCGTTCTATTTATGTTCTCATTCTACCGCCGGATTTTTCATGGCCAAGCCCAGGACCTCCTTCATCTGCCAAAACTGCGGCGCGGTTTCGGCGCGCTGGCAGGGCAAATGCGAATCCTGCGGCGCCTGGAATTCTCTTGCCGAGGAGGCGCCCTCTTCCGGGATCGGCGCGCAGGCGGCGCGCCATTTGCGCAAGGGCCGGATTTTCGCGCTGGAAGGGCTTTCGGGGGAAACCAAACCGCCGCCGCGCATTCTTTCGGGAATTCATGAACTCGACCGCGTCGCCGGCGGCGGCTTCGTGCCGGGTTCGGTGCTGCTGATCGGCGGCGAGCCCGGCATCGGCAAATCCACCCTGCTCATCCAGGCCTGCGCCGCCCTGGCGCGGCGGGGCGAGAGAGTCGTGTACATTTCCGGCGAGGAGGCGGCGGCCCAGGTGCGGCTGCGCGCCGAACGGCTCGGGCTTGCCGATGCGCCGGTGGAGCTCGCGGCCGAGACTTCCGTCGAGGATATTATCGCCACGCTCTCCGCCGGACGGCGCCCGACGCTCGTGGTCATCGATTCGATCCAGACCATGTGGACGGAAACCGCCGACTCGACGCCGGGGACGGTGACCCAGGTGCGCGGCGCGGCCCAGGCTCTGATCCGCTTCGCCAAGCTCTCCGGCGCCTGCATCGTCCTGGTCGGCCATGTCACCAAGGACGGCCAGATCGCTGGCCCGCGCGTGGTCGAACATATGGTCGACGCGGTCGCTTCCTTCGAGGGCGACGGCTCGCACCATTTCCGCATCCTGCGCAATGTGAAGAACCGCTTCGGGCCGACCGACGAGATCGGCGTGTTCGAAATGACCGGCGCGGGCCTTGCCGAAGTGACCAATCCTTCCGCGCTTTTTCTGTCCGGCCGGGACGCGCCTGCGCCGGGCGCGGCGGTCTTCGCCGGCATGGAGGGAACGCGCCCCGTCCTGGTCGAAATTCAGGCCCTGGTCGCGCCGACCTCACTCGGCACGCCGCGCCGCGCCGTCGTCGGCTGGGACCCGAGCCGGCTTTCCATGCTGCTCGCCGTATTGGAAACGCACGGCCGGGTTCGGTTCGGCCAGCACGACATCTATCTCAATGTCGCCGGCGGCATGAAAATTTTCGAGCCGGCCGCGGATCTGGCGGCGGCGGCGGCCCTGGTTTCGTCGCTGGTCGGCGCCGTTCTGCCGCATGACATGGTCTTTTTCGGCGAAGTCGGCCTTTCCGGCGCGGTGCGGCCGGCGCCGCACGCCAATCTGCGTTTAAAAGAGGCGTCAAAGCTCGGCTTCGCCCGCGCCGTCGCGCCGCAGGGGTCGCAGGAGGGGAGCGACCGGGCGAACGGCGCCGCCGGCATAAGGACGCAAACCATCCGCCAGATCGGCGAGGCGGTCGCCGAAATCGCGGCCTTGGCGACGGACGGCCCGGCGCGCAAACTTTTGCGGGCGGCGGCGACATGAATGTTTTCGCGCGCGCTTGGACGAGTCGACGCGCCGACCGGCTTTGGTTATAAGCGAACGCGCAACAAGAAGGCGGAATCGCCCGCAACGAGATTTTCGCGCCTATCCGAGACGTCGCATGCCGTCCTATCTAGACTTAGCTTTCATCGCCGTCGTCCTTGTTTCCGCCTTGCTCGCCATGTTGCGCGGCGTCACCCGCGAAATCATGGCGATCGTATCCTGGGGCGCGGCGGCGGCGGCGGCGATCGCCTTCTATCCCGTGCTCCTTCCGAAACTCTCCGATCCGCATTCGCCGATTTACATCTCCAAGGAGATTTTGCGGCCCTATATTTCCGGCGCGGCGATCTTCTTCGTCGTCCTGATCGTGGTGTCGCTGGTCACCGTCCGCATTTCCAACCTTATCCTCGACTCGAAAATAGGCGCGCTCGACCGCTCGCTGGGCTTTGTCTTCGGCGCGGCGCGCGGCCTGCTGCTTTGCGCCATCGCTTTTATCTTCTTCAACTGGCTGGTCCCCATCCCCACCAAGGCCGAGCCCGATTCGGACGCGGGGCTACGCAAGGAATGGCTGGCCAATTCCAAGACCCTGCCGCTCATCAAAATGACCGCCGACGAATTGCTGTCGCTTCTGCCCAACGATCCGGAGGGCTTGTTCGCCAAGCTGAAGAAACCAAAGGCGGCAAATGGGGAAACGACGCCGCAGGGCAATTCCGCGTCGAAAGCCGCGCCGGCGACGCCTTCGCCGCCGGTCCGCCCCAAGAACATGGGCGGCGAGGGAGCGCGTTGACGCATCGGAAAGTGCGCGTCTGGACTCCTCCGTGCGCACTATCCATTTTTCATATTGCGAATTAATGACTTTTTTTTATTCGCGCCTGGGTCTATTTGAACCCATCGGCGCGCGTGGGGCGGCGCGCATCGGGAGCCTGTCCATGGACGATTCCGGCGCAGAAGGCGAGATATTCGCCGATCTCGATCTCGATTCCGACCGCTTGCGTGAGGAATGCGGGGTTTTCGGCGTTTTCGGCCACCCCGACGCCGCCGCGGTCACCGCGCTCGGCCTGCACGCGTTGCAGCATCGCGGCCAGGAGGCGGCGGGCATCGTCACCTATGACGGCAAGCGTTTCAATTCGGAGCGCCGCATGGGCATGGTCGGGGACGCCTTTTCCAAGGCCTCGACCATCCAGCGACTGCCCGGCGACCGCGCCATCGGCCATGTCCGCTATTCGACCACCGGCGAGACCATCCTGCGCAACGTCCAGCCGCTATTCGCCGAACTCGACTCCGGCGGGTTTTCGGTGGCGCATAACGGCAATCTCACCAATGCGCTCACCTGGCGGCGCGAACTGATCCGCGACGGCGCCATCTACCAGTCGACCTCCGACACGGAAGTGGTGCTGCATCTCGTCGCGCGCAGCCGCAAACATTCGATCGTCGAGCGTTTCATCGAGGCTTTGCGCCAGCTCGAAGGCGCCTACGCCTTCGTCGCCCTGACCAACAAAAAGCTGATCGGCGCCCGCGATCCCCTCGGCATCAGGCCCCTGGTGCTCGGCCGGATCGACGGCCATTACATTCTCGCCTCCGAGACCTGCGCCCTCGACATTATCGGCGCGCATTTCGTCCGCGACGTCGAGAACGGCGAAGTCGTGGTCATTTCCGAAGACGGCGTCGAGAGCCTGCGCCCCTTCCCGCCGCAGCCGGCCCGCCCCTGCATCTTTGAGTACATCTATTTCGCGCGGCCGGATTCGATCGTGCACGGACGCTCCGTCTATGACGTGCGCAAGGCCATGGGCGCGCAACTGGCGCATGAAAACCCGATCGAAGCCGATGTGGTGGTGCCGGTGCCCGATTCCGGCGTGCCGGCGGCGATCGGCTATTCGCAGGCTTCCGGCATTCCCTTCGAACTCGGCATCATCCGCAACCATTATGTCGGCCGCACCTTCATCCAGCCGACCCAGACGGTGCGCGAACTCGGCGTGCGGATGAAACATTCGGCCAATCGCGCCGTGGTCAATGGCAAGAGAATCATCCTGCTCGACGATTCGATCGTGCGCGGCACGACCTCGATGAAAATCGTCCAGATGATGCGCGACGCAGGCGCCAAGGAAGTGCATTTCCGCATTTCCTCGCCGCCGATCACCCATCCCGATTATTACGGCATCGACACGCCGGTGCGGGAAAAGCTGCTCGCCGCCACCCATACGCTGGAGGAGATGCGCGAGCTGATCGGCGCGGATTCGCTCGCCTTCCTGTCGGTCGAGGGCATTTATCGCGCCATGGGCTATAAGGCCCGCAATGCGCAGAGGCCGCAATTCACCGATCATTGCTTCACCGGCGATTACCCGACCTGCCTCACCGACCTCAATGGCGTGGACGTTCGCGGGCAATTGTCGCTCCTGGCCGAGACCGGCTGACCCTTCCTTCCAGAGCTGATTTATGTCGGACACTCCTTCGCAGGAACGGCCGCTCGCCGGCCGCATTGCTCTCGTCACCGGCGCTTCGCGCGGCATCGGCCGCGCCGTCGCGCTCGAACTGGCGCGGCGCGGCGCCCATATCATCGCGCTGGCGCGCACTCAGGGCGCGCTGGAGGAACTTGACGACGAAATTCGGGCGCTGGGAAGCGAGGCGACCCTCGTTCCCTGCGACATCAAGGATTACGATGCGCTCGACCGGCTCGGCCGCGCCATTTACGACCGTTGGGGCAAGCTCGACATTTTCGTCGCCAACGCCGGGATTCTCGGGCCGCTGACGCCGATCGCCCATTGCGAGCCCAAGCAATGGGACCAGCTTTTCGCGACAAATGTCACCGCCAATTACCGGCTGGTGCGCTCGCTCGATCTGCTATTGCGCGCTTCCGACGCCGGCCGGGTCGTGTTCGTTTCCTCAGGGGTGGCGCAAAGGGCGGAATATAAAGCCTATTGGGGCCCCTATGCGGCGACCAAGGCGGCGCTCGACTCGATCATGCGCTCTTATGCCGCCGACACGGCCAATATTTCGAATGTGCGCGTCATGAGCGTCAATCCCGGCCCCCTGCGCACACGGATGCGCGCTCTGGCCATGCCGGGCGAAAACCCGATGAC
>CAYRNB010000007.1:0-58434 GCA_964425315.1 uncultured Rhodoblastus sp.
TTTAGCGCATATTCTTGTCCGAAGTGTCAATCAACTTTTCTGGAACGCGCTCTAGCCTCACGCTCCCGCTTTGAGCAATTTATAGTCGATGGCGTCGAGCAAAGCCTGGAAGGAGGCGTCGATCAGATTGGGAGAAACGCCAACGGTCGACCAGGTTTCGCCTTCATGATCGCCGAATTCGACCAGCACGCGGGTAACGGCGTCCGTGCCGCCCTGAAAGACGCGCACGCGGAAGTCGAGCAATTCTATATTCTCGATATACTTCTGATATTTTCCGAGGTCCTTGCGCAGGGCGAGATCGAGCGCGTTGACCGGGCCATTTCCTTCGGCGGCCGAGAGCAGGCTTTCCCCGTCGATATTTACCCGCACGGTTGCTTCGGAGATGGTTTCCAACTCGCCCTTGGCGTTATGCCTCCGCTCGACATCGACACGGAAACGCTCGACCTCGAAATAGGTCGGCACGTGGCCCAGCACGCGCCGCGCCAAAAGTTCGAAACTGGCGTCGGCGCCTTCATAGGCATAGCCCTGCGCCTCCTTCTCCTTGACCTTGGCGAGCAGCCGGTTGACGCGCGGATCTTTCTTGTCGACCGGGACGCCGAGCCGCTCCAGCTCCGCCAGGATGTTGGACTTGCCGGCCTGGTCCGACACCAGGACGCGCCGCGTGTTGCCGACGCTTTCCGGCTGCACGTGTTCGTAAGTGCGCGGGTCCTTCATCACGGCCGAGGCGTGGATGCCGGCCTTGGTGGCGAAGGCGGAGGCGCCGACATAGGGCGCGTGGCGATTGGGGGCGCGATTGAGCAGTTCGTCGAGCGTATGGCTGATCTTGGTCAGGCCGCGCAGCGACTCCTTGTCGACGCCGATCTCGTATTTGCCCGCAAGCTCCGGCTTGAGCAGCAGGGTCGGAATGATCGAGCAGAGATTGGCGTTGCCGCAGCGCTCGCCGAGGCCGTTGAGCGAGCCGTGGATCTGGCGCGCGCCGGCGCGAAGCGCCGCGAAGGAATTGGCCACCGCCTGTTCGGTGTCGTTATGGGCGTGAATGCCGAGATGATCGCCGGGCACGCGTTGCGCGACTTTGCGGACGATGTCCTCGACCTCGTCGGGCAGGCTGCCGCCGTTGGTGTCGCAGAGAACCACCCAGCGCGCGCCAGCCTTGTAGGCGGCCTCGGCGCAGGCGAGCGCATAATCCGGATTGTCCTTGAAACCGTCGAAAAAATGTTCGGCGTCGACGATGGCCTCGCGGCCGGCGGCGACCGCCGCCTTGACGCTTTCGGTTATGCCTTCGAGATTTTCCTCCAGAGAGCAGCCGAGCGCGACGCGCACCTGATAATCCCACGCCTTGGCGACGAAGACGATCGTATCGGCGGCGCTGTCGAGCAGCGCCGCGACGCCCGGATCGTTCGCGGCCGAGCGCCCCGGCTTCTTCGTCATGCCGAAGGCGGCGAAATGGGCATGGCCGGTCTGCCGGGTCTTGAAGAATTCCGTGTCGAGCGGATTGGCGCCGGGATAGCCGCCCTCGACATAATCGACGCCGAGCCGGTCGAGAAGCCCGGCGATCTGCTTCTTGTCGTCGAGCGAAAAATCGACGCCGGTGGTCTGGGCGCCGTCGCGCAAAGTGGTGTCGAACAGGAAGACGCGGTCGCGATTCATTGTCTGGGTCCAGTTGGAGCGACGAGATTGCGGGTCATGGTGGTCGTTCCCAGAACCTCGTCGTCGAGGAAAACCATATTGCGTTTTTGCGGCATATATTTCCGCCCGGCGAAAAACCCCTGCGCGCAATCGGAGGCTTCCGCGGTGAGAGTCGCGGCCTTGCGCGCGGCGGCGAGTTTTTCCAGCGCGTCGCACAAGGCGCTTCCCACGCCCCGGCGGGCGGCGGCGGGATGGACATAGAGCATGTCGAGGACGTCCGCGCCCTTGAGGCTGGCGAAGCCGACGATTTCGCCGCCAAGAAGCGCGACGATCGTCACCATGCCGGCGAGTTTTCGGGCGAAAGCCTCTTCGTCGTCGGCCGTCGCCGCCCAGGCTTCGACCTGCGCCTCGGAATAATCCTCCCGCGCCAATTCCTCCACGCTGGCGCGAAAAATTTCGGCGAGCAGCGGCGCATCCGTCGGCAGCGCCGGGCGCAAGGCGATTTGCTCGGCGCCGGCCATTACAGCAATCCGTACCAGTGGAGGGCGAACCAGACGACCAGCACGAGAACGACGATCTTGGCGACGATATAGATGAGCCAATGCGCCGGAAACGGCAGCGAGGCGCGCCAGTCCTTTTCGGGTTCGTTGGGGGGAAGTTCCGTCATCCCGCGACCTCCCATGTGGTGATCAGCTCGCCGGTTTGCTTGTCCTTGCCGTCCATGACCTTGACGCCCATTTCCGTCAGCAGATCGCGCAACCGGTCGGATTCGGCAAAATTCTTCGCTTTTCGCGCGGCGAGGCGCTCGGCCACGAGCTTCTCGACCGCCGCCGCATCGACCTCGATCGCGAGTTTCGCCTCCCAGCTTGCGGGATCGTCCTGTAACAGGCCGAGAAGCCCGGCGGCGCGGGCGAGTTTTCCCGCCTCGCCGGCCGCGGCCAGCTGATGCAGTTCGGCGAAAGCGCGCGGCGTGTTGAGATCGTCGCAAAGAGCCTCGATGAAAGGCTCGGCGAGCGCGCCGCCGGTTTCCGGCTTTTTCTCGCGCAACAGGGCGTACCAGCGCTGCAAAACCTTTTCCGACTCTTCGAGCGCCTTGACCGTCCAGTCGATCGGCTGGCGGTAATGGGTGCGCAGCATGGCGAGGCGCAGGACCTCGCCGCGCCAGGACCGGCCGCCGAATTTATCCTCGTGCAGCAATTCGTGGATGGTGACGAAATTGCCGAGGCTTTTGGACATTTTCTCGCCTTCGACCTGCAGAAAGCCGTTATGCATCCAGACCCGCGCCATGATCTCGTGGCCGAAGGCGCAGCGGGTCTGGGCGATTTCGTTCTCATGATGCGGAAAGACAAGGTCGATGCCGCCGCCGTGAATGTCGAAAACCTCGCCCAAGTGCTTGTGCGACATGGCCGAGCATTCGATATGCCAGCCCGGACGCCCCCTTCCCCAGGGAGACTCCCAGCCCGGTTCATTGTCCTTGGACGGCTTCCACAGAACAAAGTCCATTTCGCCCTTTTTATAGGGCGCGACTTCGACGCGGGCGCCGGCGATCATGTCCTCCAGCGGCCGACGTGATAGTTGGCCATAATCCTTCATGGACGGCGTATCGAACAGGACGTGGCCGTCGGCCGCATAGGCGTGGCCATTGGCGATCAGCCTTTCGATCATCGCGATCATTTCGGCGATATGCTCTGTGGCGCGGGGCTGGACGTCAGGCGGCAGGCAGCCGAGAGCGGCGACATCCTCCTGGAAAACGCGATTGGTTTCTTCCGTCAGTTCGCGGATGGAGACGCCGCGCTCGGCGGCCCGCGCATTGATCTTGTCGTCCACGTCGGTGATGTTGCGGACATAGGTGACGTGATCGGACCCGTATTTTTCGCGCAACAGCCGGTAGAGGACATCGAAGACGATCAGCGGCCGCGCATTGCCGATATGGGCGTAATCGTAAACCGTCGGGCCGCAGACATAGAGGCGCACGTTCTTTTCATCGAGCGGCGAAAAAATTTCGCGCTCGCGGGTGAGCGTGTTGTAAAGTTTCAGCGGCGGAACGGACATAAATCCCCCTGGCGCTGGCCGGGGCGTCGATCTCGTGGTGTTCTCAAGGAGACATGACGGCGCGGGCCAGCTTGGCAAGCTAGCCGATAATCGAAATCCGGCAGGTGATGGTCGGATGCGTCATGGCGCGCAACATGCTGTTTTGCGCGCCCTTCGTCAAGAGCCGAGAGACGCCAACGAAGCGTCCTCTTCGGTGACGAATTCATGCGCCGCGAAACCCTGGGCGTAGAGCAAGGCGGTGAGATCGCCGTAATCGACGCGCGCCTGGGCGGCGGCGGCGACCTTGGGCTTGGCGTGATAGGCGACGCCGAGGCCCGCCGCCTCCAGCATGGCGAGATCGTTGGCGCCGTCGCCGATCGCCAAAGTCTCGTCTTTCTCCAATTGCAGGCGGGCGATGAGGTCCTCCAAAGTCGCCAGTTTCGCCGCCTTGCCCAAGACCGGCTCCTGCACGGCGCCGATGAATTTGCCGTTCTCGACCAAAAGAATATTGGCGCGGCTTTCATCAAAGCCGAGTTTCTCCGCGATCGCCGAGGCGAAAAGGGTAAAGCCGCCGGAAACCAGCGCCGTATAGGCCCCATGCGCGCGCATCGTGGCGACCAGGGTCCTCCCCCCCGGCGTCAAGGTGATGCGTTTGGCGATCGCCTGGTCCACCACCGAAGCTTCGAGGCCCTTGAGCAAGGCGACACGCTCGCGCAGGGCCGGCTCGAAGTCGATTTCGCCGCGCATGGCGCGTTCGGTGATCGCGGCGACCTCTTCCCTCAAACCAACGAAATCGGCCAGCTCGTCGATACATTCCTGGCCGATCATGGTCGAATCCATATCGGCCAGCAGCAGCTTTTTCCGCCGCCCCGCGGCCGGCTGGACGAAAATGTCGAGAGGCGCGGAGCCGAGCGTCAGGCGCAGGACCGAAACCGCTGCACGGCAATAGGCGTCGTCGGCGAAGGCGGGATCGCCTTCCTTGCCATAGGCGGCGGCCGGTGCGAAAGGAATGTCCGCGGCCTCGCCCGGCGCGAGCACGATCGGCGCGCGCGCGCCCGGCAAGCGCTTGGCCGCCGCGGCGATCAGTTCGGGAGTGAGGCTAAGCGACCCGACGGGGCCGACCAGAGTGGCGACATGAGTCATAATTCGTTTTGGCGCTCGGAGTTTTCTACCCTTGCCTGACCTTCAAGCCGTGCTCATCGCCGGACCGACGGCCAGCGGTAAATCCGCCCGCGCTATTCGCTTGGCGCGCGAGGCGCGCGGCCTGGTCGTCAATGCCGATTCAATGGCGGTTTACCGGGATCTGCCGATCCTGTCGGCGCGCCCGACCCCTGAGGAAGAGGCGGAAGCGCCGCACGTGCTTTTCGGCCATATCGGAGCGGAACGCAACTATTCCGTCGGCCTCTGGCTCGAAGACGCCAAATGGGCGCTGGCGGAGGCGCGGCGCGAAAACCGCCTGCCCATTTTCGTCGGCGGCACCGGGCTTTATTTCAAAGCGCTCCTGCAGGGCCTTTCCGACATTCCCCCGGTCCCGGCCTCGGTGCGGGCGCGCGTGCGCCAGGAAAGCGAAGGCGTCGCGCCGCAAGAACTTTACGCGAGGCTGCAGGAGGCCGATCCGCAGACGGCGGCGCGCCTGCGCCCCACCGACCCGCAGCGCCTCATTCGCGCCCTGGAGATTTTCGCCGCTACGGCTAAGCCGCTCGCCTCATTTCAGGGGTCTCGGATAAGACCCCTGCTCGATGCGGCGAAATGCCAATGCCTGTTCATCGCGCCGGAAAGGGCGGCGCTTTATCGCCGCATCGACGCCCGATTCGACCGGATGATGGCGGAAGGCGCGGTCGAGGAAGTCCGCCGATTGCTGGCGAAAAATCTCGATCCGACCCTGCCCGCCATGCGCGCAGTCGGCGTTCCGGGCCTCGCGGCTTTTTTGCGCGGCGAATCTTCGCTTGAGGCGGCGGTGGAAAAGGGCAAGAGCGACAGCCGGCAATACGCCAAGCGGCAATTCACCTTCGCTCGCACGCAATTGCCGGAATTCGAATGGATCGCGCCGGATTTTTAGCCTGCTCTACCCCGCCGACAGTCGCGCCAGAACCTTGGCGCGGCCGATCAGCGGCAGGAGTTTCGCCAGTTCCGGCCCGGATTCGCGGCCCGTCAGCGCCAGACGCAGGGGATGGAATAAATCCCGGCCCTTCAGGCCGGTCTCTTCCCTCAGCGCCTTGGTCCAGACGCCCCAGGTCGCCTGGTCGAAAGGCTCCTGGGGCAGCGTCTTGACGGCGGCCGCGCGAAAACCCGGCTCGAGCGGATGCGGCGCGATCTCGCCCTCGATCACGCTCCACCAGTCGGAAATATCGTCAAACTTCTCCAGATTTCCTCGCGTGGCGAGCCAGAATGGCTCGGCCTTGAACCCGACAATGTCCAAAGCCTCCAGCCGGTCCCGCACATAATCGTAGGAAAGGCCGTGCAGGACTCGCTGTGACAACTGGCGCAATTCCTCGTCGTCGAAACGCGCGCTGGTCCGGGAAATGGCGGAAAGATCGAACAGGCCGGCAAGCTCCGGCAGGCTATGCACCGGATGAACGGCGATGGACGTGCCGGTGAGCAGCGCCATGGCGGCGACGGCGAGCGGCTCGATCCCCCCCTCCCGCAGGGAGGCGATCGAAAGCGCGCCGGTTCGCTTGGAAAGGCCCTGGCCATCGGCGCCGACCAGCAGATTATGGTGGGCGAAATGCGGCGCCGTCCCGCCGAGCGCGGCGAAAAGCTGCATCTGCACCGCCGTATTGGCGACATGGTCCTCCCCGCGGATGATATGGGTCACGCCGGCGTCGATGTCGTCCACGACCGAGGGAAGGGTATAGAGATAGCTGCCGTCCTCGCGCAAAAGCACCGGGTCGGACAGAGAGGCGCAATCGATATGGCTTGCGCCGCGGACGAGATCGTCCCAGCGCTCGACCTCATGCCGGAGCAGGAAGCGCCAGTGGGGCTTGCGGCCATTGGCCTCCAGCGCCGCCTTTTCCGCCCCGGTCAATTTCAGCGCGGCGCGGTCGTAAACCGGCGGCGCGCCGCGCGCGATCTGCAGCCGGCGCTTGCGCTCAAGCTCTTCGGGCGTCTCATAGCAGGGATAGAGAAGCCCGGAGTGCTTCAGCCTTTCCGCCGCCGCATGGTAAAGGGCAAAGCGCTCGGACTGGCGCATTTTGCGGTCCGGCTCGACGCCGAGCCATTCGAGATCGACCTCTATGCCTAAGGCATATTTCTCGGTCGAGCGCTCGAAATCGGTGTCGTCGAAGCGCAGAATGAACGTACCGCCATGTTTTCGCACGAAAAAATAATTGAGAAGCGCCGTGCGCGCATTGCCGATATGGATGCGCCCCGTGGGGGAAGGCGCGAAGCGCGCCACGGGCGCGACGAAATCGGCGGAAGTTTTCGGGTGATTCATGGCGGCCAAGATTTAGCGCTTTTATTTGCCTTCGTCACGATTTGCACACGACGGCCTGTCATAGAAACGTGAAAAAAATTGCGCATAAGCGCCAAAGATTCGCGCCGGCTTTGGCGCGCAAGAGAGAAAGAACGGCCAGGATGACCGGAATCGCCGCCGCAGGGTTTTGCCTTTTCCTCACCCTCGCCAATCTCTTCTCGCTGCTCGTCGTCTGGCGGCGCTGCCGCCCGCGCGTGGCGCCGCTCGACGCCAGGTTGCAAAAAACCGGCCTGCCGGACCCGACGCCGCCGGTCAGCATCGTGCGGCCGGTCTGCGGTCTGGAGACTTTTTCGCGCGAAACCTTGGGTTCGACTTTCGAACTCGACTATCCGGACTACGAAGTCATCTTCTGCGTCCAGAAGAAGAACGATCCGATCATCCCGCTGATCGAAAAAATGCTGGCCGGACAGCCGGAGGGGCGCGGCCGCCTGCTGATCGGCGACGATCCGATCAGCCCCAATCCGAAGCTCAACAATTGTTTCAAGGGCTGGCAGGCGGCCAAGCACGCCTTCATCGTTCTGGCCGATTCCAACGTGCTGGCGCCGAAGGATTACCTGCAGCAAATGCTGGCGCGGTTCACGCCGGAAATCGGCCTCGTCTGCTCGCCGCCGCTCGGCGTCATGCCGCAGGGTTTTCGCGCCCAGCTTGAATGCGCCTTTCTCAATTCCTTCCAGGCGCGCTGGCAATTTTTCGCCGACGCCATCGGCCTCGGCTTCGCCCAGGGCAAGAGCATGATGTGGCGGCGCGAAATCGTCGACGAGGCGGGCGGAATCGCCGTTCTGGCCTCCGAAATCGCCGAAGACGCGGCTGCGACCAAGCTGGTGCGCGCCGCGGGCATGAAAGTGGCGCTGGTCGATCGCCCCTTCGGCCAGCCGTTGGGGGAAAGGACTCTGCGCGACGTCTATCAGCGCCAGACGCGCTGGGCGCGCCTGCGCCGCGCCAGCTTCCCGCTCATGTATGCGCCGGAAATTTTTGCTTCTTCCCTGCTGCCGATCCTCGCCGGCGCCTATGCGGCGCGTTATTTCGGATACAATCCCTGGATCGTCGCCGCCCTGGTCGCCACCGCCTGGACCCTGCCCGAGGCCCTGGTCAATAAGGCCCTGCGCTGGCCGGCGAGCTTCTTCTCGCCCTTCGCCAATCTGACCCGCGACCTGCTGTTCCCGGTGGTCTGGATCGACGGCTGGCTCGGCGACGATTTCGTCTGGCTCGGCAATTCCATGACCGTGCGCGAGGTCAGCGACGAAACGGCGGACGGGGCGGCGTAGGTATTTTCACTCCTCGAAACGCTCGCTGGTTCCCGCCGGGCTTTCCGGCGCAAGAGAAAGGTCGGGCGGGCGCGCGGGTTCGCCGGAATCGCGGAAACGATTGACGATCGGATAACGGCGGTCGCGGCCGAAATTCTTCCGCGTCACCTTGACGCCGGGCGCCGATTGCCGGCGCTTGTATTCGGCCAGATAAAGCATCCGCTCGATCTTCTTCACCGTCGCCAGATCGTGCCCTTTCGCGACGATGTCGGCGAGGCGCATGTCCTTTTCCACCAGGCATTCCAGCATGTCGTCGAGCGCCTCATAGGGCGGCAGCGAATCCTGGTCCTTCTGGTTCTCGCGCAGTTCCGCCGTCGGCGGCTTCGTGATGGTGTTTTCCGGGATCACCGGCCCGTCGGGGCCGAGCGCGTCTTCCGGCTTCCAGCGGTTGCGCAGGCGGCAGAGGCGGAAGACCTGGGTCTTATAGAGGTCCTTGATCGGATTGAAGCCGCCGTTCATGTCGCCATAGAGCGTGGCGTAGCCGACCGACATTTCCGACTTGTTGCCGGTGGTCACCAGCATCGGCCCGAATTTATTGGAAATCGACATCAGCATGAGGCCGCGCGAGCGGGCCTGGATGTTTTCCTCGGTCACGTCGCGCGGCGTGCCGGCGAAAAGCGGCGCCAGGGCCTTTTCCACCCCTTCGACCGCGGCGGCGATCGGCAGAATGTCGTAGCGGATATTCAGCGCCTTGGCGCAATTCGCCGCGTCGCGCAAAGATTCGTCCGAGGTGTAGCGATAGGGCAGCATGACGGCGTGGACCTCTCCCGATCCGAGCGCATCCGTCGCCATGGCCGCGCAAAGAGCCGAGTCGACGCCGCCCGACATGCCGAGCGCGACGCCGGGAAATCCGTTCTTGCGCACGTAATCGCGTAAGCCCAGGACGCAGGCGGCGTAATCGGCATTGTCGTCCTCGAGAACCGGCGCATCCGGCGCCTCGACGCATGTCCAGCCGCCGTTTTCGCGCGCAAAGACGACCCTGGCCACCGTCTCGACAAAGGACGGCAGCCGGCCGGCTACCGAGCCGTCGGCGTTGACGACGAAAGAGCCGCCATCAAAAACCAGTTCGTCCTGGCCGCCGATCTGGTTGAGATAGACGAGCGGCAGGCCGCTTTCGGCGATGCGCGCCCGGACGATTTTCAGCCTTTCCTCGTCCTTGCCGCGCCAATAGGGCGAGCCGTTCGGCGAGAGCAGGATTTCCGCCCCGGTCTCGGAGAGCGATTCGACAATATCCGGCCCCCAGATGTCCTCGCAGATCGGCAGGCCGAGCCGCACGCCGCGAAAGGCGACCGGCCCCGGCGCCGGTCCGGGCTTGAACACGCGCTTCTCGTCGAAAACGCCGTAATTGGGCAGATCGACCTTTTTGCGCACGGCGGCGATGCGGCCGTTATCGAGCAAGGCGTAAGCATTGTAGGAGGCGCCGTCCTCAACCCATGGCAGGCCCATAAGAACCGCCGGCCCGCCGTCGGCGGTGTCGCGGGCGAGGTCTTCCAGAGCCGCGCGGCAGGACTCTTGGAAGGCCGGTTTGAGCACCAGGTCCTCGGGCGGGTAGCCGGCGAGAAAAAGTTCGGAAAACAGGACGAGATCGGCGCCGAATTTTTGCGCCTCCTTCCGCGCCGCCCGCGCCAGCGCCAGATTGGCGTCAATGGCGCCGACGGTGCAGTTGACCTGCGCCAAAGCAAGCACGAGACGGTCGGCGGGCGGGGAGGAAGGGGTCATGCCGATGTTCTAAGGGATGGCGCACATGCCGGCAATCTCTGGCGCCCAATCAGCTTCGTCATCGCGAACGAAGCGAAGCAATCCAGCTCGCGACCAAGCCGCGGCGTCGATTGCTTCGTCGCTGTGCTCCTCGCAATGACGTTCAGGACGCATCACCGCCGCCAAGCTTTTCGACGAGGGCCTCCCGGATTCGCTCACGCCGCGCGTGGCGGCTCGCCTTGGGCGGCCAGGAGCTCGCATTCCTCGTCTGAAAAAACCCGGCTGCGGGTAAGAAAGCTGACGCCCTCCGGGGCTTCGAGCGAAAAGCCCGCGCCTATTCCCTCGACGACGTCGATGATCAACTGGGTATGGCGCCAATATTCGAACTGGTTGGCCCGAATATAAAAAGGTGAGCCACCAATTTCGCCGATGAGGACATCCTCGTGGCCGACCCAATGTTCCTTGTCGCGAAAACACAAAGGCGACGACCCTTCGCAGCAGCCGCCGGACTGGTAGAACATCAGCGGCCCATGCTTGCCTTTGAGGCGCTCGATCCAGGCGAGCGCTTCCGGCGTGGCCTTTACGCGGGCGACAGCCATTTCAGTCTCCAGGATTTGCCAGGATCGCAAACAGTTTGCGCGAAAAAAGTAGCGCGGCGCCGTAAGCGCCGCGCTCTGTCGCAAGCCAAGAAGACCGGTCCTCAGAAGAAGCCGAGCGCCTTCGGGCTGTAGCTGACCAGCAGGTTCTTGGTCTGCTGATAATGGTCCAGCATCATCTTGTGGGTTTCGCGGCCGATGCCCGATTCCTTATAGCCGCCGAAGGCGGCGTGAGCCGGATAGGCATGGTAGCAGTTGGTCCACACGCGGCCGGCCTGAATGCCGCGGCCCATGCGATAGGCGCGGCTGCCGTCGCGGCTCCACACCCCGGCGCCAAGTCCGTAGGGCGTGTCATTGGCGATCGCCAGCGCCTCGGCTTCGTCCTTGAAGGTGGTGACCGACAAGACCGGACCGAAGATCTCTTCCTGGAAGATGCGCATCGAATTCCGGCCGTGGAAGACGGTCGGGTTGATGTAATAGCCATTCGCCAGTTCGCCGCCGAGATCGGCGCGCGAACCGCCGGTCAGAACTTCAGCGCCTTCCTGCTTGCCGATATCGATGTAGGAGAGGATCTTCTGCATCTGATCGTTCGAGGCCTGGGCGCCGACCATGGTGCTCATGTCGAGCGGGCTGCCCTGCTTGATCGCCTGGACGCGCTTGACGGCCCTCTCGATGAACTTTTCGTAGATCGATTCCTGAACCAAAGCGCGGCTGGGGCAGGTGCAGACCTCGCCCTGGTTGAAGGCGAACAGAGTGAAGCCTTCGAGCGCCTTGTCGAGGAAATCGTCTTCCTCGTTCATCACGTCGGCAAAGAAGATGTTCGGCGATTTGCCGCCCAGCTCCAAGGTCGCAGGGATCAGATTGTCGGCGGCGTAATGCGCGATCATGCGGCCGGTGGCGGTCGAGCCGGTGAAAGCGATCTTGGCGATGCGTTTGCTCGAGCCGAGAGCCTTGCCCGCTTCCGCGCCGAATCCGTTGACGATGTTCAGGACGCCGTCTGGCAACAGGTCGCCGATGATTTCCATCAGCACGAGAATGCCGACCGGGGTTTGTTCGGCGGGCTTCATGACGATGCAATTGCCGGCGGCAAGCGCCGGGGCGAGCTTCCAGGCGGCCATCAGCAGCGGGAAGTTCCAGGGAATGATCTGGCCGACGACGCCGAGCGGCTCATGGAAATGATAGGCGACCGTGTCGTGATCGATTTCCGAAATCGAGCCTTCCTGCGCGCGCAGGGCGCCGGCGAAATAGCGGAAATGATCGACGGAGAGCGGGATGTCCGCGTAAGTCGTTTCACGGATCGGCTTGCCGTTGTCGAGCGTTTCGACCAAGGCGATCGTGGCAAGCTTGTCCTCGAGACGATCGGCGATCTTCAGCAGGACCCGGGCGCGGTCGGCCGGAGGCGTGCGCCCCCAGGCGTCCTTGGCCTTGTGGGCCGCGTCAAGGGCGAGTTCGATGTCCTCGGCGGTAGAGCGCGCGACTTTGCACAGCACCTTGCCCGACACCGGGCTGATCTTGTCGAAATACTCGCCGCGAACGGGCGCGACCCATTTGCCGCCGATGAAATTGTCGAATTTCGACTTAATCAGATTTTCGCCCGTAAGTTTAGTTACTGCTTCCTGATACATAGTACGTTCCTCCTCAATCATACGCCGCAAAGCGTCATTTCCGATACGGATCGAAGCTGGCGTCGCCCGACGGGGAGATCGGGCTTCACGCGAGCGTTTTCGAACCGTCGAAAAGCTGGATGCCGAATTATGAGCGTTCGCCGGCGAAATACTTCTCTCCGGCGCCCCTGACCGAATCCGTCAGGGCGTAGACGCGCCAGAGCAAAGCTGCGTCGAACGCAATGAAAGACCCGCGCGCTACCCACCTTGTCCCGCCGGAGCGGGCCCAAGGCTCGAGCGCAGGTCTATGCGCAGCCTCGCAGGCGCATTGTCGGTTTGGCATGTCCTCCCCAGGGCATAACCGCTTCATCGATACAACGTCCGATGGCGCTTACGATAATACCGACCAAATACAAAACGATACTGCTCTTTAGTGCCATTGACCTTAGCAGCCCAGAAAGCGGCCATCCGGCCGAGGCGGCGCGCAAGTTATATTGCGCCGCAATATTCCCTTAACCTGAGCTTTTTCTCCTACTTAGGCGCCGTAGACGATCGGCGGCGGCGCCCTATCTTTGGTTCAGGGATAAATCAATCCTGCTGGCGCTGTATGGGCCGAGGCGACGATTCCCCAAAAGCCGTTGGCGAAACGCGAACGAAGTCAAACTGATATTCGAGGAGGAAAATATGACGGAAGCGACTTGGACCGCCCCCGAAGCCTGCGAAATCTGCGTCGGCATGGAAGTCACCAGCTATATGTCCGCCGAGATTTGATCCAGACATTGCGGACTTAGAGCGACCCCAAACCCGGTCGCTGTTGCAACTCTTCTTCGACCTGCGGCGGAACAACTTTCGCCGCGGGACGTTTTTTGGCATGGAGCGCCGTCTGGCTTTTCGTCAAGGCGCTCGGAAGTTGGGCGCGACGCGTCGCCCTTGCGGCCGCAAGAACGAAACCTGCGGCGAAAGCGGGCTCCTCCCGCTCTCACGGTTGGCGCAGCCGCCACGAGAAAAGGCCGAAAGAAATCTTACAAATTTATCGCCCACGCCTGACCCTTCCGGTCGGCGCCGCATTTAAGCTAAGATAGCATTCGAGATCGGCGCGGCTCTTTTCGCTGCGGGAAGGGACGCCGAGACGCGAAGCAAGATCAAACAGGGAGAACGAACATGACCTGGACTGCGCCCGAAGCGTGCGAAACCTGCGTCGGCATGGAAGTCACCAGCTATATGTCGGCCGAGATCTAAGCCGGCGCCAAGCTCCGGCCAAAGGTTCGGCAAGTGAAATTTCTCATACTTGGTTCTGCGGCGGGCGGCGGCCTGCCGCAGTGGAATTGTCTTTGTGAGAACTGCCGTCTCGCCTACGAGCGCGACGGCCGCATTGCCATGCGCAACCAATGCAGCGTCGCGGCGAGCAGCGACGGCGAGAATTGGATCATCCTTTCCGCCACGCCCGACCTGCGCCAGCAGATCATCGCCAACCCCGCCCTTCATCCGAAGATCGCTCCGCGCCATTCGCCGATCAAGGCGGTCTTCGCGCCCAATGGCGACATCGACAATATCGCCGGACTTCTGGTGTTGCGCGAAATGCAGCCATTCACCATTTACGCCACCAAAAGCGTGATGGAGCAGACGATGGGCGGCGTGTTCGGCGTGCTCAACGCCGATGTGGTGAAACGCCGGACTGTGGCGCCGGGTGAGACCGTCGACACGGGGCTGGGGTTCACGATCACGCCCTTCGTCGCGCCTGGTAAAATTCCGCTCTATATGGAATCGCGCAACGAGGCGGAAATCGAACTTGCGGCCGAGGGCGAATATACTGTCGGCGTCGAAATCCGACAGGGCGAGCGGCGATTCTATTACATGCCCTCCTGCGCGCGCGTGACCGACGCCCTGCGCAAGAGGCTGGAGGGGGCGGAAATCCTGTTTTTCGACGGCACGACCTTCGAGGACGACGAAATGATTCGCCTCGGCCTCTTGCCGAAGACCGCCGGGCGCATGGGCCATATGGCGATGAACGGCGAAAAGGGGACGCTTCGCGCGCTCGCCGACGTGAAGATCGGACGGCGGATTTTCGTCCATATCAACAATTCCAACCCGGCGTTGCGCTGCGATTCGCCCGAGCGCGCGCAGGTCGAGGCCGCCGGCTGGGAGATCGGCCGGGACGGCCTTATCATCGATGCGGCGGAGGCGCGCGCGTGACGGCTGAAGAATTGACCGACGAGTCGCGGCCGCGCCTGTTGCGGGGCGTGAAGCTCAAGAACGACGCCGTCCGCAAGACCTGGGTCTTGCTGGCGCCGGAAAGATTCATGCGCCTCAACGCGATCAGCGTCGACATTCTGCAGCGCTGCGACGGCGAGGCGCGGCTCGAGACGATCGTCGACGATCTGGCGACAAAATATAAGGCCGACCGCGCGACGGTCGAGCGCGACGTGCGCGCCTTGCTGGCCGGCCTGGTGGAAAAGCGGATGCTTGCCCTATGAGCGAAAATCTTCCTCCCCTCCCGCCGCCTTCCGGCATGCTGGCGGAACTCACCTATCGCTGTCCCCTCTCCTGCCCCTATTGCTCCAATCCGCTGCAAATGGAGGGCCGGGAAAGCGAAATGTCCACCGACGCGTGGCGCGATATTTTCACCCAGGCCGCCGAACTCGGCGTGCTGCATGTGCATCTTTCCGGCGGCGAGCCCGCCTCGCGCCGCGACCTGCGGGAACTCGTGGCGCATTGCGCCAAGGTCGGCCTCTACACCAATCTCATCACTTCCGGCGTCGGCCTGACCAAGACGATTTTCGACGATCTCGTCGCGGCCGGCCTCGACCATGTGCAATTGTCGATCCAGGATTCGGACCCCAAAGGCGCCGACTGGATCGGCGGCTACGAAGGCGGTTTCGCCAAAAAGCAGGAGGTCGCCGCCTGGGTGACGGCGGAAGGCATGCCGCTCACCGTCAACGCCGTGATCCATCGCGCCAATATCGCCCACGCCGCGGCCATGGTCGATTTCGCAGTAAAACTCGGCGCGCGGCGCGTTGAAGTCGCTCACACCCAGTATTACGGCTGGGCGTTGCATAATCGCGCCCATCTCATGCCGACGCGGGCGCAGAGCGAGAAAGCTTACGCCGAAGTCGAGGAGCGGCGCGAGCGCTACAAGGGTCAGATCGTCATCGATCATGTCGCGCCCGATTACCACGCCCAATATCCCAAAGCCTGCATGAGCGGCTGGGGCCGCCTCACCTTCAACGTCACCCCGAAAGGAAAGGTGCTGCCGTGCCACGCGGCGGAAACGATTCCCGGGCTGGAATTCTGGAACGCGCGCGAGAAAAGCCTTGCCGACATCTGGGCGAATTCGCCCGGATTCAACGCCTTTCGCGGCTACGAATGGATGCGGGAGCCCTGCCGCTCCTGCGAACGCAAGACCATCGATTTCGGCGGCTGCCGCTGCCAGGCGCTGGCGCTGGTGGGTGACGCCGCGGCCTGCGATCCGATCTGCGTCAAGTCGCCGGATCACGGCCTGATCGCCGCCATCGCCGCCAGGGATTCCGCCGAAACGGTCGAAGGTTTCACGCCGCGCCGCATCGCGCGGTCGAAGACGTCCGAGCCGGCATAAAAAAGTTAACTGGCCGGTCGGCGCGGAAGCCATTCGTCGTTGTCAATTCCTGCTGATTAAATCCGCAATCGCGACGCCGTCGCGACGCAAATGTCGTCTGCCGTTCAAACGATTGAAATTCTCCGCCCTTATGGCGAAGCCAAGGGCGCCAAAGTACAATTTCCCTGGTCCGTCCTGCCTCTAAGATCGGGTCAAAATCTGGGAGGTAAATCGTGGTGCCATCAACCCGCAAATTCGGGATTTCTCTCGTTCTAATCGCTACCATGGCCGCCGGGGGCGCTTTTGCCGAAGACGCGGGACCTCCCCATGATGTCGACCATGCCGGCCTGCCCAAACTCGGGAAGGTCTGGCTGGAGAAAAATCCTTACCGCGGCACAAAATATCAGGCGTTGGCGACCAAGATCGGCGCTGATGCTTTTAACCAGAACTGCGCGCGCTGCCACGGACTCGACGCCATCTCCGGCGGCATCGCGCCCGACCTGCGTTATCTCGACAAGGGAGAGATGGGCGACGCTTGGTTCATCCACCGCATCCGCAATGGCTATACCCAGAACGGCATGACCAAGATGCCCCGTTGGCAGGGCATCCTGTCGCAGGAAACCATGTGGGCCATCCGCTGCTATCTCGACTCGCGCTACAAGGGCCCTTGATCTCGATGCGCGCGATTTTCCGCGCAGCCATGCTCGCCGCCGCTCTTTGCGGCGGCGGCTTTTTCGTGAACTTAGCGCAAGCTCGACCGATCGCCGCCATCAAGAAGACCGGCGTGCTGCGCGTCGCTGTTTATCGCGACTACATGCCGTGGTCCTGGCAAACCGACAAGGGCGTGCTGAAAGGCATAGACGTCGATATCGGCGCGGCATTGGCGAAGAGCTTGGGCGTCAAAGTGGAGTATGTCATTGCGCGCGCCGACGACAATATCAACGACGATCTGCGCAACTACGTCTGGAAAGGCACGCTTCTCGGCCAGGCGCCCGGCGATGTCATGCTGCATATTCCGGACGACCCACAGGTCGAGTTCCAGAATGATTTGGTCAAACTGACCGGCCCCTATTACCTCGAGGGTTACGCTATGGCGGTGGACCCTGCAGACGCGGAGCGGGCCAAGGACTTTTCCTTGTTCGAAACAAAGAAGGTCGCGGTCGACATCGGCACCCTGGCCGACCTGATCCTGCTGTCCGAGCGCAATCACACCTTGGTTAACAATATCGTTCATGTGCGCGGCGAGCAGAATGCGGCGAAAGCCTATGACAAGGGCGAAGTCGCAGCCTTCTATGGCGAGGCGGCGCTGGTTGAAAACTTAGCGCGCCAAGTCAAACGGCCCGTGACCATTGTCTATCCGAAGACGCGGCTGGCGAGGAATTTCCCGATCGGCGGCGCGGTGAAAGTCGATTCTTTCGATCTCGCGCTCGCGATCACCAAGGAGTTCAAGACTCTCGCGGCCTCTGGCGAACTGAAGAAGATATTTGCGTCCTACGGCGTCGTCTGGCGACCGCCGGCGCAACAAGATTGATCGGAGCATGACCTCGGCGCATTCCTGCATCCGAGAGAATGTCGTGTTCTATCAAGACATTGGGAGGGCTTTCCGCGTTGGCGGAAAGATGCACAACTCTCCCGATGTGTCCAGGCGCGGCGGCATATTCGCCCGCCCGCCTTGCTGAAATGCGTCGGCGCCGCCGGCGCAGGAACTGGGAGGAAGTAGTGATGAAACGCACTTTATTGGCCACCGTCTCCATCGCGGGGATGGTTATCGCCGGCGCCGCCTATGCCGGACCCGTCACTCTAAAAGACCTGCTCAACGACGCGACGTCGACAAATCAGGTGGTGACCAATGGCATGGGCTATCAGGCCCACCGTTACAGCCCGCTGGACCAGATCAATACGACCAACGTAAAGAATCTCGTTCCGGCCTGGTCCTTCTCCTTTGGTGGCGAGAAGCAGCGCGGCCAGGAAGCGACGGCCCTGGTGCACAACGGCGTGATCTATATCTCCGCCTCGTACAGCCGTGTCTTCGCCATCGACGCCAAGACCGGCGACAAGTTGTGGGAATGGGACGCCCGCCTGCCGGAAGGCATTCTGCCCTGCTGCGACGTGATCAATCGCGGCGTCGCGCTGTTCGGCGACAAGGTTTATGTCGGCACGCTCGACTCCAAGATCTACGCGCTTGACGCCAAGACCGGCCGCGTCGTCTGGCGCAAGACCGTCGGCGACTTCAAGGCCGGCTATTCCTATTCCGGCGCGCCGATGATCGTCCCGAGCAAAAACGGCCCGCTGCTGATCACCGGCGATTCCGGCGGCGAATTCGGCATCGTCGGCATGGTTCAGGCCCGCAATCCCGAAACCGGCGATCTCGTCTGGCAGCGTCCGGTGCTCGAAGGCCTGATGGGCGAGTTCAAGGGCAAGCCCTCGACCATGACCGGCAAGCTCCACCAGACCTGGAAGGGCGACATGTACAAGCACGGCGGCGGCGCCACCTGGCTTGGCGGCACCTACGATCCGGAAACCAAGCTGATCTATTTCGGCACCGGCAACCCGGCCCCGTGGAACTCCTGGCTGCGCCCGGGCGACAACCGCTGGACCGCGTCGCGCATCGCCATCGATCCCGACAACGGTCAGATCAAATGGGGCTTCCAGACCACGCCGCATGACGGCTGGGACTACGACGGCGTGAACGAGTTCATACCGTTCGACCACGACGGCCAGAAGCTCGGCGGCACCGCCGACCGCAACGGCTTCTTCTATGTGCTCAACCGCGAAACCGGCAAGTACCTCCGCTCCATGCCGTTCGTCAGCAAGATCAGCTGGGCCAAGGGCATCGATAAGAACGGCCGTCCTGAATTTAACAACGACTTCCGCCCGGGCGACCCCACCAAGGCCCCCAGCGGCAAAGCCGGCAAGTCGGTCTTCGCCGTGCCGTCCTTCCTCGGCGCCAAGAACCAGATGCCGGTCTCCTATTCCGACCAGACGCATCTGTTCTATGTCCCGTCGAACGAATGGGGCATGGACATCCACAACGAGCCGGTCGTCTACAAGAAGGGCGCCGCCTATCTCGGCGCGGGCTTCAACGTCAAGGCGATCTTCAAGGATCACATCGGCTCGCTGAAGGCGATCGACCCGATCGCGATGAAGGTCGTGTGGGAATGGAAGAACAAGGCTCCGCTGTGGGGCGGCGTTCTCTCCACCGCCGGCGGCCTGGTCTTCACCGGCACGCCCGAAGGCTATCTGATGGCCTTCAACGCCAAGACCGGCGACGTTCTGTGGAAGTTCAACGTCGGCACCGGCATTGTCGCGCCGCCGATCGCCTGGGAACAGGATGGCCAGGAAGTGATCGGCGTGGCGGCCGGCTGGGGCGGCGCGGTGCCGCTATGGGGCGGCGAAGTCGCCAAGACCTTCAAGGGCATCGACCAGGGCGGCTCCTACTGGCTGTTCAAACTGTTCTCGGCCACCGCCTCCAAGTGACAATTCCGGCCGCTTTCGCGCTCTTTCGCGCGGAAGCGGCCTGACAGAAATATCTGAAAATGGTCAATTGACGGGCGGTCGCGCAGGACGCGGGAGCGCCCGTCATTTATTTTGACCTCTTGCGCGCGCTTTCCTCCCGGCGCAAATATGCGGCCTCCCGTCGCTTTGGCCGCGCGCAAATCGCAAAACGACCCGCCAGCGACAAATGTTCATCCCGTATCGGCGGAGGACGTAAGGTGACGCGCATTCTCATTGTCGACGACCATCCGCTCTTTCGCGAAGCGCTGGAAAGCGCAGTGCGGCTGGAGCGTCCCAATTGCGAGATATTCGAGGCCACGACCATCGACGAGGCCTTGAACGTGCTGGCCAGAGAAAAGAATATCGACCTCGGCCTGTTCGATCTTTTCCTGCCCGACACCACCGGCCTTTCCGGCCTGGTGCGGGTTCGCGCCGCCCATCCGCATCTTCCGCTCATGGTGGTTTCCGGCCACGAGGAGCCGCGCGTGGTGCGCGACCTGCTCGCCATCGGCGCCGCCGGCTATGTCTCCAAGGCGACGTCGAAAAGCGAACTGGCCCATGCGATCAGCGAAGTCCTCAACGGCTCGGTCTATCTGCCGGAACGTTTCCGCGACATCAGCCAGCTTCAGCCTTCGGAAAAGGAGCGCAGCGAAATGCTGCGGCGGCTGCAGGATCTGACCCCGCAGCAATTGCGCGTCCTCGACATGATTCGCGCCGGACTGCAGAACAAGCAGATCGCCTATGAGCTCGGCGTGGCCGAGACCACGGTCAAGGCGCATGTTTCGGAAATCCTGCGCAAGCTCAACGTCTATAGCCGCACCAAGGCGGCGATCGAGGTCGGCAAGATGGATTTTACCCAGTTCTCCGCCCAAACCCCTACCGACAAAGGCTCTTCGTCCTGAACTTGAGGCTCGTTTCCATGAAATTCAGCAATCCCGGGCGTGCGCTCGCTTTCGTCCTCGCCCTCGCCGCCGCCGTTTTCGCGCCGGCGGCCCAAGCCGCAGAGCCCTTGCGCCTCGCCATTCAGGCGACCGGAACGTGGGCCTGGGAACTCGCTATCGCCCAGAATTACGGCCTCGACAAAAAGGCCGGCCTCGATCTCAAGATCACCAGACTCGCCACCACGGAAGCGGGCAAGATCGCGCTGATCGGCGGCGGCGCCGACATCATCCTGTCCGACTGGCTGTGGGTGGCGCGCGAGCGCAGCCTCGGCCAGAAGCTACTGTTCTATCCGCACTCTACCGCGCTTGGCGCAGTCATGGTCAAGAACGCCGCCGACTTCAAAAAGCCGGCCGATTTCATCGGCAAGACCATTGGCGTCGCCGGCGGTCCGCTCGACAAGAGCTGGCTGATGCTGCAAGCTTGGGCGCTACGTCATGGAGTCAATCTGAAAAAGCAAGCGAACATCGTCTATGGCGCGCCGCCCCTGCTGGCGGAAAAGCTGAAGCAGGGCCAAATCGACGCGGCGCTCGAATTCTGGACCTTTTCCGCCCGCCTGCAGGGCGACGGCTTCCAGCGCGCCGTCGATATGGCTCATGTCGAGCGCGAGCTTGGCGCCAAGGGCCCTGTCGTCGTTATCGGCTATGTCTTCACCCAGGATTTCGCCGCCCATCACGGCCCGGTGCTCAAGAAGTTCCTGCACATGATGAAGGAGGCGCAGAAGCGCCTCGCCGAGAATGACGCCGCGTTCGCCAAGATCGCGCCGTTGACCAGGGCGAAGAACGCCGCCACCCTGGCGATCATGCGCGCCAATTACCGCGCCGGCCTCGACGTGCGGCCGATCAACGACGATATCGCCGACGCCGCCGCCATCTACAAGGTTCTCGCCAAGGTCGGCGGCCCGCAACTGGTCGGCTCTGCCAAAGAACTCGATCCGAACGTCTTCTATCGCGGCGATTCCGCGCCCCCTGCGACGGCGAAATGACGCGAATCGTTTCGCTTCTGCTGTTCTTTGCGCTGTGGCAATTCGGCGCCTGGCGCCTCGGCCCGCATTATCTGCCGACGCCATACGCCGTCGGCGCGACCATGTTCGCGCAGGCGCAAAGCGGCGAACTGGGATTCAATCTCGGCATGACGCTGGCGCGCGTCGCCGCCGCCTTCACCCTCGCCATGATTATCGGCTCGGTTCTCGGCCTGGCGCTCGGCCGCAGTCCGCGGCTCGACCGGGCGCTCGACCCCTGGCTGGTGATCGCGCTCAATACGCCGGCGCTGGTCATCATCATCCTCGCCTATATCTGGGGCGGGCTGAACGAAGGCTCGGCGCTGGCGGCGATTACCCTCAACAAACTGCCCTATGCCGTGGTCAATATGCGTGAAGGCGCGCGCGCGCTCGACCCGGGCCTTGACGAGATGGCGCATGTCTTCGCCTTTTCGCATACGCGGCGCTGGCGGCATGTCCTGGCGCCGCAACTTGCCCCCTATTTCGCCGCGACGGCGCGCGGCGGCCTGTCGCTGGTGTGGAAAATCGTGCTGGTGGTCGAACTGCTTGGACGCCCCAATGGCGTCGGCTTCAAGATGTACGAGGCTTTCCAGCTTTTCGACTTGAAACTGCTGCTCGCCTACGCCCTGCCCTTTATCGTGCTGATGATGGCGATCGAGACCTTAATCCTGCAGCCGCTCGAACGCAGAGCCAGTTGGTGGCGGCGTCATGGCGCTTGAGATCGACGTCAGGCAAAAGATCTTTCCGGTCGTCGGCGGCGGCCGGCGAAAAGTCTTCGATGACTTCTCGCTTTCCGTCCCCGATGGCGCCATTGTCGCGCTGCTCGGCCCGTCCGGCTGCGGCAAATCGACATTGCTGCGCATGATCGCCGGGCTCGATCGCAAATTCGAAGGCGAGATCGTCAAGCCGCCGGGCCGGCTCGCCATGGTTTTTCAGGAGCCGCGCCTGCTGCCCTGGCGCAATGTCGCCGACAATCTGCGCCTCGCCGCGCCACACCTCGACGAAACCGCGCTCGGCAAATTGCTCGCCGCTTTTGAACTCGAAAGCCACGGCCGCGATCTGCCCGGCCAATTGTCGCTCGGCCTTGCGCGGCGCGCCGCGCTCGCCCGCGCCTTCGCGGTCAATCCCGATCTCCTGCTGCTCGACGAGCCTTTCGCTTCGCTCGACCGGGCCCTGCACCGGCGCCTTCGCGCCCTGCTCGCCGCGCGTATCGGCGCCAATAAAATGACGGCGCTCATCGCCACCCACGATCTCGACGACGCGCTGATTTTGGCGGACGAGGTGATTCTTCTCGAGCCCTCGCCGGCGCGGATTCGCGGGCGTCTGCCGATTGAGACGCCGCGCGAGAAACGTGACGAAAATCTTACAAATCTCAGACGCTTGGCGGGCAATTACTTAGTGATTGACGGTCTCGACGATGATAAATCGGAAGATGCGTAAAAACGTGAAAAGTTGAATTGGGAGTGAAACAATGTCCCACGCCGCCCTGGCTGAAAAAACCTCGTCGCAGGGGCTTCTGACCCCGGAAGAACTCGAGGCCGCCATCCGCGCCGTCGGCGCCGAGCGCTATCACGACAAACATATTTTCCACAAAATGCTGCATGGCGGCCAGATGAACAAGGGCCAGGTCCAGGCCTGGGCCCTCAACCGCTATTGCTATCAGGAAGCGGTGCCACGCAAGGACGCCGCGCTCATGTCGCGCACCGACGATCGCGAATTGCGGCGCGAATGGATTTCCCGCATCCACGACCATGACGGGCTCGGCGACGAAATAGGCGGCATCGAGCGCTGGCTGATCCTGACCGACGGCCTCGGCCTCGACCGCGCCATGGTCATGTCGAAAAAGGCGGCGCTTCCCGCCACGCGCTTCGCCGTGGAAGCCTATGTGCGTTATGTCGTGGAGCAGCCGCTCGTCGTCGCCGTCGCCTCGTCGCTGACGGAATTGTTCGCGCCGAGCATCCATCGCGAGCGCATCGCCGGCATGCTGGAGAATTATTCCTTCATCAGCGAGGACGTGATGGCCTATTTCCGCCGCCGCCTGACCCAGGCGCCGAAGGACGCCGATTTCGCCCTGGAATATGTCAAGAGCCACGCGCGGACCCGCGAAGAGCAGGACGCCTGCGTCGAGGCGGTGAAATTCAAATGCAATGTGCTGTGGTCGCAATTGGACGCGCTGCACATCGCCTATGTCCAGGGCATGATCCCGCCGGGAGCGTTCGTGCCGACGGCGTGAGCGCACTAGAGCTACTGGCTCAGCCAACAGCGTCATGCCCGGCCTCGCGCCGGGCATCCACGTTATGCCGCAAGTTCGAAGCTGTGGCCCCGGCCTCCGCTGAAGAGGCCGTCATTGCGAGAAGCCGTAGGCGACGAAGCAATCCATAAAGCCTAGGCGCTGGTGGATTGCTTCGCTTCGCTCGCAATGACGGCTTTAGGAAGCGTAGGGTCAAGAAACTTCGGCGCGAAGGAGAGAGCATTCGCGCGTTCGCCGCCTCCTCCCGCCAAAGCCCGACGATAGACTGGCGTTCTTGCGAACGCCCATAGAGAGAAAGATACGCGCCTTCAGGTTTCCGACCGAGAATTGCGGCGCCGAAGCAGCCAACCAAATCCAAAACCCGCCGCCGACAGCAGAGCAAAAACCAGAAGCTCGAAGACGAAATTGCCCAAGGCGGCCGAGATCTTGCCTTCGCCGGTCGCCCAAGCATAAACGTGGCTGGCGTAGGCGGCGGAAAGCAGGATCGGCGCGGCGAGCCAGTAAGGCCGCCAGGCGCGCCAGCCGATGAAAAGGCTGAAAGCCAGGGCGGGATAGGCCAGGCCGTCGCGAAAATGCGCGGCAATGGCGAAAACGACCAGCCAGAACAGGCGAGCGACGACCAGCACAAGATTCTCCGCGAAAATGTCGAATTAGTTTGATTCTCGCGCCCGCGCATGGGTAAGACAACCGTCCAACTTGTCAGTCGAGACCAAATCCATGCCCGAGGTGATTTTCACCGGGCCCGCCGGACGCCTGGAGGGACGCTTTCATCCCTCAAAACAGCGCGGCGCGCCCATCGCCATCATTCTTCATCCGCATCCGCAATTCGGCGGAACGATGAATAATCAGATCGTCTATAACCTTTATTATGCTTTCGCCGAACGCGGTTTTTCCGTTCTGCGCTTCAATTTCCGCGGCGTCGGCCGCTCGCAAGGGTCTTTCGATCACGGACAGGGCGAATTGTCCGACGCGGCCTCAGCGCTCGACTGGGCGCAGTCGATCAACCCCGAGGCGCGCGCCTGCTGGATCGCCGGCGTCTCCTTCGGCTCGTGGATCGGCATGCAATTGCTGATGCGCCGCCCGGAAATCGAGGGGTTCGTCTCCATCGCCCCGCCGGCCAACCGTTTCGATTTCACCTTCCTCGCGCCCTGCCCTTCCTCCGGCCTGTTCGTGCATGGCGACCAGGACCGCGTCGCGCCGATAAGGGAAGTCACCGGCGTGATCGAAAAGCTCAAGACGCAAAAAGGCATTCAAATCGAACATGCCGTTGTCGAAGGCGCCAACCATTTCTTCGAGAACCATATCGACGACCTGATCGAGAAGGTCGGAATCTATCTCGACAAGAGGTTGGGCAACCCGCCGAAAATCGCCATTTCCTCGCGGGCGGATTGATCTCAACCGTTTGCCGCAGCGAGGACGGGCAAAATTTTGTCGCGTAATTCGGGATAAGAATGCTCGCCCTGCAGCAGCAGCGCCACATGTGGCGCCGGCGCGAGGACGAAATCGGCGGGAATGCCGCGCGCGCCCATGGCCCGATAGAAATAGCCGCGCCCGTCCACGCCGAGACGCACGAAAGGATTGCCGACGCGGCGCAGATAATCGCGCGTATGGGCCGGATCGTCGGCCGAGGCGACGCCGTAAATCCGCCCCCCGGCGCGCGCATATTCCATCAAGGCCGGGTGTTCGGCGCGGCAGGTCGGGCACCAGGAGGCGAAAGCGTGGACGAAAACCGCCTTGCCCCGGATTTCGGCGGCGGAAAAGCCGGGAACCTGTGCGCCGCTGGCGTCGAGGAGACCGGGAACCGGCGGGAAAGCGAAATTTTGCGGGTCGAAGGACAGACGGGCGGTCAGGCCGAAATGGCGCCAGGCCAAGGCGCCGGCGCCGCCCGCAAGGCCCGCGGCGAAGGCCGCGGCGCCGATCAGAACGCCGCGGCGGCTTTCCGGCCGCATGAGAAGAGGCTCGCTCATGCGGCCAAGATGACTGCGAAGCGTTAAAACCCCGTGGACGCGGCAGAGCGTCCCCCCTCGCCAGACGGGCGCGGCCGTTCTAAAAAGGGCGGATCGAGTGGAAACCCCGAACGTTCGAGGGGAAGGACATCATGAGCCAGACGGCGGAAAATCCGAATGCCGAACAATCGCCGATCGAATGCGACGTGCTGGTCGCCGGCGCCGGCGCCGCCGGCCTTTCCGCAGCCCACGCCTTCGCCGCGCAGGGACGCAAGGTGGTGGTCGTCGGCAAGATCGAGACGCATCTGGCCGGCCGCACCGTCGCGCTCTTCGAAGGCTCGCTGCGCTTCTACCGGGCGCTGGGCCTGTGGGAGCGCTGCGCCGACCACGCCGCGCCGATGGAGGGCATCAGGCTGATCGACGACACCGGCTCGATCTTTCCCACGAGCCCCAAAGAATTCCGCTCGCGCGAAATCGACCTCGAGGCTTTCGGCGAGAATATCGAGAATAATGCGCTGGTGGCCGAACTGGCGGAGGCGGCGCGCGAAAATCCTTCCATCACGCTGATCGAGGACTTGCTCGATTATTTCGAGCTGAATTTTTCCGGCGCCAGGGCGCGGCTCGCTTCCGGCCGATGGATCGAGGCGAAATTCCTCGTCGCCGGCGAAGGCCGCAATTCCCAGGCGCGCCAGATCGCCGGCATCACGGTCAAGACCTGGTCCTACCCGCAGATGGCGCTCACCGTGCTGCTGGCCCATGAAAGGCCGCACCACAATATTTCCACCGAGTTCCACAAGCGCTCCGGCCCCTTCACCTTCGTGCCCTTGCGCGGGCGCGAGGGCGCGCCCTACCGCTCGAGCCTCGTCTGGCTGGTTTCGCCGCGCGAAGCCTCGCGCCTCCAAGCCCTGCCGCCGGAGATGCTGGCGGCCGAAATCGAGGACGAGGCGCACAACATGTTCGGCGCCATGACCATAGACGGGCCGCTCGGCGTCTTTCCCATGGGAGCGATGAAAAGCTCGCGCGTCGCCAGCCTGCGCCTCGCCCTGATCGGGGAATCCGCCCATCTCTTCCCGCCCATCGGCGCGCAAGGCCTGAATTTGAGCCTGCGCGACATCGCCGATCTCGTCGATTGCCTGGAGGGCGTCGATCTCGACGAGCCGGATGCTGTCTCGCGGGCGCTGGAGCGCTACGAGCGCCATCGCGCCCGCGACATCGGCCTGCGCGTCAACGGCATCGACATTTTGAACCGCTCGCTGCTGATCCACGCCCTGCCGGTCGATTTCGCCCGCGCTTTCGCGCTCAACTTTTTCTCCGCCGTCGGGCCCTTGCGCCGCGCCCTGATGCGCGAGGGCGTCACGCCCCACGGCCCAACCCCGAAACTGATGCAGGAGCGTCCGCCGGCGCGGCGCAGGCCCGCAGCCCAAAAGGTCTAGAGCCTTGCGCGTCGCGACCTGGAACGTCAATTCGGTGCGCCAGCGGACGCAGGCGCTTGTCGCCTATCTGCGCGAGGTCAAGCCGGACGTTTTGTGCCTGCAGGAGCTGAAATGCGTCGAGGAGGCCTTTCCGCGCCTCGAAATCGAGGCGGAGGGCTATAATGTCGCCGTCCACGGCCAGAAAACCTATAACGGCGTGGCGATCCTGAGCAAAACCCCGATCGAGACCAGCGCCGGCCTGCCCGGCGACGACGGCGACGACCAGGCGCGCTATATCGAGGCGATCGTTCCCTGGGGCAAGACGGTTCTGCGGGTCGGCTGCCTCTATCTGCCCAATGGCAATCCGGTCTCAAGCGACAAATACGACTATAAGCTCGCCTGGATGGACCGGCTGAAAGCACACGCCAAAAAGCTGCTCGCATATGAGGAACGGCTCGTGCTTTGCGGCGATTTCAATGTCATTCCCGATGCGCGCGACGTTTACGATCCCGCCGGCTGGGCCAATGACGCGCTTTTCGCTCCCAAAACGCGGGAGAAATTCCGCGAGCTTCTGGCGCTCGGCTTCACCGATGCGCTCCGCGCCGTCACCGACGCCGACAAGCAATATACGTTCTGGGATTACCAGGCCGGGGCCTGGCAGAAGAACAACGGCTTGCGCATCGACCACCTGCTTTTGTCGCCGCAGGCCGCCGATCGGCTGCAATCGGTGACGATCGACAGGGACATGCGCGCCAAGGACAAGCCCTCCGACCACGTGCCGATTCGGGTTGATCTGAAAGATTGAGGTCCAAAAGCTCCGGCCCCCTTTCGGGGGCCGGCCAATGCTTAGCTGATTTTACCTACCTTCACGCTTTCAGTGCGCTTTCGGCGGTTCTTCCTCTTTCGGAGCGCCAGTCATGACCGGGATGGTCTTGGCGGCCGTTTCCTTGGCGGCGGGTTTCTGAATTGTCAGATGCAGGACGCCCTTGTCGTAGTGGGCCGAGATTGCATCCGCCGCGGGTTCAAACGGCAGCATCACCGAACGGTTGAACGCGCCAAACCGACGTTCGACCACGTGCCAGTCTTTTTCTTCCCTCTTGCTTTCCCAGTTTTTCTCGCCGGAGACGATCAGCCGGTCGCCTTCGACGCGAACCTTGATGTCCTTCTCTTCGACGCCGGGGATTTCCAGCGTCGCCTCGATGGTCTTTTCCGTTTCGGCGATATTCATCGCCGGAACCGGCGCCATTTCGCGGCGCTCAGGCATTTCAAACATCTTAGCCAGATCGCGCCCGAACAGATCCCTCTCCAGAGCGCGGAAGGGATCCGTCATAAAATCGCGCGTCCAGAGATCCGGAAGCAGAGTTTTCATGGGACCCTCCTATCCGCCCCGCGGTGGTAAACGATTGCTCGTTTTCTCGCGGGGCGCCGCAGCGAAGGCTCCGGCATATCTTGCTCCCCCGGGCCGGGGCTTTCACCACAACGGGCACAATAACGGCTTTTCAAAGAAGCGCATTGACCGAGGTCATTGACGACGATTCGCCGATTCCCGCTTTTGCTCGATTTTGTCGAGCGCCTCCGCCACGGCGTCGAAAACCAGCAGGATAGAGGCGTGCCGGGCCTTGTAGCTCCGCGCCGGCTCCAGCACGGCGGCGTCGGCGAAACGGCCCTGCGGCGGAGGCCCGTCTTCTTTCAGCATTTTGCGCATGGTCTCGCGCAACGCCCGCAATTCCTCGGGGGTCGCACCGATGATATGGCGGCCCATGACCGAACAGGCGGTCTGGCCCAGAGCGCAGGCCTTGACCTCCTGGGCGTAATCGGCGACCTGGCCGCCCTCCACGGCGAGGTCGATGGTCACGCTCGAACCGCACAGGCGCGAATGAGCCGAAGCCGAAGCCTGCGGCGCGGCGAGGCGCCCCAGCCGCGGAATATTCGCCGCCAGTTCAAGGATTTTGCGATTGTAAACGTCGTCGAGCATGAGTCCGAGCGCCAGCGATCCCGGCCTTCAGATAGAGCGCGCGGTCGGGCCTTGCAACCGCAGGGGCTTCGGTCATTCGGACGAGGCGCCGCCGACAAGCTTCAGCCAGCCGTCCTCGTCGATCACCTCGACGCCAAGCTCGCGCGCCTTGGTCAGTTTGGAGCCGGCCTCGGCGCCGGCGACGACAAGATCGGTCTTTTTCGACACCGAGCCGGAGACTTTTGCGCCGAATCGTTCCGCCATGGCCTTGGCCTCGTCGCGCGTCATCTTTTGCAGCGCGCCGGTGAAAACCACGGTCTTGCCGGCGACGGCGCTGTCGCTTTTCACCGCCGCCATCGGCTGGACCCGCACCTCGCCCAAAAGCGCCTCGAGCGCCTTTTCGTTGTGCTCTTCCATAAAAAAATCGGCGACCGCCTCGGCGACGACCGGGCCGATGCCATCAATGTCGTTGATCCGCCGCCGCGCCTCGCTTTCAGGCTGCGCGTAACGGGCCGTTTCGCGCAAGGCGTCGAAAGTCTCGAAGGATCGCGCCAGCCTGATGGCGTTGGTTTCGCCGACATGGCGAATGCCCAGCGCATAGATGAAGCGGTTGAGGGCGATGTCGCGCCGCGCCTCGATGGCGTCGAAAAGTTTTTTCGTCGAGACCTTGCCGAACCCTTCGAAATTTTCGATCCGCGTCAGATTGCCTGGCCTTTGGTCCCGCTCGCGCAAAGTGAAAATCTCGGCCGGAGTGGTGATCAGCCTTTTCTCGAAGAAAAAGGCGATCTGCTTGTCGCCAAGTCCTTCGATGTCGAAGGCGTTGCGCGAACAGAAATGCCGCAACCTCTCCACCGCCTGCGCCGGACAGACGAGGACGCCGGTGCAGCGGCGCACCGCTTCCGCCTCGCCGGTCTTTTCGTCGATCTCGCGCACGGCGGCGGAGCCGCAGACGGGACAGGCGTGGGGAAAGTGATAAGGCTTCGCGCCATGCGGGCGCTTTTCGAGCACCACGCCGAGAATTTGCGGAATGACGTCGCCGGCGCGCTGGACGATCACGGTGTCGCCGACGCGAATGTCCTTGCGGGCGATCTCATCCTCATTGTGCAAAGTGGCGTTGGACACCACCACGCCGCCGACCGTCACCGGATCGAGCCGCGCCACCGGCGTCAGCGCGCCAGTGCGCCCCACCTGGATTTCGATGTCGCGCAAAACGCTGGTCGCTTTTTCGGCCGGGAATTTATGCGCTGTCGCCCAGCGCGGCGCGCGCGAAACAAAACCGAGCCGCCGCTGCAAGTCGAGATCGTTGACCTTATAGACCACGCCGTCGATGTCATAGCCGAGCGAGGCGCGCTGGCCTTCGATGTCGCGAAAATGCGCCAGCATTTCTTCGGCCGAATGGCACAGAACGGTCAGCCGATTGACCCTGAAGCCGAAAGAGCGGAACGCCTCCATCATGCCCATCTGCGTGCCGGCCGGAGGCGCGGAAATTTCGCCCCAGGCATAGGCGAAGAATTTTAGTGGCCTTTGCGCCGTCACGCCCGGATCGAGCTGGCGCAGCGAGCCGGCCGCCGCATTGCGAGGATTGGCGAAGAGCGGCTTTTGCGCGGCCGACTGCCTTTCGTTCAAAGCGGCGAAATCCTCGTGGCCCATGAAAACCTCG
Organism: uncultured Rhodoblastus sp.; assembly: GCA_964425315.1. GTDB lineage: Bacteria > Pseudomonadota > Alphaproteobacteria > Rhizobiales > Beijerinckiaceae > Rhodoblastus. Next base: position 30,560 of record CAYRNB010000007.1, read on the forward strand.
CCGCGCACGTCGAGGACTTTCGGCGGCGCGCCGGCAAGTCTTTGCGGAATGTCCTTTATGGTGCGGGCGTTGGCGGTGACGTCCTCGCCGACCAGGCCGTCGCCGCGCGTGGCGGCGCTGACGAGACGGCCGTCCTCGTAACGCAGCGAACAGGACAGGCCGTCGATTTTCGGCTCGGCGGTGAAATCGACCTGCGCTCCCGCCGGAAGCCTCAGAAAACGCTTCACCCTTTCGACGAAATCGACAAGCTCCTCGTCAGCAAAAATATTGCCGAGCGACAGCATGGGAACGGCATGGGCGACCTTGGCGAATTTCTCCGCCGGCGCCGCGCCGACCTTTTTGCTCAGTGAGCTTTCGTCGACCAGTTCGGGAAATTCGGCCTCGAGCGCCTCATAGCGGCGGCGCAATGCGTCATAGTCCGCGTCGGAGATGACCGGCGCGTCTTCCTGGTAATAGGCGCGGTCATGCGCGGCGATTTCCTCGCCGAGTTTTTTGTGCTCCTCGCGGGCGCGCGCAAGATCGTGCTTTTTCGTCATGGGACAGGATTAGCGGAAATTTTTGGCCGAGGCGATGCGGCTTTTGCGCAGCCGGTTCACGCGTCGCCGCGCATAAGCTTGCCCGCCGCCGCGCGCGCTTCGTCGGTGACCGTGGCCCCCGAAATCATGCGGGCGATTTCCTCGCGCCGGTGCTCGTCTTCGAGTGGCGCGACCTTGGTCGCCGTCCGCGCGCCCTTGTCGATCAAGTCCTTGGAAATGCGCAAATGGCGGCCGGCCCGCGCCGCCACCTGCGGCGCATGGGTGACGGAAAGCACCTGAACCTTTTTCGCCAGCCGCTCCAGCCTCTGGCCGATGGCGGCGGCGGCCGCGCCGCCCGCGCCCGAATCGATTTCGTCGAAGACCAGAGTCGGGGCCGAGCCGCGATCGGCGAGGACCACTTTGAGCGCCAGCATGAAGCGCGACAATTCGCCGCCCGAGGCGAGCTTCATCATCGGCCCCGGCCGCGCGCCCGGATTGGTTTGCACCCAGAACTCGACCCTGTCCGTCCCTTCCGGGCCGGCCTGCGCTTCGTCGGTGACGATTTTTGTGGAAAAATTCGCCCGTTCCAGTTTCAGAGGCGGCAACTCCTGCGCAACGGCGGCGTCGAGCGCCTGCGCCGCTTCACGCCGCGCCTGCGACAATTCTTGGGCCAGGCCGCGAAACGCCCGAATGGCCTCGTCGCGCGCGCGGGCCAGGGCGGCGAGCCGCGTTTCACCCGCGTCGAGAGCAGCGAGATCGGCGGCGAATTTCTCAGCCAACGCCGGCAGGTCATAAATGGCCGCTGCATATTTGCGCGAAGCGGCGCGCAGCGAAAACAGCCGCTCCTCCACTCGCTCCAGTTCGCGCGGATCGAACTGCGCTTCGCGCATCGCCTCGTCCAAAGCCCTTTGCGCCTCGTCGAAAGCGGCGAGCGCCGCGTCGAGCGCCTTGAGCGGCGGCTCGATCAGGGCCGGCGCCTGTGCGGCGCGCCGATCCAGCCGGCGCAGGGCGGCGAAAAGGGTGGAAAGCGGCGAGCCGTCGCCAGCGATGCTGTCGCGAGCCTCGCGCAGATCGCCAAAAACCTTTTCCGCCTGCATCATGGCGGCGCGCTTTGCCGCGAGTTCTTCCTCCTCGCCGGGCTGCGGGTTCAGCTTGGACAATTCCTCATGCGCATGGCGCAGAAAATCCGCCTCCTTGCGCGCCGCCTCGACCGCCTGGGTTTCCTCGTCGAGGTCCTTCTCCGCCCGCCGCATGGCGGTATGAGAAGCGCGGGTCGCCGCCGCCAGCTTTTCAAGGCCGCCGAAAGCGTCGAGCAAGGCGCGATGAGCAGACGAATCGACCAAGGCCCGATCGTCGTGCTGGCCGTGGATTTCCACGAGTTCACGACCGACGGTTCTTAGGGTCTGGACGCTCACCGGCTGGTCGTTGACGAAGGCGCGGCTGCGGCCGTCGGCCATTTGCACGCGGCGCAGGATCAGATCGCCTTCGACGGCGATCTCCTGCTCGGCCGCGATTTTACGCGCTGGATGATCCTCCGGCGGGTCGAAGACGGCGGTCACCTGGCCCTGGGCCTGACCGGAGCGCACCAGCGCGCCGTCGCCGCGGCCGCCGAGCGCCAGCGAAAAAGCATCGAGCAGGATGGACTTGCCGGCGCCGGTTTCGCCGGTGAGTACGGTCAGGCCGGCGCCGAATTCGAGTTCCAGCCTTTCGATCAGGACGATATCGCGAATCGCCAGCTGGACCAGCATGAAATCGTCTCGCCTAGAGCATGATCCCGAAAAGTGGAATCCGGATTTCGGATGAAAAAGCCGCCAAAAAAACTAAGCATGAATTCTTTGGCGCGCCAACGAATTCATGCTCAGGGCCTGTGGACAAGAAACGTTCGTGGTCAGCGGCGTCAGGTCATGCCCATTTTCTTGACCGCCTTGGAAATCCACGAATCGTGGTGCTCCTGCGGCGATGCGCCATTCTCCTTCAGCCGCTCGTAGGCTTGGTGATACCATTGCGAGTGGGGATAATTGCGCCCGAGCACCGCAGCGGCCGTCTCCGCCTCATTGACGATGCCCAAAGCGAGATAGGCTTCGGTTAGACGTTCGAGCGCCTCCTCGGCCTCACGCGTGTCCTGATATTTGAACAGGATTTCGCGGAAGCGGCCGATCGCCGCCGGATAATCCTCACGCTTCAGATAATAGCGGCCGACGTCCAGCACATGGGCGGCGAGCTGGTCGCGCCCGAGCTGAATCTTATAGCGCGCGTCTGCGGCATATTTGGATTTCGGATATTTGGTGACAATGGCCTGGAAATATTTCAGCCCCTCTTTGACCCGGTCCTGGTCGCGCTCGACGTCGGGCAGATTGCTGAACATCGCCATACCGGCAAGATAATCGGCGTAATCGACGTCGGAAGCATGGGGATAAAGCTGTATATAGCGGTCGGCGGCGGTGGAGGCCTCCGTGTAAGAGCCCTTCAGATAATAGGCGTAAAGCTCCATCATCAGCGCTTTGCGCGCCCATTGCGAAAAGGGATATTGCTTCTCAAGCGAAGAGAAGGTTTTGGCCGCCAGTTCGTAATCCTGATCGTTGAGCCTGTTCAGTCCCTTATTATAGAGCTGATCGGGCGGCACGACCGGATCGACCTTCATTTCATATTTCTTCTTGCCGAACGGATTGAGGTCGTCGAGGGAGAAGCAGTAGGCGGGAGCGACAAGCGCGGTCGAAACCAAGGCGGCGAGGGCGGCGCCGCCAAAAAATTTCATGCCAAATTCCAGCCGATTTTTCATTCAACTCGCTCGTCATGGGGGGCCGGCGCCTGTCGGATCGCGCGAAACGCTTCTAGCGCAAACCGCAGACCTGCGGAAGCCGCGCGATGCACGCGGATGCGGCTATCTTCGGCTAGCTGAACCGATTTTTTACGGCAATTTTAAGACTTCGACCCTCGGCTCAGCTGCGTTCCGGCAGGAAAGCGGGGGAAACAGCCAGGCCGAGATCGGCGCGGACGCCCTCACGCGGCGCAGGGGCCGCCTCGACGACGCAATAGGCCGAACGGTCGCTGAAAAGCGCCTCCAGCACCGCGACATTCATCTTGTGGCCGCCGCAATAGGAGTGGTAGGCGCCGATCAGGGGCGCGCCGGCAAGAGCGAGGTCGCCGACGGCGTCCAGCATTTTGTGGCGCACGAATTCGTCGGAGTAACGCAGGCCCTCGGGGTTGAGAATGCGGTCGTCGTCAATGCCGACCGAATTTTCCAGCGAGGCGCCGAGAGCGAAGCCGGCCTTAATCAGCCGCTCAACATCCGAGAGGAAGCCGAAAGTGCGCGCGCGCGCCAGTTCGCGGCGGAACGTGGCGGGCGCGAGATCGAGGATCTTGCGCTGGCGGCCGATCACGTCGCATTTGAAATCGATTTCGACATCGAGGCGAAAGCCGTCTTCGGCCGGCCGCAATTCGGAAAAGGCGCGGCCATTTTCGATCCGCACAGCCTTCAGGATCTTGATATAGCGGCGCGGCGCCTCTAGCTGGCGGACGCCGATTCGGTCGATCGCCTCGACGAAAGCGGCGGCCGAGCCGTCCATGATCGGCGTTTCGGGGCCATCCACCTCGACCAGGCAATTATCGACGTTGAGGCCGCGCAGAGCGGCGACCAAATGCTCGACGGTCGAGACCATATGCCGGCCGCCGTCGCCGATCACGGTGCAAAGCTCGGTCATGGTCACTTTCGACCAATGGGCTTCGACGCGGCGGCTGCCGCCATGGGAAACGTCGTGCCGCTCAAAAACCAGGCCGGTATCAGGTTCGGCGGGGTTGAGAACGAGACGGACGGGCTTGCCAGAATGAACGCCTATGCCCCCGGAAAGAACGATGCGATCCCGGAGAGTGGTTTGAAAACTCGGCTTCATCCTGCCACCGTCGGCTCGCTCCGCAAAAAGCGGAGGCTCGGTTACAAAAAAAACTCGGTTCCGCCGCAATCGGGCGCTTCGGTCCCAAGATTTTGGCGAGAGCGGCAGGATACAGGTCCCTGTCTGAACTCTTTCTTCGCCAGGGAAATGCGACGAATCGCCCGCCGCATCTCGCTCGCCAGCTCTACCGTTCGCATCGCAGCAAACCAAATCACTCTTTCTTACGCGGCTGTTACAAATTAACCGCATTTTCGCCGCGCAAGCCTTAATTATGCCAGTCAACACTACAATCAACATGTTGAAAAAAAATGAAAAACCCGCCTTAACGACGGGTCTTCCACTTAGGTGTTGCATTTTGGTCGCCCTGCTGGGGAAAAGCCTCAATGGGCTTGGCGTCGCAGGAAGGCCGGTATCTCCAGATGGTCCTCTTCGACGCGCACGCCGCTGCGGCCGTGGGTGTCGAGGGGCGCCGCCTGGCGCTGCGGCGCCGGGCGTTTGGCGTATTCGGCATGGACCGGCGACGGATTGCCCTGGCGCGGCGGCGCCGCCTGCTGGGGCTGCTGTGGCCGGGGCGCGGCGAGTTGCGGCTGCGGCAGCGCCGCGGCCGCCTGTTCATCGGCGCGGCTCATGCCGAAGGTGGCGAGACGTTCGAGCAGGGTGCGGCGGCGGGTTTCGGGCGCCGCAGCTGGATGGCTTTGCTGAGCGCGGATGAGCGTCTGGCCAGGCAGCGGCAGTTCATCGATGCTGGGCATGCGCGGGGCGCGCATCGGCTGTTCGGCGGCCGGCGGAAAGTACGCCTCCGGGAGCTGGGGCTCATCGCGCCGGCTCCTGGCGGCCGGCGGCTCCTGGAATTGCGGAGGCTGCGGCTGAACGCGGGTGATCTGCACATCCGGATGGTGCGGCGCATAGGTCTGTTGCGGCTGTTGCGGCGCGGGCGCAGGCGCGGCGACCTGCTGACGCGATGGCTCGAAGGCGGCGACGGGTTCGGGCGCGACGGCCTCCGGAGTCGGAGCCGGCGCCGGCGCTGCGGCGCGCGGCGCGGCCATGGCCGCTTCGGCCTGGCGGGCGACGTGCTGCGCCCGCATGCGCTCGGCCGCTTCAGCCAGGCGCTGGTCGTTGATGTCGGCGATGCCGGCCGGCTTGTCGATGCCGGTGGCGACCACCGAAACCCGGATGACGCCATCGAGGCTCTGATCGAAAGTGGCGCCGAGGATGATATTGGCGTCCTCGTCCACTTCCTGGCGGATGCGGCTCGCCGCCTCGTCCACTTCATAAAGGGTGAGGTCGTTGCCGCCGGTGATCGAAATCAGCAGGCCCTTGGCCCCCTTCATCGAGACTTCGTCGAGCAGCGGATTGGCGATCGCCGCCTCGGCGGCGAGAACCGCGCGGCGGTCGCCCGAGGCTTCGCCCGTGCCCATCATCGCCTTGCCCATATCGCGCATGATGGCGCGCACGTCGGCGAAATCGAGGTTGATCAAGCCTTCGCGCACCATCAGGTCGGTGATGCAGGCGACGCCGGAATAAAGCACCTGGTCCGCCATGGAGAAGGCGTCGGCGAAGGTCGTCTTCTCATTGGCGACGCGGAAGAGATTCTGGTTCGGGATGACGATCAGCGTATCGACCGCCTGATGCAGCTCCTCGATGCCCGTATCGGCGATGCGCATGCGGCGCGCGCCTTCGAACTGGAAGGGCTTGGTCACCACGCCGACGGTGAGGATGCCCTGGTCGCGCGCGGTGCGGGCGATGACCGGGGCCGCGCCCGTGCCGGTGCCGCCACCCATGCCAGCGGTGACGAAGACCATATGCGCGCCGGTGAGATGATCGCGGATCTCCTCGATCGCCTCCTCCGCCGAGGCGCGGCCGATTTCCGGCTGCGAGCCGGCGCCGAGGCCCTCGGTGACCTGGAGGCCCATCTGGATCACACGTTCCGCCCGCGAACTCATCAAGGCCTGCGCGTCGGTATTGGCGACGATGAAATCGACTCCGGCGAGGCCGGAAGCGATCATGTTGTTCACGGCGTTGCCCCCCGCGCCGCCGATGCCGCACACCATGATGCGGGGCTTAAGTTCGCGCAGTTCTGGCGCTTTCAGGTTGATAGTCATATTTTGCCCCTTTTTGGTAACCGGCGCATCCGCCCCGTCTCCTGGTCAATCCCAGGGCCGGTACTGGCCGGCCCCACACTCGCCTTACTCAAAAACTTTCCTTCAGCCATTGGCCCACCTTGCCGATGTAGCCCTTCGGCCGCCCATGCGCGCCGTAACTTCCCCTGCTTGGTTCGAAATATTCGACGCCGGAAAATTGCGGATAGATCAACAGCCCCACCGCCGCGGCGAAGCCGGGGCTTTTCGCCGCTTCCGGCAGGCCCTGGACGCCCAGGGGCCGTCCGACGCGGACCTGGCCGCCAAGAATGCGCCGCGCCGCCTCGGCCATGCCGGTGAGCTGGCTTGCGCCGCCGGTGAGCACGATGCGCCCGCGGTCCGAAGCGGGGAATCCCGCCGCCTTCATCCGGTCGCGGGCCAGTTCGAGAATTTCCTCGACCCGCGGCTTGATGATCCGCGTCAGTTGCGACTTGGGGAAATGAACCGGAGATTCGCCCTCTTCGCCGACCGTCGCGGCCGAAAGGGTTTCGCGTTCGTCGGAAGGCGAGGCGATGGCGACGCCATGGAGCGTCTTCAGCCGCTCGGCGTCGGACAGACGGATATTCAGCCCCCGCGCGATATCCATGGTGATATGCTTGCCGCCGATCGCCACGGCGTCAGTGTGAACCAGCTTGCCGTCGCGGAAGACGCCCATGCCGACCGAGCCGCCGCCAAGATCGAGGACGGTGGCGCCGAGCGCCGCCTCGTCGTCCACCAGAACCGAAAGGCCCGACGCGTAAGGCGTCGCCACCACCGCCTCGATCGAAAGATGGCAGCGTTCGACCGCGAGCAGCAGATTGCGTAGCGAGACCGCGTCGGCGCTGACGACATGGAGGTCGGCGCCGAGGCGCTCGCCGACCATGCCTTTGGGATCTGCGATCCCCTTGGCGCCGTCAATGGTAAAGCCGGTCGGAAGACTGTGCAGGATGGCGCGGCCCTGTTGCGCCGTGCGGACGCTGGTCGCTTCGAGGACGCGATGCAGGTCGCTTTCGCCCACCGCGCGGTGGATCGGCACGCCGGCCTGGTAATAGGCCGAGCCGAGGCGTCCGCCGACATTGCCGAGAATTACGCTTTCCACCTGCGCGCCGGCCATGCGCTCGGCCGCGTCCACGGCGAGACGAACCGCGGCTTCGGTCTCTTCCATGTCAATGACGACGCCGCCCTTGACGCCGCGCGAACGCTGGTGGCCGATGCCGAGAATTTTGGCGCGATGGGTGCGCCCGCGCAACATCTCGGAAGGCGCCGCCGGGATGAGCTTGGCGATCAGGCAGACGACCTTCGAGGCGCCGACGTCGAGCACGCAGAGAATGGCGCTTTTTCGCGCCGAAAGCTTTTTCATGCGCGGCAAGGGCTGAATTTGCATCACAGGCGCGCTCCCCTGTGATGCGCTTGCGCCGCCGCGCGCGCCGCGATCGCCTGGTCGGTCAGGCGCACGTAGAGCTTGCCGGGGACGCGGAAATCCAGCGTGACGACGTCCTTTTCAAGCAAGCGATCCTGCTTGTCGAGCCGCGCCAGCAGCCGCACGGCCGCTTGCGGATCGGCCTCGGGCAATTTCACTTCGACGCCCGATTTCATCACCAGCGTCCAGCGGCGCTGCGACACCAGAATGCCGGCGCGGATTTTCGACCTGATGTCGCCGGCGGCGGCGAGAAGGCTGGCGAATTCCTTGGCGCGGAGATTGGCGCCGTCTCCGACGACAAAGGGAAGCTTTTCGAATTTGACGTCGTGAAAGCCGCCGATGCGGGCGCCGTCGGCGGCGATGACGGAAACGGCGCCGTCCTTCTGCCACAGGGCGTAAGGCTTGCGTTCGGTGACGTCGATGACCAGACTGTCGGGGAAGAGTTTTCTCACGCTGGCGTCCTTTACCAAAGGAAGCGCGAGAAGCTTGTTCCGCACCTCGTTGACGTCGAGAAACAGTAGCGACTGTCGCGAATTCACGCCCGCGAGTTTCAGAATTTTCGCCCGGGTCAATTCGACCTGGCCGGTTACGGTGACATAATCGAGGCCGAAGCCGAGCGCGCGGGCGACGATGTCGCGCGGCGCGCCGTTTTCACGCACGAAGGCGGCGTAATCGCCGTTGAGGTTAACGCCCACAAGTCCGACGCCCGAGAAAAGCGCGGCGGTCAGCGCAAGGCCAAGACCTGGCAGACGGAAAAAAGCGAGCAATCTGTCGGTCGGACGGGGCTTGCGGATTTCGCCGCGGCGGGCTGGAAGCCTCACGCCGCGCGGCGCGTCCTTGACCGGCGCGACGACCGCCGAAGGCGCGACGCCCGCCGCCGCAGCGCAAAGCGGGCGCGGCGGCGCCAGGGCCGAATCAAGCCCGCTTACCGATTGCAGGAGGCGTCTTCCACCATCCATTTAACAAGCTCACCGAACGTCATGCCGGCATAGGCGGCCAATTCCGGCGCCAGGGACGTCTCGGTCATGCCCGGTTGGGTATTGACTTCAAGAACAGCGAGTTCGCCCGTACCTCCGGGGCGATCGTCGTAGCGGAAGTCGGTCCGAGAGATCCCGCGACAGCCGAGCGCCCTGTGCGCCTTAAGGGCCAACTCTTGAACCATTTGGTAAATATTTTCTTTAACTTTTGCGGGAAGTTCGTGAATTGAACCGCCGGGCGCATATTTCGAATCGAAATCGTACCATTCGCTCGAAACCGACTTGATTTCGGTGACCGCGAGCGCTCTTTCGCCGAGAACCGCGCAGGTCAGCTCCCTGCCGGCGATGTACTTTTCCGCCAGCATCAGATCGCCGTAATTCCAGTCGGGACGCAGAAGCTCCTGCGGCGGATGCGGCGTTCCCTCCTTGACGACGAAAACGCCGTAGGACGAGCCTTCCGAGACCGGCTTGAGCACATAGGGCGGCGGCAGGACATGGGCCTTTGCCGCTTCGAAGCGCGTGACGGTCTTGCCGGCGGGAACCGGAATTCCCGCCGCGGCGAAGATGATCTTCGCCTTTTCCTTATTGGCGGCGAGCGCCGAGGAGAGCACGCCGGAATGCGTATAGGGAATGCCGAGGATTTCGAGCACGCCCTGGATCAGCCCGTCCTCGCCGCCCGGCCCATGCAGGGCGTTGAGCGCAACATCCGGCTTGAGCCTGGACAGAACTTCCGCCACGTCGCGGCCGACATCTACGCGCGTCACCGTGAAGCCTTCCGCTTCGAGCGCCTTGGCGCAGGCCTCGCCGGAGCGCAAGCTGACGCTGCGCTCGCTGGAAAGTCCGCCCATTAAAACCGCGACATGTTTGGTCATGAATATCTTCCTTTGCAACCATCATTGCGGGGCGTTTTAGCGACGAAGCAATCCACGCTCCCCTGGATTGCTTCGCTTCGCTCGCAATGACGCTCTGGCGTGAGCTCCGACTACCCTTTCACGCCGATTCTCTTGATTTCCCATTGCAGCTCGACGCCGGTCGCCGCCTTGACGCGCGCGCGCGCCTCCTCGCCGAGATTTTCGATATCCGCCGCCGTCGCCGCGCCGCGATTGATGAGAAAATTACAATGCATCGGCGACACCTGCGCGTCGCCGACGACAAGGCCGCGGCAGCCGGCCTTGTCGATCAATGCCCAAGCCTTTTCGCCCGGCGGATTCTTGAAGGTCGAGCCGCCGGTCTTTTCGCGGATCGGCTGCGATTTCTCCCGCGCCTCGGTGATCCGATCCATCTCGGCCAAAATTTTATTCGGCTCGCCGGGTCGGCCCTGGAACAGGGCGCTGGTGAAGATGATGTCTTCCGGCGCATCGCAATGGCGATAGGTCATATGCAGTTCTTCAACCGAAAAAGTCCGAAAGTTTCCCTGCCGGTCGACGCCCCGCGCTTCGACCAGAACTTCTTTGGTCTCGCCGCCATGGGCGCCGGCGTTCATGCGCAGGGCGCCGCCGATCGAGCCCGGAATGCCGCGCAAAAAAGCGAGCCCGTCGATCCCCGCCTCAGCCGCGGCGCGGGCGACGCGCATGTCGGGCGCGGCGGCGCCGGCGCGCAGGCGAAATCCCGGCTCGACGGAAATGTCGCCAAAAGCCTTGCCGCCTAGGCGGATAACCACGCCTTCCACGCCGCCGTCGCGCACGATGAGATTGGAGCCGAGCCCGATGGTCGTGACTGGAACGGACGGATCGAGATTTTTCAGGAAATAGGCGAGATCGTCCTCGTCCGCCGGACTGAATAGGATTTGCGCCGGGCCGCCGACGCGAAACCAGGTGAAAGGCGCAAGCGCCTGATTGGCGGCGAGCCGCCCCCGCAATTGCGGCATTTTCGCCGCCAGCATTCCGGCGAGATCGGCGAAGGCGGGAACGGCGGAAAGAGCGGTCATGCGAATGCTCCGTCGAGCCAGGCGCGGAAAATTTTGCGTCCCGCCGCCGCCGTCGCCTCGCCATATTGCGCCGCCTGCTTGCGCAAGGAATTGGGGCGGACGCCCGCTTTCGACAATTCGACCGCATGGCCGATGAGCCAGCTTTCCAGCCTGTCCGGTTCGACTTCGATATGGAATTGCAGGCCGAGTCCGTATGAATCCAGAACGAAGGCCTGGTTGGGACAGGCGTCGGTGAAGGCGAGGCGCGCGGCGCCGCGCGGCATGCCGAAATTGTCGCCGTGCCAGTGCAGGACCATCTCGCCGGCGAGCGGCGCAAGAAGGGAGGCGAGGCCGCCGGGCGTGAGCTGGACCGGCGCATAGCCGATCTCCTTGGCCGGCCCGGGCCCGACCCGCGCGCCGAGCGAAGCCGCCATCATCTGCGCCCCGAGGCAAATGCCGAGCGTCGGCTTCTTCTCGGCCAGCCGGCGGCCGATCGCCGCCATTTGCGGGGCCAGGAAAGGATAGGACTCGGTCTCGTAAACGCCGATCGGGCCGCCGAGCACGATCAGCAGATCGCAGGAAGCGATCTCCGCCTCGGGGACATCTTCGATCCCCACCTCGCAGATGCGCGTCGCAAACCCGTATTCGGGCAGGAGATCGGCGAGAACGCCGAGCCCCTCGAAACCAACATGGCGCAGGGCGAGGCAGATCCGTCTTTCGCTCATGCGGCGTCCTTGCCGGCAAGCTGGGCCGGCAGCGCATAGGCCCATTGGGTGACGCTGCCGGCGCCGAGGAAGACCACGTAATCGCCCGGCCTGGCGATGTCGCGGATCATGTCGGGCAGGTCCTCAGGTTTCGGCAGGACGAGCGCCTGGCGATGGCCATGCGCCTTGATCGCCGCGACCAGGGCCTCCTTGTTGACGTTTTCGATCGGCGCCTCGCCGGCCGGATAGACATCGGCGACGATGACGCAATCGGCGTCGTTGAAACAGGTGGCGAACTGGTCGAAGAGGGAACTCAGCCGCGTATAGCGATGCGGCTGCGCCACGGCGATGACCTTATGCGTCGTGGCGGCGCGGGCGGCGCGCAGAACCGCGGCGATCTCGACCGGGTGGTGGCCGTAATCGTCGAAAATGGCGACGCCGTTCCATTCGCCGGTGCGGGTGAAACGCCTTTTGACGCCGCCGAAGGTGGCCAAGCCTTTCTTGATGTTTTCGACGCTGACGCCGAGTTCGTAGGCGACCACAATGGCCGCCGTGGCGTTAAGCGCATTGTGATGGCCGGGCATGGGCATGACCAGGCCGTTCAGCTCGACTTCGCGCCGGCGCAGGCGGTCGCGGATCGCGACATTGAAGCGCGAGACGCCGCCGGAAAGGTCGATGTCGGACAGGCGGACGTCCGCCTGGGGATTTTCGCCATAGGTGATGACGCGCCGGTCCTCGATCTTGCCGACCAGTTCTTGGACCGCCGGATGGTCGAGGCACATGACGGCGAACCCATAGAAGGGCAGGTTCTCGGCAAAGGCGCGGAAGGCCTCCTTGATGGCGTCGTAGGTGTGGAAATGGTCGAGATGTTCCGGGTCGATATTGGTGACGACAGCGACGTCCGCCGGCAGTTTCAGGAAAGTGCCGTCGCTCTCGTCCGCCTCGACCACCATCCAGGCGCCGCCGCCGAGCCGGGCGTTCGTGCCATAGGCGTTGATAATGCCGCCATTGATGACGGTCGGGTCGAGCCCGCCGGCGTCGAGGAGCGTGGCGACGAGCGATGTGGTGGTGGTCTTGCCATGGGTGCCGGCGACCGCCACGCATTGCTTGAGCCGCATCAGTTCGGCCAGCATTTCCGCACGCCGCACCACGGGCAGGCGTTTTTCGCGCGCCGCGGAAAGCTCCGGATTGTCGCGCTTGATCGCGGAGGAAACCACCACAACCGCCGCCTCGCCGAGATTTTGCGCGTCATGGCCGACGAAAACCCTGGCGCCCTTTTCGCGCAGGCGCTTGACATTGGCGTTTTCGGACGCGTCCGAGCCCTGGACCTGATAGCCGAGGTTAAGCAGGACCTCGGCGATCCCCGACATGCCGATCCCGCCGATCCCGACGAAATGAATAGGGCCAAGATGGCTCGGCAGTTTCATGTTTCGGCTCCGAATTGGGCGGCGGAAGCGTCAAGGCGCCGCCGGCGGCATGAGGATCAGGTCGGTTTCCTGCGGCTTGGCGCCGGCGGCCGTGAGCATGGCGTGGACCTGACCGCGATGATGGGTCTGATGATTGAAAAAATGAGTGATGGCAAGCCAGCGCGGCGCCTGGACCTCCCGGTCGAGCAGCCCCGACCGCCAGACGAGGTCGCCTTCGAGGTCGGCCGGCGCGAGGCTTGTCGCCCAGGCGAGAATGATTGCGTCGAGTTCGACCCGCTCCGCCGCAAGCCGTTTCCAGTCCTCGATCGCGTCCGTTCCCGGAAAGACGCCCTTGGGGCGCGCGACGCCGGAAAAACGGCTCATCCACATGCGGTCGCCCCACAGGAGGTGGCTGAGCGTCGCGTGGATGGATTTGAAAAAGGCGCCTCGGTCCTCGCGCCTTTGAACGTCGGTCAGGGTCGAGCTGGCGGCGTAGAGGCTGGCGTTCTGCCAATGATTGTAGCGCGCCATGGTCTGGACATAGGCGGGGTCGATCATTTCGGCTCCGTGGGTCTCAGCCCGCCAGTCCGGCGGTCTCCAACGTCAGTTCGGCCAGCCTGTCGGCGGCGTCGGGCACGCCCGCGCTCTTGGCCGCTTGCGCGCGCCGCGTCAAGTCCTCCGGGCTGCTGAAGGCGTTTCCGAGCCTTTGCGCCAGGGACTGGGGGGTGAAAAAATCCTGACGGATCACCTCGACCGCGCCGGTTTGCGCCAGATGCTCGGCGTTGGCCGCCTGGTCGGCGTCGAGCGCGAAGGGAAAGGGAACGAATATGGCCGGCCGGCCGATCACCGCCAGTTCGGAGACGGTGGAGGCGCCGGAACGACCGATGACGAGATGAGCTTTGGCCATGCGCAGCGGCAGGTCGGCGAAGAAGGGCGCGATTTCGGCCTCGACCTGCAGTTCCTCGTAAGCCTTTTTGACCCGGTCGAAATCCTCGCCGCGCGCCTGCTGGACGACAACGAGCCGGGAGCGAAAATCCGGCGCAAGCAGGCCGATGGCGGCTGGAACGACATCGGCCATGACCCGCGCGCCCTGCGAACCGCCGGTGACGAGCAGGCGAAACCGTCCGTCGGCGAAATCGGGATAGGGAAGCGCCGCCGCCTCGATCACCGCCGGCCGCACCGGATTGCCGACATGCCTGACGCGATCGAGCAGATCGGCGGAAAGGCCGGAAATGGTCGGAAAGCCGCTGGCGATGACTTGCGCGCGTCGGCTCAGGAAGAGATTGGCGCGGCCCATGACCGCGTTCTGCTCATGCAAAATCAGCGGGATATGCCGCAACGAGGCGGCAAGCGCTGGCGGCACGGTCGGGTAGCCGCCGAAAGCGACAAGGACGCGAGGCCTGATCTTTCCCAGCAAGACGTAAGCCTCCGCAACGCCCTTGGCGAGGGTCAGGGCGGCGAGAGCCTTGCCGATCGGCGATCCGCCCCTGGGCGTGGCCGAGGCGATTTCATGCATTGCTTCAGCGGGAAACTGCGCGCCATAGTTCAGCGCCCGCTCGTCGGTGGCGAGTTGGACGCGAAGACCCCTCGCGGCAAGGGCGTGGGCGAGCGCTTCAGCCGGAAAAAGATGGCCGCCGGTTCCCCCGGCGGCGAGAAGGACCAGATTGCAGTTGGGATTTTCTTGCGTCATTCCGCCGGCGACCCCAGAGCCGCGACGCCGTGCGCGTCCTCGCCCGACTCGTCGAGGATTTCGGAACGCGGCCGCTTGCGGGTCAAGGCGAGGAGAAAGCCCATGGCGACCCCAAGCGAGACCAGCGACGAGCCGCCATAGGAAATGAACGGCAGGGTCATGCCCTTGGCCGGCATGAGATGCAGATTGACCGCTATATTGATCGACGCCTGGATGCCGAAGAGAAGCGCCAGCCCCGCCGCGGCGAAACGGCAGAAGGGATCTTCGTTTTTCGCCGATTTCAGCAGCACGCGCAGGACGATGAAGGCGTAGATCGCCACGAGGACCATGCAGAACAGGAGCCCGAATTCCTCGCCGGTGACGGCGAATATGAAATCGGTATGGGCGTCCGGAAGGATGCGCTTCACCGTCCCCTCGCCCGGCCCCTTGCCGAACCAGCCGCCGGAAAGAAAGCATTGCAGCGCCGTATCGACCTGGAATGTGTCGGTAATGCCGCCGGCCTTGTCGGGATTCATGAAATGCATGATGCGGACCCGCACATGCGGCACAAACCGATAGGCGAGGCTCACGGCGAAGGCGGCGACGCCGCTCAGCCCGCCGATCCACACCCAATGCAGGCCCGCCATGATGAACATGAGGCCCCAGACCAGCGAGACCAGCATCGTCTGGCCGAAATCGGGCTGCAGAATCAGAGGCAGGACGGTCAACGGCCAGAGCAGGAAGGCCAGCAGATTGCCGGGCACGTCGCGCCGCCGCGATCCTTCCGAAATCGCCCAGGCGGCGAGGACGACAAAGGCGGGCTTGAGGAATTCCGACGGCTCCAGGCCGAATATCCAGCGCCGCGCCCCTTTGACCTCCGGGCCGAAGAACAGGGCCAGGATCACCAGCGCCATGGAGGCGATATAAAGCGCCAGCGCGGCGCGCCGCACCTGCCGCGGCGTCAGGAACGACAGGCCGAACATCAAGACGAGCGTGGGGACGAGATATTCCACCTGCCGGTGGACGAAATAGAAGGTCGGCAGATGCAGGCGGTCCGCCACCGGCGGGCTGCCCGCCATGACCAGAATGACGCCGAAGACGATCAAGGCGCCGACGGCCGCCAGAAGCCAGCGATCAACCGTCCACCACCAGTCGGCGATGAGCGAGCGCTCGGCGCGTGACATCATCTTGACCTCCCCGTCGCGGATCGCGACCTTTTCCAAAAATATCCTGCGCCGCCCCCTATCGGGCCGGCGCGCCGACGTCCTTCATCACCGTTTCCACGCTTTCCCGGAACGCGTCGCCGCGCTTCTCGAAATTGGCGAACTGATCGAAAGAAGCGCAGGCCGGCGACAGCAGCACCACGGGCTCTCGCGCCGCGCTTTCCGCCGCGTCGCGCGCCGCGGCGGCGACGGCGGCCTCGATCGTCCCGCAAGTCTCGTAAGCGACGGCGCCTTCCAGGGTTTTGGCGAAATCCTCCGCCGCCTCGCCGACGAGATAGGCTTTGGCGATCTTGCTGAACAAGGGACGCAACGGCTCAATGCCGCCCGCCTTGGCCCTGCCGCCGGCGATCCAGTAAATATCGTCGTAACTCGACAAGGCCTTTTCCGCCGCGTCGGCGTTGGTCGCCTTGCTGTCGTTGACGAAAAGGACCGCGCCGATCCGTCCAACCTGCTCCATGCGATGAGCCAGGCCGCCGAACGAGCGCATGCCTGAGCCGATGTCGTCATGCGGCAGGCCGAGCCGCTCGCAGACGGCGAAAGCGGCGGCGGCGTTCTGACCGTTATGGGCGCCGCGCAGATTGGGAGCCCGGCCGAGATCGACCAAAACCTCCTCCAGCGTCTTCAGCGCCGGCAAAGCGAAGGCGCGCCGCAGCCGGTTCTGATCGAAACACACGGTGGCGAGAGCGTGCGGACGGGAAATGGCTATTCCCGTCACGGCGTGGCTGTCCTTTTTCAGCTGCTGGAAAATCGCCTCGCACCAGGAATCGTCGCGCCCGACCACGGCGGCGTCGGCCCCCGCGACCAGCCTATGTTTGATCGTGGCGTAGTTTTCCATGTCTCCATGGCGGTCGAGATGGTCGGGCGTCAGATTGAGCAGCACGCCGACGCTTGGATTGAGCGAGGGCGCCAGATCGATCTGGTAGCTCGAACATTCGACGACATGGACGCGATTTTCGGCGGGCGGCGCGAGATCGAGAATGGGCACGCCAATATTGCCGCCCATCTGCGCATCAAGCCCGCCCTCCCGCAGGATATGAGCGATCAGCGCCGTAGTCGTGCTTTTGCCATTGGTGCCGGTGACGGCGACGAAGGGCGAGGCGGGAAAAAGAACCGCGCGCTCGCGGCAGAAAAGCTCGATGTCGCCGATGATTTCGACGCCCGCCGCGCGCGCCAGTTCGACCGTCCAATGCGGCTGCGGATGGGTGAGCGGCGCGCCCGGCGCCAGCACAAGGGCGGCAAACCCGGCCCAATCGGCATCGCGCAGATCGATGAGGTTCACGCCCTCGGCCGCGGCTTTTTCGCGCGACGTTTCCTGATCGTCCCAGGCGCTGACCCGCGCGCCGCCGGCGAGCAGCGCCCTTGCGGCGGAAAGGCCGGAGGCGCCGAGGCCGAAGACCGCGACCGACTGGCCGGCGAAAATCGTGACCGGGATCATCAGCGCACCTTCAACGTGGTGAGCCCGACAAGGGCGAGGACGAAGGCGATGATCCAGAAGCGGACCACCACCTGCGGCTCCGACCAGCCCAATTGCTCGAAATGATGGTGGATCGGCGCCATTTTGAACACGCGCTTGCCGGTCATTTTGAACGAGGCGACCTGGACGATGACGGAAAGCGCCTCCATGACGAACAGGCCGCCGACTATCGCCAGAACGATCTCATGCTTCACCGCCACCGCTGTGGCGCCGATCAGGCCGCCCAGCGCCAACGATCCCGTATCGCCCATGAAAATCTGCGCCGGCGGCGCGTTGAACCACAGGAAGCCGAGGCCGGCGCCGATCGCCGCCCCGCACACGACCGCCAGTTCGCCGGCGCCCGCCACGTAATTGATGCCGAGATAATGGGAGAAGATGTCGTTGCCGGCGAGATAGGCGATGACGGAAAAAGTCGCCACCGCGATCATCACCGGCACGATGGCGAGACCGTCGAGGCCGTCGGTGAGATTCACCGCATTGCCGGCGCCGACCATGACGAAAGCGGCGAAAGGCAGGAAGAACCATTCGAGATTGACGATCCAGCCATGAATGAAAGGCGCGGCCAGGCGGCTCGCCGGAGCATCGACGAAAAAGGGCGCGATCAGGGCGTGGAAAAAATCGTTGAGCGAGTCGACCGGTCCGCTCGCCGAGGCGCACATCATGAAATAAGCGGCGAGCATGGCGATCCCCGCCTCGCTGGCGAGACGCGCGCGGCCGGAAAAGCCCTTGTGGCTCTGCTTCGTCACTTTCAGATAGTCGTCGTAAAAGCCAATGCCGGCGAAGCCGAGGGTGACGAACAGCACGATCCACACATAGGCGCTGCGCGGATTGGCCCAGAGGACGGTGGAAACGGTCAGGCCGGCGAGGATCATCAGCCCGCCCATCGTCGGCGTGCCCTTCTTCGCCAGATGCGACTGCGGCCCGTCGCTGCGGATCGGCTGGCCCTTGCCCTGTTTGATGCGCAGGGAGGCGATGATCGACGGGCCGAAGAAAAACACGAAGGCGAGCGCCGTCGCCGTCGCGCCGGCGGTCCGGAAGGTGATGTAGCGAAAGACGTTCAGCGGACTGAAATGATGCGACAGTTCCGCGAGCCAGGTCAGCATGAATTCAGTCCTCGATCTTTTCCTTTTCGCGCTCGGCGCAGCGATCCCTGAGGCCGGCGACCAGCGCATGCATGCGCGAGCCGTTGGAGCCCTTGACCATGACCGCGTCGCCGGCGCGCACCGCCGAGGCGACCAGCGGCTCGAGCGCGGCGGCGTCGCCCGCCCAGGCGCCGCGGTTTTGCGGGGGCAGCGCGTCAAAAAGATGGCGCATCAACGGACCGGCGGCGAAGACCAGGTCAACGCGATGTTGCAGGAGCGGCTCGGCGAGTTCGGCGTGAAGCGCCGGCGCCTGCGGCCCCAGCTCCAGCATGTCGCCGAGCACGGCGACGCGGCGGCCATCGCCGGAAACCCTTGCCGCGCCAAGCAATTCGATCGCCGCGCGCATGGAGGCCGGATTGGCGTTGTAGCTTTCGTCGATCAGCAGGAATTCGCTGAGCGGCAGGCCCGGAACCAGTTGCAGGGTTTCGCGCGCGCCGCGCCCATGCGGCGAAGCGAAGCTTTTCAGCGATTCCGCCGCCGCCGTGAAGGACACGCCGAAAGCGCGCGCCGCCAGCAGAACGGCCAAGGCGTTGATCGCCAGATGTTTTCCCGGAGCGCCCAGCGAAAAGCCCACGTCCTGGCCGAGAATACGGGCGAAGTTGCGCGAAAAATTCTCTTCCCCGTCATAGGTCAGGAGGCGCGCGTCGGCGGCTGGATGCTCGCCGAAGGTCAGCACATGGCCGGCGGGCGAATTTTTCGCCGCCTCCTCCAGAATTTCAAAGGTTTCGCCGTCGCGGTTGATAATGGCGAGGCCGCCGCGGATCAGGCCGGAGAAAATCTCTCCCTTGGCGCGCGCGATCGCCGCGACGTCGGCGAAATATTCCAGATGGACCGGCGCGACATTGGTGACGATCGCCACATGCGGGCGCGCCATATCGACCAACGGCGTGATCTCGCCCGCATGGTTCATGCCGATTTCCAGAACGGCGAAACGCGCCGCTTCCGGCAAACGGGCGAGCGTCAGCGGCACGCCCCAATGATTGTTGAACGATTTGTCGGACGCATGCGTGGACCCGGCGTCGGAAAAAACCAGGCGCAGCGCCTCCTTGGTGGAGGTCTTGCCGACCGAGCCGGTGACCGCGACGATTTTCGCCCGGCTGCGCTTGCGGGCGGCGCGCGCCAGCCCTTCCAGCGCCTTGAGCACGTCGCGGACGATGTAGAGCGTTCCCAGATGTTTGAGCGCGTCGGCGTGGGCCTCGTCCACCACCGCCGCGGCCGCGCCGCGCGCCAGGGCGGCGGCGACATAATCATGGCCGTCGCTGCGCTCGCCCTTGATGGCGAAAAACAGGTCGCCTTCCTGCAGGGTCCGCGAATCGATGGAAACGCCGCCAACCCCTTCCGGGACGGCGCCGTACACGCGAGCGCCCAAGGGCGCCACGAGGCCCAAGCCAGTCCATAAGAAGCCGCTCCAAAGGAAATCGCTCATGCGCAAAGCTCCTTCAGCGCGGCCCGGGCTTCGTCCTGGTCGGAAAACGGCAGGATCCTGCCGCCGACGATCTGCCCGGTCTCGTGACCCTTGCCGGCGATGAGGAGCGCATCTCCCTCTTGCAGCATGGCGATTCCGGCGCGAATGGCGGCGGCGCGGTCGCCGATTTCCCTCGCGCCCGGCGCACCCTTCAGAATTTGCGCGCGAATGGCGGCGGGGTCCTCGCTCCTAGGGTTGTCGTCGGTGACGATCGTCACATCCGCGCCTTTCGTGGCGATTGCGCCCATGATCGGCCGCTTTCCCGCGTCACGGTCGCCACCGCAGCCGAAGACCACGATCAGCCTTTTTTGCGCGAAGGGCCTGAGCGCCGCCAGCGCCTTTTCCAGCGCGTCGGGCTTATGGGCGTAATCGACGAAAACCGGCGCGCCCGCCTTGTCGCCCACGCATTCGAGCCGCCCCGGCGCGCCCCGCAAGGTTTCAAGCGCCGCGAAAACCTTCTCCGCCGGGCAACCGACGGCCAGGGCGAGGCCCGCCGCAACCAGCGCGTTTTCCGCCTGAAAACCGCCGGCGAGCGGCAGTTTCACGCGGTATTCCCTGCCGTCGTACAGCACATCGAGAACAAGCGAAAAACCCTCCGTCCGCATGGCCTTGAGGCGCAGGCCCTCGCCTTTGACGCCGACGGTAAAAACGTTCAAGCCTCGCGCGCGCGCCGCTTCGACGACGCGGGGCGCATAGTCGCCGTCGGCGGCGATCACGGCCGTCTGGCCCGGCCGCAGCAATACGTTGAACAGGCGCAGCTTGGCGGCGAGATATTCGTCGAGATCGGCGTGATAATCGAGGTGATCGCGCGACAGATTGGTGAAGGCGCCGGCGGCAAGCCGTACGCCGTCAAGCCGGCGCTGGTCGAGGCCGTGCGAAGACGCCTCCATGGCGAGATGCGTCACCCCTTCGCCCGCCAGGGCGTCGAGAGTCTGGTGCAGGGTCACCGGATCGGGCGTGGTCAGCGAGCCGTAGACCGCGCCGGACGGCTTCACCAATCCGATCGTGCCGAGCGAGGCGGCGGGAAAGCCGCAAAAGGCGAAAATCTGGCGGGTGAAATCGGCGACGGAGGTCTTGCCGCTGGTGCCGGTGACCGCGACGGTTTTCTCCGGCTGGCGGGGATAAAGCGCCGCAGCGGCGCGTGAAAGTTCTGCGCGCGCGTCATCCACCTGGATGAAAGGCGCCTCGGCCAGGGCCGGCGGCGGCGGCTTCTCGCCGACAATGGCGACGGCGCCGGCGGCGAGCGCCTGGGCCGCATATTGCATGCCGTCCGCCCTGCTCCCTGCTATGGCGAAAAACAGCGCGCCCGGCGCGACGGCGCGACTGTCGGCCGTCGCGGCGGTCACGTCCAGGCCGCGCCATTTCTCCGGCGTTTCGGGCAGCAAAGCGGCAAGGCGCATCAATGGTCTCCGGCCCCCGTTATCGGGGGCGCATTGGCGAAGCCATAGCCCATGCGCGCCAGCAGTGGAAAGGGCTTGGTCGGCAATTTCAGGCGCGGCGGATAGTCGAGCAGCGGACAGATGCGTTCGATCAGCCTGCCGGTGATATAGCCGGAATTATAGGCGGAAGTGTTCCAGCCCCCGTCCTGTTTCAGGCCCTTCGGGTCGTCCATCACCGTCATGAAAAGATAGCGCGGCTTGTCGGCCGGCACCACCGCCATGAAAGTGGTGAACACCCTGTGCTTCGAATAGCGTCCGTTGATGACCTTGTCCGCCGTTCCGGTCTTGCCGCCGACGAAATAGCCGGGAATGTTGGCTTTTTTCGCCGTGCCGATAATTGCGTTGAGCCGCATGATGTAGCGCAAAGCCTCGGACGTCGCTTCGCTCACCACATGCGGCTCTTTGGTCTTGTCGAATCCACGCGGCCGCTTGAGGAAGGTCGGAGTGATGAGATAGCCGCCGTTGACCAGCGCCGCCACTCCCATCATCGCCTGCAGGGGCGCCACCGCCAGGCCATGTCCGAAGGCTATGGTCATGGTCGAGACGTCGCTCCAATGGCGCGGGAGAATGGGATCGGCGCCTTCCGGCAATTCCGTCTGCATGCGGGCGAGTTGGCCCATTTTGCGCAAAAACGCCTGGTGGCCCTTGACGCCAACCATCAGCGCCAGCTTCGCCGCGCCGATATTGGACGAATAGGTGAAGATTTGCGGGACGGTGATCGGGTGGTGCTGCGGCTCGAAATCATGGATGAACATATGGCCGGCGCGCAAGGGGTGGCTGACGTCGACGCGCGTGTCGAGGTTGACCTTGCCCGATTGCAGCGCCATGGCGATGGTAAAGGCCTTGAAGGTCGAGCCCATTTCATGAACGCCGACGGTGAGCTGGTCGATCGTGTCGGGCTTCAGCGCCTGGACGGGGTCGTTGGGATCGAAATCGGGCAGCGAGGCCGCGGCGATCACCTCGCCGGTATTCACATTGAGAACGGCGGCGGCGGCGGATTTGGCGTGGAAACGCTTCAGCCCCTCCTCCAGCTCGTCGCGCAAAGCGTGGGTGGCGCGCATGTCGAGCGACAAGGCGATGGGCTTGAGATCTTCCGGCCGCACATCGAAACCGGCGGCGTTGAGCGCGTCGAGGCCCTGGCCGTCGATATATTTCTCAATTCCCGCGATGCCGCGATTGTCGGAATTGGTGAAACCGAGCGTATGCGCGGCGAGCGGCCCATTGGGATAGACGCGCTTGTTGACCGGCAGGAAGCCGATGCCCGGCAGGCCAAGGTGGAAGATCTCGCGCCGCTGCTCCGGCGTGACTTCGCGCTTGACCCAGACGAAGCCTTTGCGCGAGCCGAGTTTTTTGCGCAATTCATCGGCGTTGAGGTCGGGCAGGATGGCGGTGATGAGTTCGGTCGCCTCGTCCTTGTCGATGATGCGGCGCGGCTCGGCATAGACCGACATGACCTTGACGTCCTTGGCGAGGAGCTCGCCGTTGCGATCGACGATGTCGGGCCGCGAGATCGTCACCGCCTCGGCCGGCTCGCTGCGCATGGCGCGCGGGTCGGGCTTGGTGCCGAAATAGGCGAGGCGACCGATGAAAAGCAAAAAAAGCCCGGCGAAAGCCAATGCGACGAGTTGGATACGGCCGGAGCTCTTGCGAAAATGGGTCGAGCGGACCTCGCGCATCCAGGCTTTGAACCCGGCGCGGAATTTCAACGAGCGAGGCGGCCGCGGCGGCGGCCCGGGAGGCCTTTCGACCGGCCGGACGACAGGCGTTTCGGCGGCCGGCGATTCGGCGCCTCCAGCGGGATCGTGGGAGGGGGTGAAATCCATGCCTCACCTCTTCGGCTGGGACGCCGCTGGCGTCGCTGAAGACGATTTTCCGGCCTTGGCCGTATCGATCGGCTTGGCGAGGCCGAGGCGCAGCAGCTCCTGGCCAATGGCGTCGCCGCGATCCGGACGGTCGGGCAAATCGGAAAGCGAGGCGATTTGCGACAATTGCATCACTTGGCCGCCGAGATAGCGGTCCGCCAGCGCCTGGATGCGCACCGGCGCCGCGACATGGGCCCATTCGGCGCGCAACATCGCGACTTCGTCGGTGTCGCTGTGCAATTCGCGCGTCAGCTTGGCCATGCGTTCGGCCTGATAGAGCGTCGCATATTTGATCGAATAGGCGTAAACCGCCGAGCCGATCAGGGCCAGAACCGACAGGACGTTGAGAATACGCAACATTTCAGCGTCCCTCCCCGGGTCGCGGCGCCGGCGGCGCGTCATCAGGCTTTGCCGCGGGCGCTTGACTTCGCGTCGCCCAGCGCAATTTTGCCGAACGGGCGCGCGGATTGCGCGCGCATTCCGCCGCGCCTGGAACGATGGGCAGGCCGGCGGGAAGAATGAAGCTCGGCGCCGGCGGCGGCTTTTCCCCCGGCAGCAGACGCGACGCGGCCCGGCCGCGCCCGGAACGCTCGGCGAGGAAATGTTTGACGATGCGGTCTTCCAGCGAATGAAAGGAGACGACCGCCAGTTTTCCGCCTGGCCGCAGCAGTCTTTCCGCCGCCGCCAGAGCCGCGGTCAGCTCGTCCAGCTCCTGGTTCACGGCGATGCGCAGGGCCTGAAAGGTTCGGGTGGCGGGATGGATTTCATGCGGCTTGGCGGGGGCGGCGCGGGCGACGATTTCCGCCAAGGCGCCGGTGGTCAGGATCGGCGCCTTGGCGCGCGCCGCGACAATGGCGCGGGCGATTTTACGCGAGGCGCGCTCCTCGCCGTAACGATAGATGAGGTCGGCGAGCGGCTTTTCGTCGAGTTCGTTGACGAGGTCTGCGGCGCTCCTCCCCTCGGCGCCCATGCGCATGTCGAGCGGGCCGTCGAAGCGGAAGGAAAAGCCGCGCTCCGGCCGGTCGAACTGCATGGAGGAGACGCCGAGATCGAGGGCTATTCCGTCGAAAGGCCCGAGATTTTCAGCCCGCGCCGCCGCTTCCATGCGCGAAAAGCGGGAAAGAGCCAGGACCAGCCGGCCGTCGCTTTCCGCCGCCAGCGCCTGGCCCGCATCGATGGCGGAAGGGTCGCGGTCGAGCGCCAGCACGCGCCCGCCGGCGGCGAGTATGGCGCGCGTATAGCCGCCCGCCCCGAAAGTGCCGTCGAGATAGAGCCCGCCTGGAACGACGGCGAGCGCGGCCAGGACTTCCGCCAGCAGAACCGGCTCGTGCGGCGCGGCGCGCTTTTCGTCCTCGCTCACACGCGGCCTCGCGCCGCTCTTGCAGGCGAGCAAAACCCCGCCGCGGCCGTGACCCGGCGCCGGCCCGCCGTAGCTGAAAGTGGGTGCGGGGCTGACAAGCGGCATTTGAACATCGACGCGAAAAAGCGGCCTTTTAGGAAAAGGATTGAGCGCGCGATTAAAACATCCTTAGCGTTAAGAACCTGTTTACGGGGCGTGCGCCGCGCCCACGCCTTAGACCCTCAAGGGGTGACAAGGCCGGACGACATTGAGATTTAAGAGCCAGCCGGCCTGTAAGCCGGGTTCTGTATGGCGCCTTGCGGCGCGCGATGGCCATTCCTCTATGACGGCCGTTGCCGGCCGCCTCTAGCGACCAACCCGGACGACGGCCCGGAGAAGGCTGGGTCGAAACCCTGTCGTCCCTATTCGGTCTTGCTCCCGGCGGGGCTTGCCGTGCCGCCGACGTCGCCGCCTGCGCGGTGCGCTCTTACCGCACCCTTTCACCCTTACCCCCGGCGCGCCGGAGGCGGTTTGCTTTCTGTGGCGCTTTCCCTGGGGTCGCCCCCGCCGGACGTTATCCGGCGCCGTTTCTCCGTGGAGCCCGGACTTTCCTCCCTCCTGATAAGGACGGCGGCCATCCGGCCGACTGGCGGCAAAGGGCATAACAGGCGCAAGCCGCGCGTCAAGCTTTTTCCGCGCCAGCAAACGGGAATCGCGGTCAAATATAGATGCCGATCAGATCCGCAATGGCTGAACCTTGGATGAACGGCGTGTCCTGTATGTCAAAAATTTTAACCTGGAATTGGGGATTAAATACTTGTATAGAGCGCGTAAAGGGCTGGTTATGCTTCTTGTCTGTTTGAGCAGGCGAAAAGCCCTTGCGAGGCCCGTACGACCCGCCGCGAGCGGTTTGGAGGACTTGGATGAAAAAGCCTGTTTTGCTGGTTCTTGGGCTGGCGAGCGCCTTGAGCCTTTCGGGCTGC
Source organism: uncultured Rhodoblastus sp. (assembly GCA_964425315.1). Classification (GTDB taxonomy): domain Bacteria; phylum Pseudomonadota; class Alphaproteobacteria; order Rhizobiales; family Beijerinckiaceae; genus Rhodoblastus. The sequence continues at coordinate 56,091 of CAYRNB010000007.1, forward strand.
GGCTACACCCAGCAGGATCGGACGGTCAGCGGCGCGGCAATTGGCGGCGCCACCGGCGCGCTTTTGGGCGCGGCGACCACGGGCCGCGCCGGCGGGGCGGTCGCCGGCGGTCTGCTCGGCGCCGCCGCCGGCGGCATCATCGGCGCCAACAGCCGGCCGCCGCGCCGTTGCGCCGAATACGAGGTGGACGATTGGGGCGATCGCCATTGCACCGCATGGTACGCCAATTGACGACCTGACTTTTTGCGAGGCGGCCTATTGCCCGAGCCGCTTTCTCGTGGCGATGCTACGAAAATGATTCTGGACAGCCCGCTCGCCGAGCATCGCCACCCCTCGCCCAACCACGATGAACGGCGCGGCGGGCCGGCCGACGCCATCATCCTGCATTATACCGGAACGCCGACGGGCGAGATGGCGCTCGACCTTCTGTGCTCGCCGAAAGCGCGCGTCTCCTGCCATTATCTCGTCTGGGAGGACGGGCGCATCTGGCTGCTCGTCGCCGAAGAGCGGCGCGCATGGCACGCCGGCGTCAGCTCCTGGGCCGGCGAAAGCGACATGAATTCCCGCTCGATCGGGATCGAACTGGTCAATCCCGGCCATGACGGCGGCGCCCCGCCCTTCCCCGACGCGCAAATCGAAGCGACGGTCGCGCTCTGCCGCGACGTTTCCGCACGTCTCCACATCAAGCCGGAGCGCATTCTCGCCCATTCGGACATAGCGCCCTCGCGCAAAAAGGACCCCGGCGAAATCTTCCCCTGGCCGCGCCTCAACGCGGCGGGCGTCGGCCATTGGGTGGCGCCGGCGCCGGTCCGGCCCGGTCCGGCCTATGCGCCGGGCGCCATGGGGCCGCCGGTCGCGGCGCTCCAGCAAATATTCGCCGCCTATGGCTATGGGCTTGCGGCGAGCGGGGGCTATGACGAGGCGACGCGCGCGGTCGTAACCGCCTTCCAGCGCCATTTCCGGCCGGAAAAAGTGGACGGCGTCGCCGACATCTCGACGATGGAAACCCTCAAGGCGCTGCTCGACGCCCTGCCGCGCGCCGGTTGAGGCGCCTCAAATCTGGTCGAGCTTACCGAGTTCTTCCGCCACCAGATAATAAAAGGCGGCGCGCGACTTGTGGTTATTGCCCTTCATCTTTTCCACGGTCTTCTTGATCGCGGCCTCGATGGCGGCGTCGTCGCTCACGCCGAGTTTTTTCTTGCCCCAATTATTGTGCACCGTCTTCAATTCATCCGGGTCGGACGAGGCGACAAGCGCGGAATCAGCATTTCGCAAAGCGATTCCAAGATATTTGATCAGCGCCGCGACTTTGGCGTCGTCGGCGTTGGGCGCGTATTTTTTGACTTCCGCCGCGTGATCCATGACAACCCTCCCCCATTCAGCCAAATTGGGATGCCTGCTCATGCTGACAGATTTTGGCGCGCCTCGCCAGATTTTCCTTGAGCGCGGCGGCGTCAGGCGCCCCGCGCGTAATTGAGAACCGGCGCGAGCCAGCGCTCAACCTCCTCGACGCTCATGCTTTTTCGCGCCGCATAATCCTCGACCTGGTCGCGTTCGATTTTCGCCACGCCGAAATAATGCGCCTGCGGATGCGCCAAATAGAGGCCGCAGACGGAGGCGCCGGGATGCATGGCGAAGCTTTCGGTGAGCGTGACGCCAATGCGGCGCTCCGCCGCGAGCAGGTCGAAGATCGTTCTTTTTTCGCTGTGGTCGGGCTGGGCCGGATAGCCCGGCGCCGGCCTTATCCCGCGATAGTCCTCAGAGATCCGCTGGTCGTTGGAAATTTTTTCTTCCGGCGCATAGGCCCAGAACTCCTTGCGCACGCGCTCGTGCAAAAATTCGGCGAAAGCTTCCGCCAGTCGGTCGGCCAGCGCCTTCACCATGATCGAGCCGTAATCGTCATTGGCCCTGGCGAGCTTTTCCGCGATTTTCTTTTCTTCCGGCCCCGCCGTCACGACAAAGGCGCCGAGATAATCCGCTTTTCCGCTTTCGACCGGCGCAACGAAATCGGCGAGCGCGACATTGGCCCTGCCGTCGCGCTTCGTCAATTGCTGGCGCAAGGTGTGCAGCGTCGCGACGCGCTCCTGGCGCGACTCGCCTGTGAAAAGCGCAATGTCGTCGCCGACGGAATTGGCCGGCCAGAAGCCGAGCACGGCTTTGGGATTGAACCATCTTTCCTCGACGATGCGCTTCAGCATGGCTTGCGCGTCAAGGAAGAGATTTTTCGCCGCCCGCCCCTGTTTCTCGTCTTCGAGAATTTTTGGAAAGCGCCCCTTCATTTCCCAGGCCTGGAAGAAGGGCGTCCAGTCGATATAGGGAATGAGTTCGGCGACATCGAGCGACG
>CAYRNB010000008.1:0-51653 GCA_964425315.1 uncultured Rhodoblastus sp.
GAAGGCGCAGATGACGCTCACGCCCTCGCGCACCTTTCGCTCCGCCGCTGCGGCGTCGGCGACGCCCGGCGCATGGGCGAGCACCGCCTCGACCTCGGCCGGCGAGACCCGATAGCCCTGGGCGTTCATGATGTCGTCGGCGCGCCCATGCAGCCAGATGTATCCGTCGGCGTCCGTTTCCGCCACGTCGCCGCCCAAAAACCAATCGCCGCGGAAAACTTCCCTTTCCGCCTCGGGCCGGTTCCAATAGCAGAGCATCAGGCCGGGATCGGAGCGATGGACGGCGATCAGGCCGCTTGCTCCCGGCGGCAGCGGGTCTTCGCCGCCTTCAAGCGGCAGGATGGCGACGCGTCGGCCCGGCTGCGGTTTTCCGGGCGAGCCGGGCCGGACGGGAATGGTCGGGCCGCTGGAAATATAGGTCGAGATTTCACTCATCCCCAAGGACTCATAAAGCGGCTTGCCGATCATGCCGATGAATTTTTCGCGCAAGGTTGGGGACAGGGCTTCGCCGGCCGTCAACCCGTGGCGCAAGGCGCCGAATTTTTCGCGCCGGCATGATTCTTCGCGGAGCATCTGTCGATAGACGCCGGGGACGGCCGCGAAAATCGTCGCGCCGAAGCGGGCGATGAGGCGCGGCCACACGCCAGCGTCGCGTGGACCGTTGTAGAGAATCGCGGTGGCGCCTCGCGAAAAAGGGTCCATCAGGCCGACGCCGAGCGTGTAGGTCCAGTTCATCGCGCCGGCGTGCAGGACGATGTCTCCCTCTTCCAAGCCGATCCAATGGTCGAGCATGGGCGCGCGGCCGAGTATGACGCGCTGGGCGTGGAGCACGCCCTTGGGCCGGCTGGCCGTGCCGGACGTATAGATGAGATAGGCGGGGTCCTCGCGCGAAGTCGCGGCGTAATCGCGGGGCGGAAAGGCGGAAAGACACGCCAGTTCGGCCTGGTCGATCAGCCGCGCGCCTTCTGTGGCGAACGCCAGACCTTCGCCGCAGATCAGCGCCGCCGCGCCGGAATCCTGGAGCAGAAAGCCGGCTTCTTCTTCGGTCAATTGCGCCGAAGCGGGCAGGGCGACGAGGCCGGCGGCGATGATGGCGAAGAAGCTCAAAACGTAATCGAGATCGTTGCCGCGCCGGATCATCACCCGCGCGCCGCGCTCGAGGCCGAGACTGGATAGGCCGGCGGCGAGGCGCCGCACGGCGATGTCGATCTCTCCATAGGTCAGGCGGCGTTCGCTTTCTCCGTCGGTCAGGATCAGCGCGGTCTTGTCGGGCCGCCGGGCGGCGTTTTGCGCCAGGCAATAGGCGGCGAGGTTGAAGGATTCCGGGGACGCGGTCATGCGCCGAAAAAATCAAAGCTTCATCGATCTGTCACCTGCTTTTCACAGGCCGGCGCCAAAGACGCAGCATTTGTGACGAGAGGAAGACTCGAATGTTCCAGTCGGCCGCCCCTGTCGAAAGCCTGAAGGCGAGAAAGACTTATGAGCGCATCGCCTTCGCATATGATGTCCTCGACGCGCCCTATGAAATCGGCTGGAAGCGCGCCCTGCGCCGCCGCATTTTCGAGGGGCTGAGCGGCGTCCTTCTCGACGCCGGGGTCGGGACGGGCTGCAATTTTGTCGCCTATCCTCCCGGCGTCAAGGCGTCCGGCTGCGACGCCAGCGCCGCCATGCTGGAGCGGGCGCGGGCGCGCGCGGAACGGCTCGGCCAGACGGTGGAATTGCGACGCAGCGACCTCACGCGGCTCGACTGGCCCGATGCGACTTTCGACGCCATTGTCGCCACTTTCGTCTTCGCCTGTATCGACGATGGCGAGCAGGCGGCGGCTCTCGCCGAATTGCGGCGCGTGTGCAAGCCGAACGGCGAGATTCGCATCGTCGATTACCGTTTTTCGCCGCGGCCGGTCGTGCGCGCGCGGCAGAAATTGATGTCGGCCTGGCTCAACGGGACTTTCGCCGCCACCTATGCGCCGAAGACGGAAAATTATTTCGACGCCGCCGGCCTCGATGTGATCGAGGAGAAATATTTGCGCAGCGACGTGGTGAAAATGATTCGCCTGCGGTCGCGCTAGGTCAACATCGACCGGCGGCTTGCCGAGGGAAGCCGGAGGCGGCGCGGCGGGGACCGCGAATGACGCTCGGGCGTTCCTGTGTCGGCGCCTGTTGCAGTTCGTAAAGCGCCGTCCTGTCGCGGCCGGAGCGCTTGGCGACATAGAGCGCCGCGTCGGCCTTGCGCAGGATCTCGTCGATATCTTCGCCGGGCGCGCCGACGGCGACGCCGATGCTGCAAGTGAGCCGCAAGGCGCCGTCGGCGAAGTTGATTTCCTGCGCAGCGATGGCGAGACGCAGCTCCTCCGCTTCCTCCAGGGCTTTTCCTGCGTCGCCATGGTCGAGCAGGAGGGCGAATTCCTCGCCCCCCAAGCGTCCAACCGTGTCGCATGCGCCCTTCAGCTTTGCGGCGACCGAGGCAATGGCTTTGTCGCCGGTCGAATGACCGTAAGCGTCGTTGATCGATTTGAAACGGTCGATATCGACCATGAGCGCCGCGAGGGGCGCCGAGGCCGCCTGGCGTTTCTGAGCGGCGCGGCGGAAAAAGGCCTGACGGTTATAGAGGCCGGTCAGGCTGTCCTTTGTCGCCATTTCGACCAGCTGGCGCTGCATCTGGTTCATGCGCTCGGCCGCGCGCAGGCGCGCGTAAAGCTCGTCGGAGGAAATCGGCATCTGCAGCACGTCATCCGCGCCGCAATCCAGCGCCTCGATCAGCGCTCGCGAGGAAAGAGGCCGCGAAATCAGGGCGATATAGATCGGGCGCTCGAAGCTGGCCATGAGTCGCGCATTCCAGCATATTTCGGGGCCGGGCGTCCGCGTGTCGGACTCGACGACGATCAGGGCGTCGGATTCGCGATCGGATTCGATATGGGCGAGGGCTGACGCGGCCTCCTCGAAATCGACGACGTCGTGGCCGCGCTGCTGCAAGATCGCGATCAGCGATCGCCGCAGCGAGGAGGCGTCCGCGATCAGAACAATGCGCATCGACCCTTGCTCCCAATTCCCGCGCGAAGCGAGGATGGCTCGTTCGTCTGGCGGCCTTCTCCGCGCCTGCGGATAAATAAGCCGAAAAATTAAGCACAAGGTTAAGACGCAGGCGTCGCCCGGCGCGCCAGAGTCCTCTTGTCAGTTTCGCGCAAGCCTTGAGGCGCAAAACGGCAGGAGGCAAAATTCAGGAGAAGCACGATGGGTCTTTATGACGCCATGAACGCCAGTGTGACCGGAATGGCCGCGCAGTCGAACTACCTGTCCAATATCGGCCAAAACATTTCGAATTCCGGCACGGTTGGCTACAAGCAGGCGGATACGCAATTCTCCACCCTCGTCGATCAGACGGCGGTCGGGCAGACGTCGGACGGCGGCGTGATGACCACGACGCGCCTCGACGTGTCGCAGCAGGGAACGCTGGAAAGCACGACCTCGCCCACCGATCTCGCGGTGAGCGGCAACGGCTTTTTCGTCGTTTCCAATTCCTCAGGGCAAAATTTTCTGACCCGCGCCGGCTCCTTCGTTCCCGACGCCAGCGGCAATCTCGTCAATGCGGCCGGCTATTATCTGATGGGATACAGCCTCGCCAACGGACAGCCGACCATGGCGTCCAATTCGCTGAACGGGATGCAGGTGGTCAACATCAATTCGACCATGCTGTCGGCGACGCCGACCACCAGCGGAACCCTGACCGCCAACCTGCCCGCGGCCGACGCCATTGTCCCGGCCGGCAGCCGGCCTTCCGACAATGTCGCCGGCTCGACCTATGACGAGAAGACGTCGATGGTCATGTACGACAATCTCGGCCAGACCCATACGATCGACCTCTACATGACGCAGACGAGCGCCGACACATGGGAGGTGGCGGCCTTCGACCAGTCGTCGGCGAGCGCCACGGGCGGCTTTCCCTATTCCTCGGGACCGCTGTCGACGACGACCTTGAATTTCGATCCCTCCACCGGCGCCCTGGCGTCGGGGAGCGCCAACTCGCTGTCGATCCCCGTGCCCAATGGCGCGACCACGACGCTCGACCTTTCGGGCATGACCCAGCTCGCCAGCAGCTTTTCCGTGGCTGCGTCGAACGTCAACGGCTATTCCGCCGCCTCCGTGAGCACGGTGACCATCGCGCCGGATGGAACGCTTTCCTATCAACTCACCAACGGTTCTTCCGTCCCCGCTTACGACATTCCGCTCACCGACGTTCCGAGCCCCGACAACCTCTTGCCGATCACCGGCAACGTCTTTTCGCCCAATATTCTGTCGGGCCAGCCCTCGGTGGGCGTGGCCGGAACCGGCCAGCTCGGCGTGATCAAGTCGAGTGAACTGGAGCAATCGACCGTCGATATCGCCACCGAACTGACCAATATGATCGTCTCGCAGCGCGCCTATCAGGCCAATTCGCAAATGTTCAAGGCCGGCGCCGATCTGATGACCACTCTCATCCAAATGAACCTGGCCTGATCGAGGGTAATTGTCATGGGCCTCGCCAACGCCTGGAACGTCGCGACAAATTCGCTCGCAACCAATGCGGGCCTGACCACGATCGTTTCGCGCAACATCTCCAATGCGCAGAATTCGACCGGCTATGTCTCGGCGAAAATCGCCAATCTCGTCACCGGCTCGGGCGGCGCGGCGATCATCCAGTCGATCGCCAATCTGACCAACGCCGCCTTGTTCAACTCCATGCTGTCGAGCGCCTCGGCCAATGCGGCGGCGCAGGCGCTTGCCGATGGCGTGACGCAATTGCAGCAAACTGTCTCCGACGCGACGACCACGGCGGACGCAACCACGGCGGCGCAATCCCCATCCTCCCTTTTGCAGGCGCTCTCGACTGCTTTGCAGACATATTCCGCGTCACCTGGCTCCGTGGCCGCGGCGAGCGCGGCGTTTTCCGCCGCGCAAAATCTCAGCGCCGGATTGAATTCCGCGAGCGAGACCGTGCAGAACACGCGGGAGACGGCCGACCAGGACATGGTCAATTCGGTTACCACCATCAATTCGCTTCTCGCGCAATTCCAGCAGGTCAACAAGACAATCGTCAACGGGACGGCGACCGGCGCCGACGTAACCGACGCCCTCGACCAACGCAGCACGATCCTGCAAAGCCTTTCAAAGCAGATCGGCGTCACCACGACGACGGCGCCCAACGGCTCGATGTCGATCTATACCGACAGCGGCGTGGTTCTGTTCGATGTCGTTCCACGCAGCGTGACCATGACGCCGACCACGACCTATTCCGCCTCGACCGTTGGTGCGGCGGTCATGATCGACGGCGTGCAGGTGACGGGCGCCAACGCCGTCATGCCGATCCAGTCCGGCGCGCTCGCCGGCCTTGCTAATTTCCGCGACAATGTCGCCCCGCAAAATCAAAGCCAGCTTGACGCCATCGCCGGCGGCCTAATCAACGCCTTCGCCGAAACCAATACGACGAGCGGCGCACAGAAGCCCGGCTTGTTCACCTATTCCGGCGCGACTGCGCCTCCGGGCGCGACACTCGTTCCCGGCCTCGCCAGCGCGATTCAGGTTTCCGCGGCCGTCGATCCGGCTCAAGGCGGAAATCTCAACCTCATCCGCGACGGCGGCATAAACGGCGCGGCCTATGTGCAGAACACGACCGGCGCCTCCGGCTATAACGCCGTCATCATCAACGATCTTTCCGCGCTGAGCGCGACCACGACCTTTCCGTCCGGCACGGGGCTTGCCGCCTCGAACAGCCTGACAGGCTACGCGGCGGATTCCGTGAGTTGGCTCGACGGCCAGTATCAGGCGGCGAGCAATGACGCGACCTATCAGTCGACTCTTTCGACCCGGGCGTCGCAGGCGCTCTCCAATGCGACGGGAGTCAATATCGATTCGCAAATGTCGAAAATGCTCGATCTGGAAAATTCCTATCAGGCGTCGGCCAAGCTGATCTCGACGATCAACACCATGTTCGGCGCCCTCTTGCAGGCGGTGGCGTAAAATGTCGGTCGGGTCCGTTTCCTCTTCCACCGTTTCCGGCATCCTGCAGAACACGGTCGCGCGGCTGCAGTCGCAATTGACCACGGCCGTGACGGAAAGTTCTAGCGGAAAACTGGCCGACGTCGGCCTGACGCTCGGCGCAGGCTCAGGGCAGGATGTCGCCCTGCATCAGCAGATGGCCGATCTCGCCGCGATTTCCGCCTCCAATCATGTGGTGACGAGCCAGCTCGATGCGGCGACCAACGCCCTGAATGGCCTGCAAAGCGCGGCGCAATCCCTTCTGGCGCAATTTGTCGGCGGCGCCCAGGCCGCGCCCGGCTCCAATGGCGCAACGGCGATCCAGCAGGCGGCTTCCGGCGCGCTGCAGAATTTCGCCGCGCTGAGCAATGCGGAAATCGGCGGCGTCTATGTCTTCGGCGGGATCAACAGCGGCGCCGCGCCTATCGCCGCTTATGCGCAGACGCCGCCGAGCGCAGCGCAGACGGCGGTCGCCAACGCCTTTCAGTCCTATTTCGGCTTTTCCATGTCGTCGCCGAGCGTCAGCGGGATCAGCGGCGCGCAAATGGCGGGCTTCCTCTCCAACCAGTTCGCCGCTCTTTTCAGCGGCGCCAACTGGACCTCGACCTGGTCTTCCGCCAGCGACAGCGCGCAAACCAATCGGATCGGCGTCAACCAGACCGTCGCCACTTCGATTTCCGTCAATCAGTCCGGCTTTCAGGATATGGCGCAGGCGCTGACCATGGTCAGCGAATTCGGCGGGCTCAATCTTTCCGGCGACGCCCATGCCGCGCTGATGAACGCGGCGCAAGCGACGATGACCGGCGCGAGCAACGGCCTGATCGAGGCCAATGCGACGATCGGACTCATGCAGAACCAGGTGAAGGAAGCAAGCGGCGCCGTCACTCTGCAGCAGAATGTGCTGACCGAGCGCATCAACGCGGTCGAGACGGTCAACAGCTACGCGGTCGCTTCGCAGGTCTCTAACCTCACGACGCAACTGCAGACGGCTTATTCGCTCACCGCGCAGATTCACAAGCTGAGCTTGGTCAATTTTCTCTAGACCGTAATGCACAGGGTTATCGCATGTACCAGTTCACCTATGCGGAAGTCGTGGAAGATTCGCCCCAGGAATTGCGCGCGCGCGAACACGACGCGGTCGGCCGCGCCGTCGCGCTCTTGGAGCGCGCGCAGGAGGCGGGCTTGCGCTCCGAGGAGACCGAACAGGCGCTGATCTACACGCGCCGGCTGTGGTCGATCTTTCTGGAAGACCTCAGCAGCAAGGGCAACGACCTGCCGGAAGATCTGCGGGCGCAGCTGATTTCCATCGGCCTATGGATCATGAAGGAGATCGAGCGTCTGCGCGCCGGCGCAACCGAATCCTTCGCCGATCTGATCGAAATCAACGCGATCATTCGCGACGGCCTGGCGTGAGGCGATCATGCTGCTGAAATTGCGCGCCGGCGAGAAGCTCTACATCAATGGCGCGGTCATCAGGGTGGAGCGCAAGGCGACGATCGAACTCCTCAATGACGCGACCTTTCTTCTGCAGGCGCATGTCATTCAGGCGGACGAGGCGACCACGCCCTTGCGCCAGCTCTATTTCGTGCTGCAGACGCAATTGATGGAGCGCGACGGCGCGCCGCTCGCCCGCGAAATGCTCAGGTCCATGCTGGCGGCGACTTGCTCCGCATTCGGCGAAGGCGCGGCGGCGCAGGGCCTGCGCGCCGCCGAGGTCTTGGTGGAATCGAACCGCGCTTTCGAAGCGCTGAAAACCCTTCGCGGGCTTTTCCCGCTCGAAGCCGAAATGATGAAGGAAAAAGCGCCGGCGACGGCCGCCGCCTGAAAAAAGGAGTGAGCCATGACCATTGCTCCCGTGTCCGCAGCCACAAATCCGACCGGCGGAATCAACGCCGCGGCCGCAGCCGCTTCCTCGGCAAACGCCACCGCCGCCTCGGCGACGATGAATTACCATCAGTTCCTGCAATTGCTAATGACGGAAATGAAGAACCAGGATCCGACCTCGCCGATCGATCCGACACAGCAATTATCGCAGCTTGCCTCCTTCTCGGCGGTGGAGCAGCAGGTGCAGACGAATTCGACCCTGACCTCGCTGCTCAACACAAGCCTGTTGTCGCAGGCGGAATCGGCGGTCGGCCGCACCGTGACGTCGGCCGACGGTTCGGCGAGCGGAACCATCTCCTCGGTCACGATCAATTCCGGCGGCGCTGTCGCGACCCTGACCGATGGGCGGACGGTTTCGCTTGGTTCGGGCGTGACCATCTCGTGATCCGTCGCGCAAAAAACGCTTGCCGATTGACGCCGCCATGAACGAGGCCGACGCGCTCGATCTTCTTCACGCCGCGATCTGGACCATTCTCGTCGCGGTTGGCCCGGCCGTCGGCGCCGCCATGGCGATCGGCATCGCCATCGCGCTCTTTCAAGCCCTGACCCAGATTCAGGAAGCGACTCTCACTTTCGTGCCGAAAATCGTGGTGGTGCTGGTCGCGCTCGCGTTCACCGGCTCGTTCATCGGCGCGCAGATTCACAGGTTCGCCGAAATGGTCTACAGCCGCGTCCAGACAGGTTACTGAGCAGTTTGAGGCAAGCTTGCGCGCCCATGTTTGATCCATAACAAAGGGTTGAGCATGACGCAGACAGCAGCGGTCACATCCGTCCAGCCGGTGGCCAAGAGCGGGCGCGACGTCGCATTCGCCTTCGGCATCGTCGCGATTCTTTGCATTTTCTTCCTGCCGATTCCGGCCTTTATGATCGACTTGGGGCTGGCTTTCTCCATCGCCTTTTCCGTGCTGATCCTCATGGTGTCGCTTTGGATCGAAAAGCCACTGGAATTTTCCGCCTTTCCCACCATTCTGCTGGTCGCGACCATGCTGCGTTTGTCGCTCGAGATCGCGACGACGCGCCTTATTCTGAGCCATGGCGCGCAGGGCGTAGACGCCGCCGGCTATATTATCGGCGGCTTCGCGCAGCTGGTCATGGGCGGCGATTTCGTCATCGGCCTCGTCGTCTTCCTCATTCTCGTCACCATCAATTTTCTAGTCATCACCAAGGGCGCGACACGCATCGCGGAAGTCGGCGCCCGCTTTACGCTCGACGCCATTCCCGGCAAGCAGATGGCGATCGACGCCGATCTTTCCGCCGGCCTGATCAACGACAAGGAGGCGCAATTGCGCCGCCGCGAACTGGAGGAGGAAAGCGCCTTTTTCGGGTCGATGGACGGCGCCTCGAAATTCGTGCGCGGCGACGCCATCGCCGGACTGATCATTCTCGCGGTCAACGTCTTCGGCGGCATCGTTATCGGCGTGACCCGTCACTCGCTCGATCTTGCCGCGGCCGCCAATGTCTACACCAAGCTTTCGGTCGGCGACGGTCTGGTGTCGCAAATTCCGGCGCTGATCGTGTCGCTCGCCGCGGGCCTCCTGGTTTCCAAGGGCGGCGTGCGCGGTTCCACCGAAAAGGCGGTGCTGGGTCAATTGGGCAATTATCCGCGCGCGCTTTTCGTCGCCAGCGGGCTTCTGCTCATTCTGGGCCTGACGCCCATGCTGCCGTTCTTTCCGTTCGCCGCCTTCAGCGGGCTGCTGGCTTTCCTCGGACACGCCATTCCGCAAAAACTGGCGAAGGAGCACGAGGCCCAGGCCGAGGCCCAGCGCGCCAACGAGGAGCAGGAGCGGATCGAGGCGAAGAATTCGGTCAAGGAATCTTTGCGCACCAATGAAATCGAACTGGTGATGGGCAAGCAGCTCGCGACGAAAATGCTGCTGGCGCAAAACGAGCTTTCCACCCGCGTCGCGCGCATGCGGCGCAAATTCGCAGTGCAATACGGATTTGTCGTGCCGGAGATCAAGGTTTCCGACAGCCTGACCGTGCCGCCCAAGAGCTACCAGATCAAAATCCACGGCGCCGTCGTGGCGACGCAGGAAGTCCGCATCGGCGATTATCTCATTATCAGCGGCGACGGAAAAAGGCCGGACACGCCCGGCGAGGACGTGCGCGAGCCGGCTTTCGGCATGAAGGCTTACAGCATTTCGGAAGCGTTTGTGGCGGAAGCCAAGCGCTGCGGCTTCAATCCGATCGACAATATGTCGGTGCTGCTCACCCATTTGTCCGAAGTGATCCGCAACAATCTGGCGCAGCTCCTGTCCTACAAGGACATGCGCGCCCTGTTCGACCGTCTGGGCCCGGAATACAAGCGCCTGCTCGACGAAATCAGCCCTTCGCAGATTTCCTATTCCGGCCTGCAGGCGGTGCTGAAATTGCTGCTCGCCGAGCGCGTCTCAATCCGCAATCTGCATCTCATTCTGGAAGCGATCGCCGAAATCGCGCCGCACGCGCGCCGCGCCGAGCAGATCGTCGAACATGTCCGCATCCGCATGGCGCAGCAGATCTGTGGCGATCTGGCGCAGGGCGGCGCCCTGAAGATTCTGCGGCTCGGCAACCGCTGGGACATGGTGTTCCACCAGAGCCTCAAGCGCGACGCCAAGGGCGACGTGGTGGAATTCGACATCGATCCGCGCCTCGTCGAGGAATTCGGCGAGGAGGCCTCGGCGATCATCCGCCGTCATATGGACGAAGGCGAACATTTCGTCATCGTCGCCGCGCCGGAATCGCGGCCCTATGTGCGCATGATCGTCGAGCGGCTGTTCGCGACCTTGCCGGTTCTGTCGCATCTCGAACTGGCGCGGGGCGTGGAAATCAACTCCCTGGGAACGATTTCGTGACGGCCTGGTCCTCGGCGATGGTCGCCTCGGTCCTCATCCTGTTCTGCCGCATCGGCGCCTGCCTGATGCTGCTGCCGGGATTTTCCTCGCCGCGCCTGCCGGTCCGCGCCCGCCTGTTCATAGCGCTGACGCTGACGCTGGCGTTGACGCCGACGCTCACTGCGGGAAAGCCCTTCGTCATCCCGGATTTAGGGACGCTCGCCGGCGATATTTTCGGCGAGCTTTTCATCGGCGGCATGATCGGCCTTCTCGGTCGACTCTATTTCCTGGCGCTCGAGACCATGATGATGGCGGCGTCGATGAATGTCGGGCTCAGCAATGCGCTCGGCGCGCCTCTCGACGAAACCGAAGGGCTGCCGCCCATGGCCCAGCTCGTCACTCTCACCGCGACCTGCCTGATCTTCGTTTCCGGCTTGCACTGGGAATTGATCCGCGGAATTGTCGCTTCCTATCGCGTCATGCCTGTCGGCTTCGCCCTGCGCCCGCAGGGGGCGTTGATCGCGGTCGCCAACGGCCTGTCGCGCACTTTCGTCATCGGCCTGCGCATCGCCAGCCCTTTCATTGTTTTCGCCGTCATCGTCAATCTGGCGATCGGGCTGATCAACCGGCTGACGCCGCAAATTCCGGTCTATTTCATTTCGGGGCCCTTCGTCATCGCCGGCGGCCTGCTGCTGCTTTATCTGGCGGCCGGGCCGATGGTCTCCGTCTTCATGTCCGCATTCGCCAATTGGGCGGTGAAGGGGAATTAATGCGCAATCGACAGAAATCGCTGCAGCGGCTGCTGGCGGTCAAGACGCAATTGCACGAATTGGAGCAGGCGCGGCTGGCCGAGATCCAAAAGCGCAAGGAGGTCATGGCGGAGAGAAGACGCGCCATGTTCGACCTGCTCGGCGACGACAAGAATGACCGCTTCATTCTCGGCCTCGCCTGCCGCCAGATCAGCCGCGCGGACGAAAGCGAGCGCGAACTCGCGACGGCGGAGCAGGCGCAGAAGCAGGCTTTGCTGCAGCGAGGCGCGCAAAAGAAGGCGTTGGAGAAAATTCTCAAGGAGACCACACGCGCGCTGGAACGCGACGCCGAGCGGCGCATTCTGCAGGAAATCGGCGAAAGCCTGGCGGCGCGTCCGCCGACAAGCCTGCGGTAAGTTTAGCCGCCTAGTCTGTGGGAAAGCAGAAAGCGACCACGCCTATGGCGATTTCTCCGGCATCCGACCTTATTCTCGACGTTGCGCGCGCCGCCGATCCGCAAAAGGCGGCGGCGACGACCCGGGCGCTCGCCGCCGCCTCGCTTGGCGCCGACGCCGGCGCGGGGTTCGCGGAAGCTTTCAACGGCGCGGCCAGAACGGCGGCGCCTGCGCCGACCTATTCCTATCAGAATCCGGTTGTCTCGACACATGTCGCGAAGGAAAGCCGCGCGCAAAAGGCGGCGATCGGATTCGAAAGCGTTCTGCTCAAGACCTTCGTCGACGAAATGTTGCCGAAGGACGCGGCCGACTTTTTCGGTTCGGGCGTCGCCGGCGATGTGTGGAAGTCGATGCTGTCACAGAAAATCGCCGATGAAATCGCGAAATCGGGCGCGCTGAAGCTGACGGACCGGCTGTTTGCAACCCATCGCGATCTGCTGCGCTCGCCGCCCAGGAAAGGCGCGGTCGCGCCGGCCCCGGCGACACCGACGCGTATCAAGACCTGAGAGGCTCCATGGTCGAGAAATGTGGCGCGGCGGCGCGACTGGAGACCAATGCGCATTTGGCCTTTTACGAGGCGATTGCGCGTATGGAGACCGTCGTCGATCAGGAAACGGAGCTGCTACGCGAAAACCGCGCGGTGGAATTGACCGAGTTCAACTGCCGCAAGCAGCAAGGCCTGCTGGAGATCAGCCGGATCTTGCGCAATTTCTCTTCTCTCGATCTCGAACGCGTCGATCGCCAATGCATCGGGCGCTTGTCGCGCAAGCTCGAGGCCAATCGCCAGATGCTCGTCTATCACCTGAAGGCGATGGACGAAATCTCCGGGCTTCTCTCACGCGCCATTCAGGAGGCGGAATCGGACGGAACCTATGAGCGCCGCGCCTGCGGAGGCGGCGCCTGAAATCGCATGGGCCGCCCGGCCGCGCCCGCAGGAGGAGCCGATGTTCAAAATGCTTGCCATCGCAATATGGGCGAGCGCAATCACCGCGCTGGCGAGCGGCGCCGCCGCGCGTTGGGAGGCGTCGCGGCTTGCAGCGCCGAGCGCGGGATCTTCCGCGCCCGCCTACGAATATCGTAAGACCCAGGTGATCAATGTGCCGGTCATCGCCGACGGCGCCTTGCTCGGCTATGTCATGGCGCAATTCATTTACGGCATAAACGCCAAGGCGGCGGCGAAGCTCAATGTCAGTCCCGACGCCTTCCTCACGGACTACGCATTTCGCGCCCTCTATGGCGATCCGAATCTCGATTTCCGCCATCTCGAAAAATATGACGTGACCGGCCTGACCAGGCGACTGAAAAACCTGATGAACGCCAAACTCGGGCCGGGCATGGTCAAGGACGTGCTGATCAAAAACTTCTCTTACATGCCAAAGGGTCAGAACCCGCAGTGAATTCAAAACTCGCGCGAAAGGCCCGCGCAAGCTCGTCCCCCTAGGCTCCAGGACGAAAGACTGCCGATCGGCTCGAGCGCGGGATGACGACGCGCCCGGCACGGGGCGAAGCGAGGGCGCTTGAGCATGGGATTCTATCGTCTTAAATCGATTCACGCCGCATCCGCCGAGCCGGAAGATCCATTCGCGGCGCTGAAGGCTCTGCTTGACCCGCGGCTTGACGATATTGTCGAAAATTTCTACGCGGTCCTGCGGGCCGATCCGGAAAAAAATGCGGTCCTGTCCAGAGTGGCTGACGGTGAGGCGCTGAAAAGAGCGCTCAAGCGCCACTGGCGTTTCGCTTTGTCGCGCGCGCCCAACGAAGAGACGCGGAAGAATGCGGCGCGCATCGGCGACGCGCATGCGCGCGTGGAGCTCGATCCCGCCGCCTATATCGACGCTTACGCAGTCCTGTTCAAGGCGACCGCCGCCGTCGTTCTGACGAAAACGCCGCGCGAATCCGCGCTCGTCGCCGCTCTCGCCGACTCGCTCTTCGGCGATATGGGCGCAGCCCTGACCTCCTTCTTCGCCGGCATGGAGATGACGGCGCGCGAGCGCGAATCCTGCGAACTGGTGAAAAACGTCGAGACGGAAATGGATGTCTCGAACGCCATGGCCCAAACGCAATCGGATTCGCTGCGCGCCATCGTTGGCGGTCTCGACAAGGTCCTGACGGTTCTGCGCAATGGCGTCGCGCTGGTCAAGGATGGGACGGTCACCGCGTCGGATTCGATCGCCGCCGTGGCGGCCTCGGTCGAGGAACTGCACGCGTCGAGCCAGGAGGTCGGACGGCAGGCCAACGAGGCCAACTCCCTGGTCGGCGTCGCGGTGGAAAAGGCCGACGAGGCGGAACAACGCTTTTCGCGGCTGGCCGCGGCGGCGGCGCGGGTGACGGAAATCGTCGGGCTGATCGCGGGCATTTCCAATCAGACCAGCCTGCTGGCGCTCAACGCCTCGATCGAGGCGGCGCGCGCCGGCGAGAACGGGCGCGGATTCGCCGTCGTCGCCAATGAGGTCAAGTCGCTGTCCCAGCGCACCAATAACGCCACACACGAGATTTCCGGCCAGATTTCCGAAATCGAGACGGCGGCCAAAGCCGCGCTCGGAACGGTCAAGGACATGCGCGAAATCATCGGCCGCATCAGTGATATCGCCGGCGCGGTGGCCCTTAGCTCCGGCCAGCAGATCGACGCCGTCCAGACGATCGGAGAAAGCGCCAATTCCGCCGCGAACGGCGCCGCGAGCCTTGATTGCAGCGTCGATATGTTCACCGGCGCCAGCGCCGAGGCGGATGACGCGACGAAAAAGGTCAAGACCCAGGCGCAGCAGGTCAGCACTTTGTTCGAACGATTGTCGCAGCGCATGACCGTCACACTGAGGAATTTCGCCGATGCGGATCGTCGGCGCTTTCCCAGGTCGCCGTGCAGGATTGCTGTGGAGATCACGTTGAGCGGCCGGTCGATCGCCGCGGAAATTGTCGAGATTTCCGAGGGCGGCGTCATCGTGAACGGCCTGGCGGAAAAATTTCCTTCGGGCGCGCAGGTCGATGCGGTTCTCAAGGACATCGGCCGGGCGCGCGCACGCGCTTCAGGAACTTCGGATTTCGGCCAGCGGCTGCAATTCACCGAAGTCCCGGCCCCTACCGCGGCCGAGTTGAAAAAGCTGATGCAGCGGCTGTTCGCCAAGGAGGAGGCTTTGCGCGCCATTGTGATCGACAAGGCGCAAGCGATTTCCTCGCTGTTCGAGGGCGCGCTGCAGGCGGGAAAAATCACGGAAGCGGATCTTTTCGACGTCAATTACGTCGCCATCCCGGACAGCAATCCGCAGCAATATCGCAATCGCGCCCTGGATTTTCTCGACGAAAACCTGCCGCCGATCCAGGAGCCGATTCTTAACCTCGATCCCGCCGTGGTCTTTTCCGCCGCAGTGGACATCAACGGCTACCTGCCCGTCCACAACAAGAAATATTCGGCGCCGCAGGGCCCCGACCCCGTTTGGAACAACGCCAATTCGCGTAATCGTCGCATTTTCGACGATCTCACCGGCCTGATGGCGGCGCGCAACACGCAAAAAATCCTGAGCCAAACCTATCCGCGCGATCTTGGCGGCGGCCGCATGGAGCTGATCAAGGACATTTCGGCGCCGATCTTCGTGCGCGGCAAGCATTGGGGCGGCCTGCGAATGGGGGCGAAAATTTCCTGACGCCCGGTGTGAGAAGTCCGCGCTAGAGATCGACGTTCTTGAGAAACTGGCCGAAGGCGGCGCGGCGCGGCGGCGTCAGGCGCGCATCCGTCACGGCTTCGGCGAACAGGGTGAGGCGCCGGCGGTCGTCGCAAGGTTCATCGAAGGCCACGTGCTGAATGCCCACGGCGGCGCGCGCCGAATCGAGGCGCAGGCGGAAGAAGGTGGTGACGCCGCGCCAGCAGAACTCCATGTTCAAGGAAATCGTCGGCAAAGCCTCCCAGAGAACCTCGATGTCCGACAGCCAGGCGTAGCGCAGAGCGCCCGGCTTGAAATAGAGTTCGGCGGATGAATTGACCAGATCCTCAAGATTGGCGCTGCGTTCGCCGCGCACATAGTCGATGAGGTCGATGACGTTGACGAGACGCATTTCCGTCGCGACATCGGCGACGTTTTCGGCGAGAATCTGCTCGCAGGCGAGTGTCAGTTCGGCCGGAAATTCGGCAAAGTTCATGAGGGTGGCCTTCACTGTCTGCGCTGGCCGGCGCCGCGGCCGCTGAGGAAATGGATCAACTCGGCGATGACGCGATAGAATTCCGGCGGAATCATCATGTCGACTTCGACACGATCATACATGGACCTTGCCAGAGCCTTGTCCTCGACGACGGGTATATCGTGCTCCTCTGCGATTTCGCGGATTTTCAAGGCGATCAGATCCTGACCCTTGGCGACGACTTTCGGCGCGCCGCCCTCCGCGCGAACGTAGCGCAAGGCGATGGCGTAATGGGTGGGATTGGCGACGACCAGCGTCGCGGTCGGCACGGCGCTCATCATGCGCTTGCGCGACCGCTCCAGCGCCACAGAGCGCAATCGCGCCTTGACCATGGGATCTCCCAGCAATTGCTTCTGCTCGTCCTTGACGTCCTGGCGGCTCATGCGCAAATCGCGCTTCCAGTGCAGGCGCGACCAGACGATGTCCGCCGCCGCGAGGACGCAGACGGCGGCGGTGACGCCGGCGAGCAGGCGCAGGCCAATGGCGAGAAGGTGAGCTGGCAGTCCGCTGGGGTCGGAATAGACGCCGGCGATGGAATCGATGAGTTGGTTCTTCAGGACGATAGCGACAATAAAGCCGACGGCGAGCAGTTTGGCGAGGCTTTTCACGAATTCGGTCGCGCCGCGCGGGCTGACCAGGCGCGACCAGCCGGCGAGCGGCGAAACGCGATCCCATTTCGGCGTGATCCGTTCGCTGGCGATGCGCGGCGGATTCTGGCCGAAGGAAGCGGCCAGGGCGGCGACGGCGAAGAGCACTAACGTAGGCAGCAAAAAGACGCCTGCCGCTTCGGCGAGCAGGACGAACAGCGCGTCGGCGTTGCGGCCGCCGCTCAATGGAATCTGATCGCATTTGTCGAGCAGCTGCTGCAGGAGGACCGCCAGCCGCGTCGCGCCGGAGCGAAGAAAAAAAGAGCAATAGAGCAGGGCGGCGATCAGGCTGGCCGCCAGCGCGGCTTCGCGGGAAAAAGGCGTGTCGCCCTTTTCGATCGAATCCTGCAGACGCTTTTCGGTCGCCTCTTCGGTCTGGCTTTCCTTGTCGGGCTTGTCGCTCATGCGCGCTCGTCGTTTGCCTTCGATTCGCTTTGGTCAAAACGTCATTCCAGCATGGCGTCGCCCTGGCCGCTGGAATTGATTTCGATTTCGTTGCGTTCGGCCATTTCGAGCACGGTGTCGGCGATGGCGCGGCGCGCCTTGAGCACGTCGCGCTGCTGCGCCGGCCCGCCGGTCGCGAGTTCGTTTTCCACCATGCGGCGGGCGCGCGCGCCCATCGAGGAGAGAATGAGTTCGCGGAAGGCGGAATCGGCGCCCTTGAGCGCCAGCACGACGCGATCGGCCGGAATGCGATCGAACACGATCGTGCGCGTCTTGACCGACAATTTGGCGATATCCTCGAACGTGAACAAAAGACCGCGCAAAATTTCGGCGTCCTTGGGTCGGTCCTCGGCTATGGTGGAGAGCACGTCCTCGATCTGGTCGCGCTCCAATTTGTTGATGATGTCGGCGAGCTTGGAATGGGCGTCGGCGCCGGTGTTGCGCGCGACGTTGAGCAGCAGATCCTCGTGCAAGGTGCGCTCCAGGAGCCGCATCATCGGGTCCATCACCAGGCGCGGCGACAGCATGCGCCGCATCAGATTGTTGCGCAGGTCGCGCGGGGTCAGCGCCAGGATCTTGGCGGCGGCGCCGGAAGTCAGCTTGGACAGGACGAAGGCGAAAGTCTGGGGATGCTCTTTCGCCAGATAGGAGGAGAGCGTGCTCTCCGGCGTGGCGGATAGGCGATCCCACATCGCCTTGTTGGAGTTGCCGAGCACGTCGGAGAGGATTTCCGCCGCTTCCTCCGGCGCGAGGGCGCCGGCGAGAAGGCTCTCCGCCTCTCCGGCGGAGCCGAGCACATCGGCGCCGGCGGAAAACTGCTCGACAAATTCGCCGATCAGATGCTCGACCGTCGCTGGATTGACCGGACCGAGATCGGAGGCGGCGCGCGTCACCTGGCGCAATTCGAGCGAATCGAGACGCTTCAGCAGTCGCCCGGCGATGGGCTTGTCGAGGGAGAGCAGGAGGGCGGCGACCTTCTCGGCGCCGAACAAGGGCCGCGCCACGCCATAGGAGCGGGACGGATTCGGCGCCGCGGCCTTGGCGGCGTCGTCAAGCGAAAGCGTCTGCATCGGACGACCCTACGATCTCGGTGAGCGAGACGCCGAAGCGCGAATTATCCTCGTCGACGACCACCACTTCGCCGCGTGCGACGACGCGGCCGTTGACGACGATATTGACCGGCTCGCCGACGCGCTGATCGAGGGCGACGATGGCGCCGCGCCCGAGCTTCATCAGATGGGCGACCGGCATTTTCGCCGAGCCGAGCACGACCTGCACGGTCACGGGTATGCGCAATATGGCGTCGCGCCCGTCCGCTTCCGCCTCGATCGGGGCGGCGGCGAAATCGGGCGCGTCGGGCGGCGTCTTCGGGATCTCGTCTGCGTCGTTCATTTCTTCCTCGGACTGGTCAGGGGGCGTGGGATGCGCCGGCGAGCGCGAGGAATTGCGCCAGCGGCATTTCCTCGACATTGACGCGTTCGGCGATTTTCAATGTGAAGTGGCCCTTCGCCTGGCCGAGTTCGCACCAGAACAAAGGCTGGCCCTTGCAATCGAGCCGCACTTTGGTGACGGCGGAGGCCTTGAGCGGCAGGATGTCGCCGACGCGCCAGGCGGAAATCTCGCCGAGCGTCGCGGTCTGTTCGTCGATAACGGCTGTGGCCTTTACTTCCGCCTTTTGCACGCCCTGCTGCATCAGCTTCTGCCAGCGCGGATCGCTGGCCGAGCCGTCGCTGGAAAGGTCGCGCGCCAGTTGCTGGCGGATCGGAGTCAAGGCGGGTTGCGGAATGACGACAAACATCTGCCCGCCGATGTCCATCGCCTGAATGAGAATCTTGGCGATCACCGCCAAAACGTTGCGCCGGCCCATGATGGTGAAATCCATGCGCGTTTCCACCCGCTCCAGGCGAAAGCTTGAGGCGATCACCGGGCTGAAGGCGGAATGCAGCGCCTCGGCGGCGATTTCGAACACCGTCTGGGCGACGCGCGTTTCGAGCGTCGAGAAATTGCGGTCGTCGTCGAAGGACGCCGCCTGGGCGTCGCCGCCGAGCAGAACCTCCATAAGGGAAAAAATGCAGCGCCGGTCGAGGCCAACGAGAATGCGCGCGTCGAGCTCCGGGGAATAGAGGATGGCGGCGATGCTGCCGTCATAGGCGTCGAGCGCGTCCCAGACGTGGTCGGTGGTGATGCTGTTGACGAAAAGGGACAATTGCACCGGCGCATAGGGCCGCATGGTTTCGGCGCAGGAGGCCGCCAGCCGGTCGAAAATGACGGTCAGCATCGGCAGGCGCTCGACCGTCAGGCCGGGATTGTCGAGCAGCCTGTCGGCGGCGTGGTTGGCGTTGGGCGTTTCGGTCTTGGCGTCCATGGATTACGCCGCCTGCTTGTCGACGCCGGCGGAGGTCGTCTCGTTTTCCACTTCGTCTATGCTCGGACGCTCCTTGGCGGGTATGGTCTTGCGTCCGAATTCGACCGCGATCTGGGGCATGGCGCCGTTCATATAAGCGAGCAGGGTCTGCTTCACGAGCGAGAATTCGCGCAAGGCTTTTTGGCGGGTGACCTTCAGTTTGTTGGCGACGGGGGAGACGATGCCGTAGGAGGCGAAAATGCCGGAAAATGTGCCGACCAGCGCCGCGCCGATCAGGCCGCCCAGCACTTCCGGACCCTGATCGAGCGCGCCCATGGCGTGAATGACGCCGAGCACCGCCGCGACGATGCCGAGCGCGGGCAGGCCGTCGCCGATCGCCGTGAGGGCGTGATAGGGCTTGAGCTTGTCGTAGGTCAGCGTCTGGATTTCCTCGTCCATCAAGGCTTCGATTTCGTAGGAGCGGGCGCTGCCGATGATGATGAGCCGGCAATAGTCGCAGATGAAGCCGAGCAGCAGTTTGTCGCGGAGAATTTTGGGGTGGCGGGCGAAGATGTCCGACTCGGTCGGATTGTCGACATGGACTTCGACCTCGCCGCGCGATTTGGCGCGCATCTCGCGCATCAGGCTGTGCATCAAGGCGAGAAGGTCGAGAAAATCCTTCTGTTTCGGCTCTCTTCCGAGGATCGCCTCGACAATGCCTTTGCCGGTGTCCTTGATGGTCGGCAGCGGGTTGGCGACGACGAAAATGCCGAGGGCGGCGCCGCCGAGAATGAGGAATTCGAAAGGCTGGAACAGAGTGTGCAAATGCCCGCCGAGCGCGGCGTAGCCGCCAAGCACGCAGCCCATCGAGATCAGCAGTCCGATGACGAAATTCACTCTTGCGCTCCGCTTGGCTTAGACCGCGTTCTCCTTTTTTGCCTTTCGGGCTTGCGTGAGGCTGAATCGCCGAACGGTGAACGGAAAGAAGCGGCCGCCGCCGAGCGCTCTCTGTTCACTGCTCACTGTTCGCGCCAGCCTGGGGCAAGCGCCGCCCGGTTAGATATTGGCGATCACGCGTTTGTCGCCGCTCGCGCCGCCAACGGGAAGCTTCGATGCAATCGAGTCTTTATGTCGCCTTGTCGGGTCAGGTCGCCTTGGAAAGGCGTCTCGATACGATCGCCCAAAATCTCGCCAATATGAACACCGGGGGCTATCGCGCCGAGGAGGTCAGCTTTTCCACCATCTACGCCGACACCGGCGGGACGCAGACCGCATTCGCGGCCAGCGGCAAGGATTATATTTCGCGCGCGACCGGGGCGATGACCTCTACCGGCAATCCCCTCGACATTGCCGTGCGGGGCGACGGCTGGTTCGCGTTGCGCACCCCGGCCGGGATCGCCTATACCCGCGACGGAAGGCTGCATATGGACAGCGGCGGCGCGCTGCTCTCGGTCAACAATTACCCCATTCTCGACGCCGGCGGCGCCGCCATTCTGCTCGATCCCTCCGCCGGGCCGCCGTCCATCGCCCAGGACGGGATGATCAGTCAGAACGGAAGGCAGATCGGCGCCATCGGCCTCTATAAGCTCGATCCTTCCGCCAAGCTCAGCCGCTACGACAATTCCGCCGTGCTTTCCGACCGGCCGGCGACGCCGGTGCTCGATTTCACCGACAATGGCGTGGTCCAGGGCGTGAGCGAGGGCTCGAACGTTAATCCGGTGCTGGAAATGACGCGGATGATTGCGGTCACCCGCGCGTTCGAGAGCGCCAGCAATGCGATTCAGACGACCGGGAAGTCGCTGGAGGAGGCGATCAAGACGCTCGGCGCGACTTCCTGACGAGTAAGGTTCAGACATATGCGGGCTCTGGAGCAATTGCTGCGCGAGGTGCAGGAGGCCGAATTGCGGCTCGATCCCGTGCGCGTCGGCGGCGTGGTCACCGAGGTCGGGCCCTCGGCCTATCGCGTTTCCGGCCTGTCGCGCTATCTCAAACTGGGCGACGTGGTCAGCATCGCCGGCGAGGGACGCGATTCACCGGGCGAAGTGGTGCGAATCGACCTCGCCGACGTGACGGTGAAATCGCTTGATTCGAAAATCGAGGCGGGGGTCGGCAATCTGGCCTTCCGCGCCAGGCCCTTGCGGCTGAAGCCGCATCGCTCGTGGAAGGGGCGGGTCGTCAATGCGCTCGGCGCGCCGGTCGATGGACTCGGGCCTTTGTTGGACGGCCCGCGTTCTGTGCCGATCGACGCCGAGCCGCCCGCTGCGATGAAGCGCGATCGCGTCCGGCGGCCGATGCGAAGCGGAATCCGCGTCATCGACTTTTTCACCCCGCTTTGCGCCGGTCAGCGCATCGGGATTTTCGCCGGCTCCGGCGTCGGCAAATCGACCATGCTCGCCATGCTTGCGCGTTGCTCCGGATTCGACAGCGTGGTGATCGCGCTGGTCGGAGAGCGCGGCCGCGAAGTGCGGGAATTTCTCGACGAAGCGCTCGGCGAAAATCGCAAGCTGGCGATCACCGTGGTTTCGACGGCGGACGAGAGCGCGATGATGCGGCGGCTCGCGCCGAAGACCGCGATGAGCATCGCCGAATATTTGCGCGACCAGGGCGAGTCGGTCCTCCTGATCGTCGATTCGATCACGCGTTTCGCCCATGCGGCGCGCGATGTCGCGCTTGCGGCCGGCGAGCCGGCGGTGGCGCGCGGCTATGCGCCAAGCGTATTCAGCGAATTGCCGAAACTCCTCGAGCGCGCCGGGCCGGGCGAAATCGGCGGCGGTTCGATTACCGCGATATTTTCCGTTCTGGTCGATGGCGACGACCACAATGATCCGGTCGCCGACAATGTTCGCGGCGCCCTCGACGGCCATATCGTGCTCGACCGCGCCATCGCCGACCAGGGGCGCTATCCCGCCGTCAATGTGCTGACCTCGGTGTCGCGCCTGGCGCATCATGTCTGGAGCAAGGAGCAGCGCGCTCTGGTGATGAAATTGCGCGCCATGATCGCGCGGTTCGAATCCTCGCGCGATTTGCGCCTCATGGGCGGCTATCACGCCGGTTCGGACCCGGTGTTGGACCAGGCGGTGAATTTTGCGCCGAAAATCTATGAGGCCATGAACCAGGGTCTCGGCGATCCTGCTTCGGCCGATGCTTTCCGCGAACTGGCGGACGCCTTGCAAAGCGAAAAGGCGACAATTTGAAAAGGGCGAAAGCCCGCTCGCGAAGGAGGTGAACGATGAGCGATCTGGCTCTCAAGAGCGCCGGCGTGGCGTGCGCCGTCGGTTCGGTCTGTTTCGCCGCCTTCATGTTCACCCACCAGCAGGGCGACCCGCGCGTCTTTGCGATCAAGGATTTCGCTATTTTCGCCCAGCCCAATCGCCTTGGCGCGGTCGAGGATGCGGTGAAGACGGCGGCGGAGACGCGACGCTGGCGTTGGCGCGGGCATGCCGTATCGATCGACATGACTCCGGTCGGCGCCGTGCGCCTGCGTCATTCGGAGACGCCCGACAGGAGACGTCAGGTGCGGATTGTCGAACTGAACGCCGACAACGCCTTGTTGGAAACGCGCGAAGGCTATCGCCGCGTCAGGGTCGGCGACCAAATGCCGGGACTTGGAAAGATCATCGGCATCCGCCGCATGGATGGTTATTGGATCGTCGTGGCCAGCCTGCGCTCGCTGGCTCAGGCGGCGCCGTCGAACATCCCCCGGGCCGGCTCCACTGCGCGCGAATCGCCCCGACGGGCGGTTACGGCGCTAGTCCGAGCAGGGCGTTGATGCGCTGGCCGATGTCGCCCAAAGGCAGAATTTCGTCGGCGCAGCCGCTTTCCGCCACCGCGCGCGGCATGCCCCAGACCGAGGAGCTCGCCTGGTCCTGGGCCATGACATAGGCGCCCGCGTCCTTGAGTTTGGCGAAGCCCCTGGCGCCGTCATTTCCCATGCCGGTGAGCATGATCGCCAGCACGTTGCCGCCATAGGAGGCGCGGGCGCTGTCGGCCAGCACGTCGACGCTTGGTTTGTACAGGCTTTCGTTCTGCGCCGGCGCGACTTTGGCGCGTCCGTTGGCGACGCGAAACTGCATCCCGCCAGGCCCGATATAGGCGACGCCCGGCGTCATGAGCAGATCGTCGGCGGCTTCGACGATCTTGATCGCGCAGACGTCGGAGAGCCATTTGGCCATGGCGGCGGTGAACTGCGGCGGCATGTGCTGGGCGATGGCGATCGGCGCCGGAAAGCGCGCCGGCAGGCGCGCGAGCACCTGGGACAAGGCGCGCGGCCCGCCG
Organism: uncultured Rhodoblastus sp.; assembly: GCA_964425315.1. Classification (GTDB taxonomy): domain Bacteria; phylum Pseudomonadota; class Alphaproteobacteria; order Rhizobiales; family Beijerinckiaceae; genus Rhodoblastus. The sequence goes on from CAYRNB010000008.1 coordinate 23,794, forward strand.
GTGCTGCTGCCGATGACGACAATTTTCGGCCTGGTCGACGCGAGGCGCATTGGCGCGACGCGGCGCGGCGCGGGACGCGGCGCTGGCGCGGAGGTCGGGGCTAGACGCGCGCGCGTTGCGCAAACCACGGCTTGCAGCTTTTCGTGCAACTGCTCGAAGCCGCTGCTCTTGGGAATGAAATCCATGGCGCCGAACTGCAGCGCCTGGATCGTGGTCTTGGCGCCCGCTTCCGTCTGGGCGCTGACCATGATGATCGGAACGTTCGATTTGGCGTGGATGGCTCGCAAGGCCTCGATGCCGTTCATTTCCGGCATTTCGACGTCCATGGTGATGGCGTCCGGTTTGAGTTCGGCGGCTCTGGCGACCGCCTCACGGCCGTTGGACGCCGTGGCGATCACGCGGAAACGCGGATCGCGCTCAATGTGGCGCGCGATCGCATTGCGCATGAAACTCGAATCGTCGACGACAAGAACCCGGATCGCCGTATCGGCTGGCTGTTTCTTCAGCATGGGGCGGCGCCGTCGTTCATTTTTGCCGCGGCCACGCCGGGGCGCTGGCGTCCGCGGGCCGAAATTCGCTTGGGGTCGATTTTTTCAAATTCGGCTCCTCGGTGTTGGAACCAGGTTTCGGGATCGACGAAGGGATTCCTGCAGTGGACGGGCCGTTTTTCCACAGCCGAGGGGCGACCGACGCAAAGGCATAGTGCGTGTATTTTCTTAACAAGAATTACAACCCAGCATTGCGCCAGGCTTTTGCCCGTCATGGCGTCAAAGCGGCCACGGGACAGCAGAAAGCCACACGCAAGGCGCGGATCGTAACGCTTTTTTATCCGATAACGCGCAATAAAATAAAAACACAACTTATGCGAGCATCATGGTTATGCCCGAAGCCGTGGCGAAACAGAACGTTTTCGGCGAATCCGACGCCGACCCCGCGAGCGGGGAGAGGTTAGGCCTGGTCAGTCCGGCCACTGGCCTCGCCAACGATTATCTCAACGTCTTCAATGAAATCCTGTTGTTGCTCGAATTCCTGCCCAGCATGCCGGAGATGACCGAAGAGGCCCTGGCCTGGCGCCCGCGCTCCTATGGCGAATATTTCGCGCAATCAAGCATACCGGGCGCGCGCGACGCCTTGCTGGCCTATGACAAGGTCGATCCGGACGTGCGCGAAGATTTCGAAGCGGTTCTCTCCTGCCTCGCCGAAATCGCCTCGCGCGCGCAGCGGAAAGTGGCGGCGGAATCGCGCCGCCCGAACTTTCCCGATTCCGTGGCGCAATCTTGCGAAGAAAACGCCGAGGCCATGCGCGTCTGCCTCTCCTGCGTTTCGCGTCTGATCAACGAAGGCTGCACGCCAAGAAAAGGCGCGACCTGCCGCGCCGCAAGCAAACTTGTGGACGGAATCTGAGCCATGGACGAAATGCTCAAGGAATTTCTGGCGGAATCGGACGAGCAGATTGAGGCGGCGAGCGCGCAAATCGTCGCTTTCGAGCGCAATCCCGAAGACGCCGCCCTGATCGCCAGCATTTTTCGGCTGGTGCACACGATCAAGGGAACCTGCGGCTTTCTTAATCTCAACCGATTGCAGCAGCTGACTCATGCCGCCGAAAACCTGATCGGCGCGTTGCGCGAGGGCGCGCAAGCCACGCCGGAAGTCGTCTCCGCCATTCTCGCGGCGGTCGATCGCGTCAAGGAGATGCTGGAGGAGCTGGAGGAACACGGCGAGGAGGTCCAAGGCGACGATTCCGACCTCATCAAGCTGCTCGAAACCCATGTCGCGGCGTGCCAGAAATCGCTCGCCGGAGAGGCCGAGCCGGCCGCGCCGGAGCCGAACGCGGCCGTGAAGGAGACCGCTGCGCAGAAAAAGGTCGAGGAAGAACGCCCCGCGGATCCTCCTGCGGCCCCCCGCCCGAGTGCAACCTCCGCGCCTGCGCCCAAAACGCCTGTCCCGGGCGCCGAGCCGTCCGAACCGGCTCAGGGCAAGCGCGTCGAGACCATCCGCATCAATCTCAACACGCTCGAGCGCATCATGCAGCTCGTGTCGGAACTGGTGCTCACCCGCAATCAGCTGATCGAACTCACCCGCCACAAGGAGGACGACGCTCTCAAAACGCCGCTGCAGCGTCTCTCCGCCATGACGACGGATCTGCAGGACGCGGTGATGCGCGCGCGCATGCAGCCGGTGGAGCGCGTTTTCGCCAATCTGCCGCGCATGATTCGCGATCTCGCCAACGATCTGCGCAAAAAGATCGATCTGGTCACCGAGGGCGCCGACACCGAACTCGATCGCCAGCTGATCGACCTCATTCGCGATCCTCTGACCCACCTTGTGCGCAATTGCGCCGACCACGGAATCGAATCGCCGGAGGAGCGCCTTCGCGCGGGCAAGCCGGCGGCCGGCGTAATCCGCGTGGCGGCCTCGCACGAGGCGGGCCAGATCACGATTGAGATCAGCGACGACGGCCGCGGCCTCGATATTCATAAGATCAAGGAAAAGGCGCTGGCGCGCGGGCTTGCGACCCCACAGCAGCTTGAGGGGATGAGCGACGAGGACATTTATCGCTTCATTTTCGCGCCCGGCTTTTCCACCGCCGAATCCGTAACAAATGTCTCCGGGCGCGGCGTCGGCATGGATGTGGTGCGCGAGAACATTCAGGCGATCGGCGGCTCGGTCGCCCTATCGTCGGCGCCGGGAAAAGGCTCCCGCTTCGCGCTGAAAATTCCGCTGACTCTCGCGATAGCGCCGGCGCTCATCGTCGAGGCGAGCGGCCAGCGCTTCGCCCTGCCGCAGCATTCGGTGGTCGAGGCGGTGGGCCTCAACAGCGGCGAACAAAAAATCGAACTCGTTCAGGGGTCGAAAATCCTGCAGTTGCGGGAGGCGGTCCTGCCGATCGGCTGCCTCGCCGAACTGCTTGACCTCGATCCGCCGACGGAACCGGTCGCAGAACCGGAGCAATTGGCGGTCATCATGCGCGTCGGCGCGCATTCCTTCGGCATCACCGTCGACGCTGTGACCGACGTGCAGGAGATCGTGGTCAAGCCGATGGGCGGATCGCTCGCCCATCTTTCCGCCTTCTCCGGCCATACGATTTTGGGCGACGGCTCGGTGGTCCTCATTCTCGATCCCAACGGAATCTCCGCGGCGCTCGGTCTCGAGCAGAGGCGCGAGACCACGACGGCGAGCGGCGACGCCGACAGGTCGCCTTCTTCCGACAAGACGCGGCTGGTCCATTTCCGCGCCGGCGCCGGCGTCGACAAGGTTCTGCCTCTTTCGAACATCGCGCGTATCGAAACCGTTTCGTCCGACCGCATCGAAATCGCCAATGGCATGATGCTGACGCATCATCAGGGGCGGCTCATGCCGATCGTCGCCGCCGGCCAGGAGGTGATGGTGAAGGAAGGCGACAATACAGTCTTTGTCATTTCGCCGGACGGCGAGCCATTCGGCCTGCTCGTGGACAGCATCGTCGACATTATCGAGGAGCGGCTCGATGTCGAAATCGGCGCGCAATCGCCGGGGATCATCGGCGCCGCCGAGATCAACGGCAAGGTCGTCGAACTGCTCGACATCGCCTATTTCGTTGAAGGCCTGCGGCCGGAACAGGAGCCGCCCACGGACCGCAAGAATCGCCTGTTGCTTGTCGACGACGCGGCCTTTTTCCGCGACATGCTCGCGGCGACGCTGCAGGCCGCCGGCTATGAAATCGTCAAGGTCGGAACAGGCGCGCAGGCGATCGCCGCCTTCGGGCGGGATGCGGGATTCGACGTGCTGCTGATCGATGTGAAATTACCCGACATGAGCGGCTTCGAACTCGCAGGGCGTCTGCGCGGGGCCGGCGCGCGCGCGGCGATGATCGCCCTCGCCCCTTACGCTACGCGCGAGATTTCGCGCGCCGCCGGCGCCGCCGGAATGGAGGCGGCAGTCGGCAAATTCCAGCGCGGCCAGATGCTCGATCTGATCCGCTCCTGCATTGAGCGGGGCGATCAAGAGGCCGGGGCGCCGGATTTCACAGACGGAGCCGCGGCATGACGCACGAGCCTTCGAACAGGATCACCGAGGCGGTCCACACGCCGGGCGCCGCGCTCGACGGCTATTTTTCGATCACGGTGGAGGGCGACGCGTTCGGTTTGCCCGTGACGCAGGTGCAGACGATTTTCCGCATCGGGTCGGTGACGCGGGCGCCGGGAGGCCCTCGCGACATCGTTGGTCTGGTCAATCTGCGCGGCAAGATCGTCACCGCCGTCAGCCTGCGTCGGCGGCTGGGCTTGACTCCGGAACCGGGCGGCCCCGGCGCGCTCGCCATTGGCGTGGAGCATCGGGGTGAAGCCTTCGCCCTGCTCGTCGACGAAGTCGGCGACGTGCTGACGCTGACGGTGGAGAACGCGATCGCGCCGCCGCCGCATATCGGCAAGCGCAGAGCGAAATTCGCCGCGGGCTATCACCGGATCGGCGGACGCATCCTGCCGCTTCTCAACATCGACGCGGTCTTCGATTTCAGCGAGGACAGATGAACAGCCGCCAGCCGCAAGGCGCATCAAGTGCAAGGAGCTGAATGATGAAATACGTTCTCGTGGTGGACGATTCGCCGATGATCCGGCGCATCGCCAAGAAAATTTTGGAAGAGCTGAATTTCAAGACAGGCGAGGCGGAGGACGGCCAAAAAGCCCTCACCAGCGTCAACGACGCCATGCCCGACGCCATTCTGCTCGACTGGAACATGCCGGTGATGGACGGCTTGGAATTTCTCGTCCAACTGCGCCAGCTTCCCAACGGCGCGTCGCCGAAGGTCCTGTTCTGCACCACGGAAAGCGACGTGAAACATATCACGCGCGCCATGCAGGCCGGCGCCGACGAATATATCATGAAGCCTTTCAACAAGCAGATCGTCAAATCGAAATTCGAGGAAGTCGGCCTGTGCTGAAGGACCGCGAAATCTGAGCGTTTTACGCGTGGGAGCGTCCTGGTCGATTCCCGCGCGCCGCGTCGCGTTGGTGAAAGAGTTTTCCGTCATGTCCCAGGCCTTTGCCGCCTTGCAGTCCTTTCTCCTGAAATCGTCCGGCCTGGCGCTGGAGCGGGAGAAGCAATATCTCGTCGAGGCGAGGCTTACGCCGGTCATCCAGCAGGCTGGACTCAGCGGCTTGGGCGAACTCGTCGCCCGCGTCGAAAGGGACCGCGCCCTCGGCAGGCGGGTGACGGAGGCGATGACCGTCAATGAAACCTTCTTCTTTCGTGATCGTCAGCCATTTGAAGGCTTTCGTGGCGTCATCCTCCCGGAGCTTTTGAAGGCGCGCGCCACAACGCGGCGGATTCGCATCTGGTCGGCGGCCTGTTCGACCGGCCAGGAGCCGTATTCGCTCGCCATGATTCTCGACGAGGAGGCGCGCAGATTGATTGGCTGGACCGTCGAAATCATCGCGACCGACATTGCCGAAAGCGTCTTGAAGAAAGCCAAAGAGGGCGTCTACTCCCATTTCGAGGCGCAGCGCGGCGTGCCTATGACGCATCTGGTCCGCTATTTCACCAAGCGCAAGGACCAGTGGGCGCTCAATCAGAACATTCGCGCGCGCGTCGATTTCCGGCAGCAGAATCTGATGAGCGACTTCTCGCATCTCGGCCAGTTCGACGTGATATTCTGCCGCAATGTGCTGATCTATTTTGCTCCCGAACAAAAACGCGACGTGTTGCGCCGCGTCGCGCAACGCCTTGCGCCGGACGGCTATCTCGTTCTCGGCGCCGCCGAAAGCGCTATCGGCTATTCCAACGAATTCAAGGCGCATCCGGACAATCGCGTGATCCTAACGCGCGTTCCGCCGGCTTTGGGGACGCCATTTCCGGCCGCTCTGGCGCGCAATGTTTCGCTGTGACCGCCACGTCAGTTTGAGACAAGCCCGTTCGACAAAATAAGAAGTCGAGCCTGCCGGCGACGACCGCCCGCAGCCGCAGGGAGTCGTCATCAAATGAGCGCCACGCCGCAACGCGCCGTCGAAGCAGAAGCGAAAAATACGCTTCCGCTCATCGGCCTCGCCACTTTGACTCGCGCGGCCATGCGTGGCGAGGATCTCGGCGCGATCGCGCGAAAATTGCTGGCGCGCCTCGCCGCCGATCCGCTCGACGCCGCGGCCTCTCTCGATCTTTCGATTATCGAGCAATTGCTCGGCGCGGGCGCCAATCGCGCCGTGCTCCAGGCGAAGGCGCTGCAATTACGTCGCATCTATTCGGCGACGCCTGGCGAGGCGGCGGCGCCGGTCCTCCTCGTTCTGCTGGCCGCCGGCGATTTCATGGCCAATACGCCGATCGAGTTTCTGCTCGAGGGGACGAAAATGCGGGTGGACTATTTTTATGTCGACGCCGACATGGACATTCTCGCCGCCGCGCCGACGCATGACGCCGCATTCGTCGCCGTCGCCGAATCGCAGGCGAACCAGGCCGTTCTCGCCGCGATCGCGCGCGCCGCCCGGCGCTGGCCGCGACCGCTTTTCAATTGCCCCGAAACGATCGCGCGCCTGACGCGTGACGGCGCCTGGCGTCTGCTGCACGACGCCGAGGGCGTGACCTATCCGCGCAACAAGCGTTTCTCGCGCCAGGAAATTTTCGTCGGGGCAAGGGAGTTTGAATTTCCCTTCATCCTGCGCCCGCTCGATTCGCACGCCGGCTCCGGCTTGGAGAAAATCGAAAACGAATCGGCGTTGGCCGACTATCTGCGAAAACATGAGGCAGAGACGTTCTACGCCGCGCCTTTCGTGGATTATCGCGGGTCCGACCGGCTGTTTCGCAAAATGCGCATAGCGTTTGTCGATGGCGAGCCCTTTCCTGTCCATCTGGCGATTTCGCCGCGTTGGATGATTCATTACCTCAACGCCGACATGAGCGACAATGCCGCCCATCGCGTCGAAGAGGCGCATTGGATGGAAAATTTCGCCGAATTCTGCCGGCGCCACGACCGCGCCTTCGCCTCCATTCGCGAGCGGCTCGGCCTCGATTATTTTCTCATCGACTGCGCCGAATGCGGCGACGATTCCCTGCTGATCTTCGAGGTCGGCTCGGCCATGATCGCGCACGACCTCGATTGCCCGCAAACCTTTCCCTACAAATCCGCTCCGATGCGCCGTCTGTTCGCAGCCTTTCAAACCATGATTCTTTCTCGCGCCAAGCCAGTGGCGCCAGCCTGAGGCAAGATTGCTCTTCTACGCTTGGCGCGTCGATTTCATTGGAGGACAAGAAATTGCGACCTCTGGCGCTGTTTTCCCTCGCCACGCAGGAGGCGAACTGGCTTTCGGCGCGCGAGGCCACCATCGCCTCCAATGTCGCCAACGCCAATACGCCCGGCTATCAGGCCGAGGACGTGCAGCCGTTTTCCGCCGTTATGTCGCATCTGCAATTGACCATGGCGACCGACCAGCCGGGCCAGATGCAATCGCCGATGGCGAGCGGGGAGAAGATCAACGTCAAGCCGAGCGACAGTTGGGAAACGGTCTATTCGGGCAATTCGGTCGATCTCGAACAGGAGATGATGAAGGCGGGCGACGTCAGCCGCGCGCATGCGCTCAATGTCAGCATAGTGCGCGCCTTTCAGAAAATGCTTCTCGACGCGGTGAAGGGTTGAACATGGCTATAGATCCACTGTCCGCATCTTTGCGCGTCGCCGGCGCCGGACTGGAGGCGCAATCGACGCGCCTGCGCGTCGTCGCCGAAAATATCGCGAACGCCCAGTCGACCGGCGCCTATCCCGGCGCGGACCCCTATGTGCGCCGAACCGTCACTTTCGAAAGCGAATACGATCGCGCCAGCGGCGAGAATCTGGTCAAGGTGAAATCCATCGGCCTCGATCATTCGCCCTTCCGCATCGAGCACATGCCGGGCAATCCGGCGGCCGACGCCAAAGGCAATGTCAAGATGCCCAATGTCAATCTTCTGTTCGAAATGGCCGACATGCGCGAAGCCAACCGATCCTACGAAGCCGATCTTCAAGTCGTGAAACAAACGCGCGCGATGATCTCCCAGACGATAGACCTGATGAGGACGTGATCATGATTGGAGCCTTGCTGCCTCTTGCGGCCGACGCCGTTCAAACCCTGGCCTCCGCGCTCCCCAAACCCGCCGCCGCAACCAATGGCCCGGATTTCAGCCAGGCCATGGCGCAGGCGGCGAGCGATGCGTTGAAAACGATGAAGACAGCGGAGACGACCTCGACGGCGGGGCTCGAAGGCAAGGCGAGCCTGCAGCAGGTGGTGGACAGCGTCATGGCTGCGGAGCGCACACTGCAGACGGTCCTGGCGATAAGGGACAAAGCGGTCTCCGCCTATCAGCAGATAAGCCAGATGCAGATTTGATTGCTAATACCGGTTCTCGTCGGAGAGCACCGGTTAGGAGCGAACGCGACCAAGAGGGCGTCTTTAGACGCCCGCCATATGGCGGGCTATGGCTGATGCGAGGGATTCGTTGATCGCGACGGGTCGCGATCAACGAGATTTCACAAAAAGCCCGCGAAGGAGTAGAAAATGCCGATGAGAGCGCTCGCCATTGCGGCGACGGGCATGAACGCCCAGACGCAAAATCTGGACGTCATCGCCAACAATATCGCCAATATCAACACCACCGCCTTCAAGCGCTCGCGCGCGGAATTCACCGATCTCATCTACCAGGCGGAGCGGTTGCAGGGCGTCTCCAGTCGGGGCCAGAATTCGGTGGTGCCGGAAGGCGCGCAGATTGGCCTCGGCGTGCGCACCGCCGCGATTCGTCCGCTCGAAATCCAGGGCTCGCTGACCAATACCGGCAACCAGCTCGACCTGGCGATCAGCGGGCGCGGCTGGTTCCAGGTGACTTCGCCGGGCGGCGAGATTCTTTACACGCGCGCCGGCTCCTTCAGCACCAACGCCAATGGGCAGATCGTCACCGCCGACGGCTATCAGCTCAATCCGCAAATCGTCGTGCCAAAAAACACTACGGCGATCAACATCAGCCAGACCGGCATGGTGTCCGCCACAATCGGCGGCCAGACCAATCCGCAGCAACTTGGCCAGCTGACGCTGGCGAATTTCGTCAACGAGGCGGGGCTCATGGCGCTCGGCGGCAATTTGTTTCAACCGACCGCCGCCTCGGGTCCGCCGGTGACCGGCGTGCCGGGCAATCCCGGCTTCGGCGACATCCATCAGGGTTATCTCGAACAATCGAATGTCGATCCGGTCTCGGAAATCACCAATATGATCGCCGCGCAACGCGCCTATGAGATGAATTCCAAAGTCGTCGAAGCGGCAAGCTCGATGGCCGGCACTATCGCCAATCTGAGGACCGCATGAGCGCGGAGCGGCCTTGGCGCTGGCTCGGCCTCGCTTTGGTCGCGGCGGCATTCGCTGCGCCGGCTGTTGCCGCGTCGCGCAGCCTGCCGGTTCCGGCGGAAGTCATCTATCCCGGCGAGAAAATCACCGACGCCATGTTGACCGACGCGCCCGTGTCGCAGCTAAGCGAGACGCCCTATGACGCGGTCAGGAGCCGCGCCGCGCTTATCGGCGAAGTGGCGCGCCGAACCTTGCTGCCGGGGCGGCCGATTGCGTCGATCGCGGTGGAAAAGCCGCGTCTCGTTTCGGTCGGCGCCGAAGTGCGCTTGGTCTATCGGCAGGGGGGCTTAAGCATCGCGACCACGGCGCAGGCGCTGCAGAACGGTTGTGCCGGCCAGATCGTGCAGGTGCGCAATCTGGACAGCGGCATAGTGGTCACCGGCTCGGTGCAGCCGGACGGCTCGGTGCGCGTGAGCGGCGGCTGAAATGCGCTTCTGGCTCTCCGTCTTCTGCGCGCTGGCCCTCGGCCTGACCGCGGCTCGCGCCGAGGTGCGCATCAAGGACATCACCTCGGTCAAGGGCGTGCGCGACAACCAGCTCGTCGGCTACGGGCTTGTCGTCGGCCTGCAGGGCACCGGCGATGTTTTGCAGAACGCGCCCTTCACCGGGCAATCCCTGCAATCAATGATGGACCGCATGGGCGTCAATGTGCGCGGCGCCAATCTGCGCACGCGCAATGTCGCGGCGGTGATGGTCACAGCCGAACTTCCGCCCTTCGCCGCCCGCGGCACGCGCATCGACGTCACGGTCTCCTCGCTCGGCGACGCGACGTCGCTGATGGGCGGCACCCTGCTGCTGACCACGCTCAGCGGCGTGAACGGAAAGGTTTACGCTTTGGCGCAGGGCCCGGTGTCGGTCACCGGCTTTGCCGCGCAGGGCCAGGCGCAGACGCTGACCCAGGGCGTGCCGACGGCGGGCCATATCCCCAACGGCGCCACGGTGGAGCGCGAAATCGTCAGCCGCATGCCCGACAACGGCCCAATGACGCTCGAATTGCGCAACCCGGATTTCACCACGGCGGTGCGCATTGCGGACGCCATCAACGCCTATTGCTGGCGCGCCTATCATCGTCGCGGCGCGCGCGAAAACAGCCCCAATTCGGTGAGCCTGTTCAAGCCGCCGGGCGAAAATCCAACCCATTTCATCGCCGAAATCGGCGAGCTTCTTGTCGAGCCTGACGCGCCGGCGCGCGTGGTCGTGGACGCGCGCACCGGCACGGTGGTGATCGGCGAGGATGTGCAGATTTCGCCCGTCGCCGTCACGCAAGGATCGCTCACCGTGCGCGTCACGGAAACGCCGCAGGTCTCCCAGCCCAATCCCTTCTCCAAGGGCAGGACCGTGGTGACGCCGAAAACCAACATCCGCGCGCATCAATCGGGTGGTTCGGTGGCGATCGTCGGCGGCAGCAGCCTGAGGGCGCTGGTCCAGGGCCTCAACCGGATCGGATTGAAGCCGCCGGGCATTATCGCCATCCTCCAGGCGATCAAGGCGGCGGGCGCGCTGCAGGCCGAGATCGTGGTGCAGTGAGTGTGGCGCTTTTGGCCGAAAAATTTCCCGCGGGTCAGCGTCGAGCAAGTTTGGTCGGCGACAGTGCCGGCGAAGGACGAGTCGCTCATGAACCGCACTTATCCCCGAATCGCGCTGGCCGCGCTCAGCGCCCTGTGCCTTGCTTCCGCCTTTGTGTCGCCGGCCCGGGCGGCTGAGCGGAAAGACGGCGCCAGACGCGATGCGGCGTTGTCGCCGCTGCATCTGCCCGGCGTTCGATCCGTGCCGATCAGGAAGCGCGTCGCGCCTAAGCCGAAGCCCCCGGCCATCGAAGGCGTGAAGGGCGCGGCGAATTTCTGCGCGGCGATTGCGGCCTCGGCCGCCAGCACGCGCCTGGCGTGGCAGGAAGCGCGCATAAAGGCGTTGCAGAAGGAATTACTGGCCAAAACCGCCGAACTCGACGCCAAGGAGGCGGAGGTCCGGGGCTGGGTTAAAAAGCGCGAGCAATTGCTCGCCAAGGCCAGCAAAAGTCTGACCGCCATCTACGCCAAAATGAAGCCCGACGCCGCCGCCGCCCAATTGCAGGCGATGGACGACGATACCGCCGCCGCTCTGCTGCTGAAACTCAGACCCATGGCGGCCAGCGCGGTGATGGGCGAAATGGATCCGGCGCGCGCCGCGCGTTTGAGCGATCTCCTCACCGGCGTCTCGCCCAAATCGGATGGGAAGAAATCGTGAGCGCGACAGCTCTTCGGCGCGCCGGCCCGGCTCTGGCCCTGCTCGTCGCCGGTCTCGTTGGCGGCTGCGCCGACACGCGCCCCGACATGTTCCGGGCGCCGCAAATGTCGCCGGTCGGAAGCGGCCTTGTCGCGAACGCCGATCCGGTTGTTTTCCACATGGGCGCGCGGCGCCACGCCAGCGGCAATTCGCTGTTCCAGGACGGCGCCGCCAATCTCTTCACCGATCCGCGCGCGTCCAAGGTCGGCGACACCCTCACCGTCAAGATTTACATCAACGATATGGCGAGTCTGGGCGACACCAGCGGCCGTTCGCAGACGGCCCAGGAGACCGGCGGTTTCGACTGGACCTTCGGACTCGATTCGTCCACCCACAAGGTCAACGGGGCCGGAGACATCAACGCCTCCAGCTCGTCCAACGGCCAGGGCAGCATCGACCGCTCGGAGAAGATTCAATTGTCGATCGCCGCCGTGGTCACCCGCGTCCTGCCCAATGGCAATCTGATCATCAGCGGATCACAGGAGGTAAGGGTCAATTACGAGATGCGGCAATTGCGCATCGAGGGCATCGTGCGGCCGCGCGACATCAGCAAGAACAATACGATTCCCTACGACAAGATCGCCGAGGCGCGGATTTCCTATGGCGGCAAGGGCCGCATCATGGAAGTGCAGCAGCCCGCCTGGGGCCAGCAGATTTTCGACGCGGTCAAGCCGTTCTGAGCGAAGGCGATGAGATGACCGAAAAAGTGAGGGACAGGGCGAAGGGTGAAATGAGTCTGGGGCAGAATGCGCTTGTCTTCGTCCTCGCCGGAGTCATCGCCGCCAGCGTCGGAGTTTTTCGCGGGCTGCAGGCTGAGCCTTCGGCGCCGCCGCGCGCCAGCGCCGGAGCCAAGGCGAAAGAAGGCCAGAATGAAGCGCCCATCGCCGAAATGGGAACCTTGGACCTGCCGCCGGTCGTCACCAATCTCGCCGCGCCCTCCAACGTCTGGGTGCGCATCGAGGGCACGCTTCTGTTCCGGGGCAAGACCCTGCCGGACGGCAAGGCTTTGGCCGCGAAGATTTCCGGCGATCTGCTCGCCTATATGCGCACGCAGACGCTGACGGAGATTCAGGGCGCGGCCGGGCTGCAGCATTTGCGCCAGGATCTCACCGACCGCGTGGTCACCCGTTCGGAGGGACGCGTGAAGGCTTTCATCATCCGTTCGCTGGTCGTACAATGAAGTCGAAACTTTTCGCCCTCGTCGCGCTGACGCCGTTCGCCGCTATTTTATGCGCCTGCGCCGCCCATGCGCAAACCGCAGCCGCGACCAACAATCTTGCCGCCGCGCTCAATTCGGTGAGCGGCGCGACGGCCGGCCGCATCGTGCAGCTTGTCGCGCTGCTGACCGTCCTGTCGCTGGCGCCTGGCCTGTTGATGATGGTGACGAGCTTCACCCGCTTCGTCATCGCTCTGTCCTTTCTGCGCTCCGGCCTCGGCCTGCAGAGCACGCCGGCCAATCTCGTGTTGATCAGTCTTGCGCTGTTCATGACCTTTTTCGTCATGGCGCCGACCTTCGACAAATCGTGGCAGGACGGGATCAAGCCGATGATGGACAATCAGCTCACCGAGGAGCAGGCTTTCCCGAAAATCGTCGAGCCGTTCCGGCAATTCATGCTGGCGCAGACGCGCGACAAGGACCTGACCCTTTTCGAGAATCTTTCGCGCGGCGCCTTCGACGTCAAGGATCGCAAGACGATCGATCTGCGCGTGCTCATCCCGGCCTTCATGATCTCCGAATTGCGGCGGGGTTTCGAGATGGGCTTTCTCATCGCCTTGCCCTTCCTCATCATCGACATGATCGTGGCGACGCTCACCATGTCGATGGGCATGATGATGCTGCCGCCGTCGCTGATTTCGCTGCCGATGAAACTTCTGTTCTTCGTGCTGATCGACGGTTGGAACCTGCTGATCGGCAGCCTGGTGCGCTCGGTGCATTAGAGCGCGCGAGACCTTCGGCTTAAGCTTTCATTTGCGCTTTCTTTCGGTCGCGCGCGCCTGGCGCAAATTCCTGAAACACTTAACTTTTCCGCAACACTTCCCGTCTAGGTTGCAAGGCAAGCACGACGGGTTGAGCTGCGTAAGAAGCTCGAAGGCATGAGGCCGCTCCTGTTGTTCCGGTAAGCCCGGATGTTCCGAATGCCAGTCCCTCATTCCTCAGGAACATTCGACCATGTCCTATTTGCTCACCAACGCCAACGCCCTGACCGCCCTCCAGAGCCTGACCATGACGCAGAACTCGCTGGCGACGACGCAGAGCCAACTCTCCACCGGCCTCGCCATTCAGACCGCCAAGGACAATTCGTCCTACTGGTCGATCGCCACGACCATGAATTCGGACAATGGGGCGCTCAACGCCGTCAGCGCCGCGCTCAAGCAGAGCTCTTCCATGCTGTCGACTTTCACCGACGCGTTGAACCAGACGGTTTCGGTCGTCAACAATATCAAGAACGACCTTGTCGAAGCGCAGAACCCCGGCGCCAATCTCACCCAGATTCAGGCCGACATCACCGCCCAGCAGAATTCATTGCTGCAGATCGCCAGCGGCGCCGACTTCAACGGCCAGAACTGGCTGAACGGCACGGTCAACGGCTCGACCGCCCAATTCCAAAGCTCGGTCAATCTCGTCGGCGCCTACACCAACAGCAGCGGCGTCTCCTATATCGCGGTGACGGCAAGCGCCGCCAGCCTGTTCACCAACGGCTCCGCCGCGACTTCGGTCGCTTCGGCTTCCGGCGGCATCCTCGGCCAGACCGCTGCAGGCTATTCCTCGTCGGTCCTCGGCGCCCAGGCGATCAACGTCACCGGCGCGACCGGCGCCAATGTTTCGACCCTGACCAACATGCTCGCCTCGGTCAATAATTCGATCAGCCAGCTCGAAACCGCCGCCACGACGGTCGGTTCCGCCCAGGAGCAGGTCACGACGCAGCAGAGCTTCGTCTCCGCCATGCAGAACAGCCTGACCAATGGCGTCGCCTCGCTGATCGACGCCGATATGAACCAGGTTTCGACTCGCCTGCAGGCCCTGCAGACCCAGCAGCAACTTGGCGTGCAGTCGCTCGCCATCGCCAACAGGTCGAGCCAGATGATTCTCAAACTGTTCCAGTAACCCCGAGCGGAGCAGATCGAGAAGGCCGCGCCTTTCGCCGGGCGCGGCTTTTTCTGTGCGTCGTCCAAGCCTCGCGCCAGCTTGTCGTGGTTCAGTCCGTCATTCAGGCGCGAAAAAGAGGCGACGATGACGGCCAATTCCATGCGGGCGCAAGAAGAGCAATCGGCCGTTCCCCTCTCGCCGCAGGAGATCATGCGGCAAAGTTTCGCCCTCGCGGTTCAGGCGCATCGCTCAGGCCGATTGACCGAAGCCGAGGAGCTCTATCGCGCATTGCTCGCGGTCGATCCCCTGCACGCGGACGCCCTGCACGGCATGGGCGTGCTGGCCCACCAGGTCGGGCAAAGCGGCGTCGCCGAACAATTCCTGCGTCAGGCGTTGGCGCAGCGTCCGGACCCGACCTTTCACAACAATCTCGGCCTGGTGCTGCTGGCGCTCGACCGGCCCCGCGAGGCCCAGGCCGCCATCGCAAAAGCGTTGGAGCTGCGCCCCTCCTATCCGGAAGCCTATAATGCGCTCGGCAATGCGCGGCAGCAAACCGGGGAGCGCGACGATGCGGCGGAGGCTTACGAAAAAGCCCTGACGCTACGCCCGGACTATGCCGACGCGCGCGCCAATCTCGCCAAAATTCTGCTGGAAAAAGATGAATTCGACGCGGCGGAAAAATCCTGCCGCGCGGCCTTGGACCTCAACCCCCGCTGCGCCGAGGCGCATAACATTCTCGGCAATGTTTTCCGCGCAAAAGGCGAATACGAAGCGGCTCTCGCCTGTTTCGACCGCGCGCTCGAAAGCCGTGCCAATTACGCCGAAGCCTATAACAATAAGGGCGTCGCGCTTCTGATGCAGCAAAGGGCCGATGAAGCGATTGTCGCGATCCGCTGCGCGCTCGCCTGCAGGCCGAATTTCCCGGTGGCTTTGGCAAGCTATGGATCGGCGCTTTTCGCCCAGGGAAAATTGTCCGAGGCGGTCGAAAAATTCCGACAGTCCGTCGCCCTCGATCCCTCCTGCCTGGAGGCGCATAACAATCTCGGCACGGCGCTTCTGCAGCTCGATCGGGCGGAGGAGGCTGTCGCCGCTTTCGAAAAAGCCATAGCTCTGTCGGAGGAAGGCGCCCGCGCCGAAGGCCATTACAATCTCGGCACGACCTTGATCGACGGCAACAACCTCGACCGCGCCATCGACTGCCTCGGCAAGGCGGTGGAGGAGGATCCCAATCACGCCGCGGCGCATAACAATCTGGGCGTCGCGCTGCAGAACAAGGGCCTGCCCGACAAGGCTATAGCCGCCTATGGCAGGACGATCGAGGTCGATCCGCACTATGCCGGCGCCTATAGCAACAAGCTAATGGCGATGCATTACATCGAGACCTATACCAACGAGGATATGCTCGAAACGGCGCGCCTCTTCGGCGAGGTCTTCGACCGCCCGGACCCGCGGCCCTTCGCCGGTCGTGATTTTTCGCCGGATCGACGTCTGCGGATCGGCTATGTGTCCGGCGATTTCAACAATCATCCGGTGGGCTTTTTCTTTGCCCGGGCGCTGGCCGCGCATGATCGAGGCCGTTTCGAAATCACCTGCTATTCCAATTGGGCCGGCGAGGACGATCTGACCGCGGAATTGCGCGGCCTCGCCGACCATTGGCGGACGATCGTCGGCAAGTCCGACGCAGAGGCGGCGGAAATGATTCGCGAAGACGGAATCGACATCCTCGTCGATCTTTCCGGCCACACCAACAAGACGCGCATCGTTCTCTTCGGCCTGAGGCCCGCGCCGGTTCAGGCGGAATGGATCGGCTATTTCGGCACGACCGGCCTGCCCAGCATAGACTATCTTATCCTCGACCCCGTGTCGGCGCCGCCCGACGCGGACCGCTGGTACACGGAAACGCTCGTGCGCCTCCCCTATGGCCGATTCTGCTACAGGCCGCCATCCTTTGACGTGAGCATCGCCGATCCGCCCTGCCTCACCAGGGGAAGCGTGACATTCGGCAGTTTCAACAATGTCGCCAAATTGAGTCCGGGCGCGATCGGCCTGTGGGCGGAAATATTGCGCGCGCTTCCCGACTCGCGCCTCGTCCTCAAATGGAAAAGCCTCAGCGAAGCGAGCGTGCGCGAGAGATTGCGCGACGCTTTCGCCAAAGCCGGCGTCGCGCCCGAACGAATCGACATGCGCGGCCAGTCGGGCTATGCGCAAATGCTGGCGGAATATAACGACATTGACATCGCCCTCGATCCTTTCCCCTTCGGCGGCGCGACGACGAGTTGCGAAGCGCTTTGGATGGGCGTTCCGGTGGTGACGCTTCCCGGCGACCGTCTCGCCTCGCGTCAGACTCTCGGATTTCTCCAGGCCATGGGTTACGCCGAACTCACCGCTTCTTCGCCGCAGGATTTTTTCGCGCGCGCGGTGGCGCTGGCCAAAAATCCCGAGCGCCTGCGCGCCTTGCGCCGGGCCTTGCGTCCCGCCATGGAAACCGCGCCTTTCACCGACGGGCCCAAATTCATGGCGACGCTCGAAGCGGCCTATCGCGCCATGTGGCGGACCTATGTCGCCGGCGAAAAGCCAGCGGCGATCGACATAGCCTGATTGTTTTTTTGGCGATTCGGAAAATCGCGTCAGGCCGGCCGTTCGGGAATGGCCGCCATCACGTATTGCAGCGGCAGAGCGTCGGCGACGGCTTGGTTCGGATCGACGCCGGCGGCCTCGGCCATGGCCATTATGGCGGGCAGGAAGCGGTCGCGCTCCGGTTCCGGGAAAATCCGTGGCCTTCCCTCGACGACGCGGAAGCCGCTGGTTTGAAGCAGTTCCAGCGCGGTTAGGCGCGTGAACCAGCGCAAATGGGTGCGGTCGAGGAGGCCGCTGTCTTCATAGCGGAACAGGCCGCAGGCGAGCCGCGCCTGAACGCTCCAATGTTGCGCATTGGGAATGCAGGCGACGACCCGTCCGCCGTCGCGAAGAAGCGGGCGGATGCGCCGCAGTACGTCCCAGGGATCGCGCAAATGTTCGAGGATGTCGCCGAAGATCACGCAGTCGCAGGCGAAAAGCGATTCGAAACGTTCGGCCGGCATTTGCTCGACGTCTCCCACGACCACCTCGGCGCAAATTTTTCGCGCAGCGTCGGCGTAATCGGGGTCGATTTCGACGCCGATATAGCGGCAGGCGGGATTGATCCGCAGATAGGCGCGGGCGAGCGCGCCGGTGCTGCAGCCGACTTCGACGACGCGCCAGCAGTCGCGCGGAATGAAGGCGAGAAGATCGTCGTTGAAGAAATCATGCGCCGGCGTTTGTTTCATGGTTCATCCCCTCGAAACGCGTTCTCCGCGCTCGGTCAATCGCGCCATTTCTCCAGATAAGTCTCGTAGCCGGCGCGCCATTCCGGTCCGCCGAAGGCGCCGCCGCTGGCGTGAATGATTCCGAGCGGCGCGGCGCCCATGGAGACGTTCTTCTTTTCGAACTGCCGGCAGATATCCATGTCGTAGAAATGAAACATGAAGCGCTCGTCGAAACGCACGCCGCTGCGCGCAAAAGTGTTCTTTTTCGCCGCGAGCAAGACGCCGTCCATCAGTTTGAGCGGCTGCATCACGTCGCCATAAACATCGAGCGCGCAGGGAAAGCCGTCGCCATGGCCGACGATGCCGCTGAGATTGACGCGGTCGTCCCAGGTGAATTTGTCGTCGATAAAGGCCCAGGCCGGCTGGCGCGCCACGCGCCTCTTGTTGCCGGCGAGCCCGACGACCTCGAATTTGCTGAAGCCGAGCAGCAATTTATCGACCCAGAAAAAATCCGCGAGCGTCACGTCGTCGTGGACGAAAACGAGAATCTCCTCTTCATTGTCGACCTTGTCGATCGCCTCGTTGTAGCAGGCGCCGAGGCCGCGCTTGTTCTCGAAAAAAATCTCCGCCTTGACGCCGAAGGCGGCATAGGTGAGGAGGCTGCGCCCGAGGGGGGAGCGTTCGAAAAAATCCCTTTGAGAGTGGCGCGTGGCGCAGACGACGGTGATGGACGACATGGCGATATGACGGCAATGGAGAGGGGCGGCGGAGTTGCCCGCCTCGCGCATCAAAGCGCGGCAAGCTTGCGCCAATCGTGCCGCGGCCGAATATCCCGTCGCGCAGGCGGCGCGAAAACCCCCGCGCAAGTTTGCCGGTCGAAACTGCGGCGCAGAATGGCTGTCCAGCGCCGGAATCCGTAATGACCGTCCGCGAACAATTCGAACGTCTTGTTTCCAATCTCATGGCGCTCGGGCCGCGCCGCCTCGCGCTTCTCGGCGCGATCGGCGTCATCGTCTTCGCACTGGTTGGCGCGGCGGGCTATTTTCTCAGCCGGCCGACCAGCGAAGCGCTTTACACCGGCCTCGACAAGGAGGATGTGACCAGCATAGGCGCCGCGTTGAACCAGGCGGGAATCCATTTCGACATATCCGCCGACGGGACCACGGTCTATGTCGCCTATGGCGACACCGCCCATGCGCGCATGCTTCTGGCGGAGCAGGGCCTGCCGCGCGGCGCCGGTTCGGGCTACGAATTGTTCGACAAGATCGGTTCGCTCGGCCTCACCTCCTTCATGCAGAAGATCACCCGCGTGCGCGCCCTCGAAGGCGAATTGGCGCGCACCATTCAAACCATGCGCGGCGTGGTGGCGGCGCGCGTGCATCTCGTCATGCCGGACGAAGGCTCGTTCCGCCGCGCCAAGACTTTGCCGTCCGCTTCGGTCGTGCTGCGTCTCAAGAGCGCCGACAATGAAATGGTCGCCCAGGCGGTGCGGCATCTGGTGGCGGCGGCCATTCCCTCCATGACCCCGAATGAAGTGACGGTGATCGACGTGGACGGGCAATTGCTGGCCGCGGGCGGCGAAGGCGCCGACGCCGGTCCCGCCAATATGCTGGCGCTGCAAAAGAACGTCGACAAGGACATACGGAACAATATCAGGCGCACGCTCGCGCCCTATCTGTCGCTGGACAATTTCCGCATCAGCGTCTCGGCGCGACTCGACACGGACAAGAAGCAGACGACGCAAACGGTTTACGATCCGAATTCGCGCGTCGAGCGCTCGGACCACACGGTCACCGAAACACAGACCTCGCAAAACAGCTCGACGCAACAACCGACATCTGTGGGCCGCAATATTCCGCAGCGGACGAAGTCACAAGGCAATGGCAAGCAGGCGGTCTCGGAAGACCGAAAGAAGGACGAACTGACCAATTACGAATTGTCGTCGAAGACGATTTCGACGGTTTCCAACGGCTTCAGCATCGAGCGCCTGTCGGTCGCGGTTCTGATCAATCGCCCCGGATTGGCGGCGACTTTGGGAGGCAAGCCGACGCCGGCGCAGATCGACAAGCAGGTCGGCGTGATTGAGCAATTGGTCGCCTCCGCCGCCGGCCTGAACAAGGCGCGCGGCGACGTGATCAAGGTTGCTGCGGTGGATTTCGCCGACGGTGGCAAGGCGATGCTGCCGGTCCCGCCGGTTTCCTTCCTTGACGCCCTGATGCGCCAGTTCGGCAGCATTGTCAGCGCACTCGCCATGCTTGGCGTCGCGGCTCTGGTGGTCTGGTTCGGCTTGCGTCCGGCGACCCGCGCGTTGATCGACTTGCGCGACGCGCCGGGCGTCGCCGGCGCGCTCGCCCTGCCGCGCGGGGGCGCGGCCCCACTGCAAGACGGCGCCGAACCCAACCTGTTGACGGAAGAGGAGCCGGAAGACCGCATTTTGCTCGAAGACGCGAATTTCAGGCGCAACAAGGCGCCGCAACGGCGTCTTGAGCAATTGGTCGAAGTCGACGAGGCGCAGGCCGCCGCCATCCTGAAACAATGGATCCGCCATGGAGAGCGCCTGTGAAGGCGACGCCATTCGCTCAATATCTGGCGCGCCAGGAGGGCGGCGCCGCCCGCGCCGCGATCGCGCCGGTCGCCTGGCCGCAACACGAAGCGAAAGAGGCCGAGACGCTGGAGCGGCGGCGCAATTCGCCCTTGCTGCGTCGCCTGGAGGCGGAAAAGGATCGAAGCGAGCCGAAGAGCGGAGCTTCGCAACGCCTTGAGCAGGGACGTCTCCACGCTTTCGAGGAGGGGCGGGCCTCGGCGCGCAAGGAGTTGGAAGAGGAGCGGGCGCGGATGCGCGCCGATTTCGACGCCGAAATCGCCAAGGCGCGCGCCGGCTGGGCGGCGGAGGAGGGCGAAAAATTCGCCGCCGCGCATCGCGCCGCGATCAAGAGCTTCGAGACCCGCTGCGCCCAGCTCGTGGCCGATATATTGCGGCCTTTTCTCAGCCGCCTGGCGATCGGGCGCGTCACCGATTCGCTCGTGGAAAATCTCGAAATATTGTTTTCGACCCGAAACCAGTCCGTGTTCGAGATCAGCGGCCCGGAGGATATTCTGGACGCGCTGCGCCAAAGACTCGCCGAAAGCGGCGCCGCCATCGCCTACAAGCCAAACGAGGAAATCGACATTCGCGTGTGCGTCGACGACACGATCATCGAGACGCAGCTGGGCGCATGGATGACGGCGCTCGGCGACTTGCCGCGGGACGCAGCCGATGAGTGAGGACGAACGCCAGGAAGTCGTCATCGTCCGTCGCCGCGTCGAAGGCGAGGACGACCATCACGGCGGCGCGTGGAAAATCGCCTATGCCGATTTCGTCACCGCGATGATGGCCTTCTTTCTCGTCCTGTGGATCCTGAGCTCGACCAACAAGGACCAGCAGACCATTATCGCCCGCTATTTCAATCCCGTGAAACTGGAAGACTTTTCGAAGCACAAGAAGGGCATAAGGGAAACCAGGAATCCTGATGAAAATCCTGGCGCCGAACAAGGCAATCCGGCCAAGTCGCCCCCTCCCAGCCAAAGGCAAGGCAGGATCGAAGAAAGGGGCAAAAATCCAAACAAGAAATTCGCCGCCCAGGCGGTGATGGACGACGAAACCCTTTTTCGGAATCCTTATGCGGCGCTGGACCAGATCGCCGGAAAGGCTCCGACGGAGCAGGGCCGGGCGAAGAATGTGGCGGAGGGCGAAGCCGGCGAGATCGAGGCCTTCCGCAATCCGTTCAAACCGTCCGGCGCCGTGAATTCCGAACCACCAATGGCACCGCGAAACCCGGGTAAGGCGCAGGCGCAAGCGCCTGCCGCCAAAGCGCAAATGAAATCCGCTGTCGCCGAGAAGGTGGCGCCGAAGCCGGTCGCCGCCGCGCCGCAATCCGCGCCCGCGCAGGCCAAACCCCAAACAGCGGTCGCCAAAGCTTCGGCCGTCGTCGCCGCCAAAACCGCGGCCAAAGCGAAAGAGACGGCCGCGACGGCGGAGAAAGCGGCCAAGAAGGCTGAAGCCGATAATCTGTCGCGGGCGATCACCCAGGCCATGAAGACGACCATGGGCGCCAGGACGCCGGACCTCGACGTCAAGGAGACGAACGAGGGCGTGCTGATCAGCCTGACCGACAGCGAAAATTTCGGCATGTTCGCCATTGGCTCGGCGTCGCCCAATCCCAAACTCGTCCATTTGATGGATCGCATCGCGCGGATTTTGAAAAAGACGCCGGGCCGCATCGTCTTGCGCGGCTATACCGACGCGCGCCCCTATCATGGCGGCGATTACGACAATTGGCGGCTTTCCGCCTCGCGCGCGCAAATGGCGCTCTATATGCTCAAGCGCGGCGGCGTGCCGGAATCGCGCATCGAGGCGGTGGAGGGCTTCGCCGGCAATAATCTGAAACGGCCGGACAATCCCGATGCGGCGGAAAACCGCCGCATTGAAATCCTGCTGTGCAAGGCCGCGTCATGACATTCGCCCTGCCCAAAATCTCCCTGCCGAAATTTGCTCCGCCAAAAATCGGGTTGAGCAGGCGAGCCGTCCTTGCAGCCGCCAGCGCGCTGGTCGCGATCGGCGCGGGCTTCAGCGCCTGGCTCTACATCAAGCCGAGATTGGACGCGCACAAAACCGCCGCGCCGGCGGCGGCCCAAGCGGCGGGCGGAAAGGCGGCGGCGAAAGGCAAAAGGCCCGCAAGCGACGCAAAGAAAACGGCGGCGGCGACTCCGGTTTTGGCTTCGCCGAGCGAGGCGGAGCGGATGGTTCTTCGCCTGCAATATGTTCAGGAGCGGGTGGCCGCCGGCGATCCCGCCGCTTATGTCGAAATGCCCAAGCTGTTGCGTCAAATGGCGGAAAGGTTCGAAAAGTTGCCGCCTCGAAGCTGGGCGGAACGGCGCAACGCCCGGGCTTTCGTCCTCTATCTTCTCAGCGGCGGCAGTTCCGCGGTCGGCCGTCGGATCTTGCACGATCGCACATTGCCGGCGGCTTATGCGCGCCTGGCCAGGGCTTCCGTCGCCTATCTCGACAACGTCAAGGGGCCGGCTCGCAATGAACTGCTCAGCGTCGATCCGCGCGCGCTCGATGAAGATCTCGGCGCCCAGGTCGCCTTCGTGCAAGCGATTCTTCTTTCCGACGTCGATCGCCAAAAAGCCATAGAGAAACTCGATCTCGCGCGTCTGCTCGCGCCGGGCGGCCTGGTCGAGGAAGCGTCCCTGCGCCGCGAGGTCGGCCTCTTGAGCGCAACGACGCAGACCGGGAAATTCGCAGAGCTCGCCCGGCAATATTGGGAGCGCTACCGCGCTTCCCCCTATGCCGACAATTTCCTGCGCCAGTTCACAGCCGCGGTGGCGCGGGTCAGTGTGACGATGAAACTTCCGCAATGGTCGCAGCTTGACGAACTGACCGACGGGCTCAAGCCGGAGACGCGTCGCGCGCTTTACCTGGTCATGGCGCGGACGGCGGCGGTCGCAGGCAATGAAGCGCTGGCGCAAATGGCGTCGCAACGCGCGCTGGAGCTTTCCGCCGTAAATTCGCTCGCACGCCAGCGGGCCCTGCTTTATCGCGCCGCGGCCTCCATCGCTTCGGCGGACTTGGCGCAGGATCGCAAACTTCTGGGCGAGGTCGACCGGGCGAAACTGCCCCCCGGCGACCAGCCGCTTTATGACGCCGTCGCTATGGCTGTTGCGCGCATTTACCGCGCGCCGGTGAGCCATTTTTCCGTTGCGCCGCCGCCCGGCGCCCGCGATAGCGCCGACGCGGCGATGAAGCGAGCGCAAACCAGCCTGAACGGGGCCGACGCCGTCTTGGCGAGCGTGCGCCGAAGCATGACGAGGAAAAGCCTGTGAGCGCCATCGCCTTCGCCACCCAGGACGCGCTCGGCGCGGCGCCTTCGCCGGCGCGCAAAGTCTACGCCGAGGCGCAGAATCGGGACGCCGGAACGAATTTCGACGCGGCTCTGGCGGATAGCGCGACTGATTCCGCTCCGTCGCCGAAGGCGGCGTCCAACCTGCGGGCCGAGGCGGATTCGCGGGCCGCTCCGACGCCCCATGCTGCATCGTCTTCAGGGGTCGCGGCCAAAAAGGCTTTTTGGCGCGAACTTGCCGCCTATTCCGATTCGGGAAAAAACGCGTTGCGGGCGCCGCCAGAGAAAGCCGATCGGAGAGGCGCGGACCAGACGCCGGCCGACGAGGCGCCCGAGACGCAATCCGGCGACGCTCCACCGCCGCCCGGCGGCTCGGCGCTCGCCCCCGGGCTTCCCCGGCCGGCGACTGAAACGACGAAAGGCGCCACGGAGACGGGGCGGAACAACCCGACGAAAGGTTCGACAAATCCCGCGCTCGGCCGACCTTCTTCGGCGCTTGCGTCAACGCCGCTCGTCAAGATGAGCGATCCGCCGAAGGTTTTTTTCGCAACCGAGAAAAATTCCGCCGCCGCAAAAAAGGAAATATTTGGCAGTGCGGCGGGCCTAGCCCTCGGGCCGTCCGCGCGCGGAACGACGGTGAAAATCAAGGCGCCGGTCCACGCGACCCATGCCGATCCTCTGCTCGCCGCGCTGATCGCCGCTTCAATTCTTCCTTCGAAAAGCCCCGCGCCGCCTGCCGAGCCTGCCGTCTCGGCGCGCGCCGCGGCGCCGTGTCAAGCCAGCGCGCCGCCTCGCGTCACAGCTGCGCTCGCCGTTTCCGCTCCGCGCGTCCTATTGCCGAATGGCGTGGAAAAGACGCGTGGCCAGAAAGAAATCGCCTTGGCTTCGGCGGGCGAGGAAACGAAAACCGCTGTTCACGTCGTCGCGCTGAAAAGCTGGCTGCAGCCGGTCAGCCCCATTTTCAATCCCGGCCTCAAGAGCGTGGCGGCGGCGGACCATGCGGCGGCAGCAAAACCGCGCCCCGCCGCCAGCGTGGCCGAGCAACTCGCCAAGGCGTCGGCGTCTGCCGCCGCGCCAGCCGCCGCAGCGCCGCGGAACGCCAATCCTTCGTCTTCGCCTTTCGCCGGAGTCGCCGGCTTTGCTTCCGCGCAAGCGGCGCCGGGCGGCGGCGCATCGTCAGCGCCCCCCAATGCGGCTCCTACCGCCAGCTCCGCCGCGCCGCAGGTCCCTGCCGCTCCCGCCCTCGCGCCTGCGCCGCGGCGCGATCTGGAAATCGCCATGGCGCCCGCCGGTCTCGGCGGACTTGCCGTGCGCATGAAAAGCGCGGGCGATCGGCTGGAAATATCCTTCGTCGCCGACAAGGGCGAAACGGCGCGCATGATTTCCGACAAAAGCGCCGCGCTGGAAAGCCAATTGCGCGACGCGGGGATCGGCCTCGGCGGCATAAACATCAACGCGGCCGCCAAACACGTTGCCGCATCGGCGGCGTCGGGCCAGGGCGGCGCGACGGCGCATTTTTCGGGCGATGGCCCGCGTGGCCAAGCCCATTCGACGCCGCATGGCCAGAATTTCGCCGGCGGCGGCAGGCAGGACCAAAGCCATGACACGAGCGAAAATTCGGGGCGGGATTCGCGCGCGCCTTCTGGCGATCGCGGCCTTTACATCTAGCTGCTCCTGCGTGCTGGCGGGACCGGCGGCGCATGCGCCATTCGGTCCTTGCGAAAGGGAAATGACCCGCGCCGCGCAGGCGGAACATATTCCGCTCAGTGTGCTTTACGCCGTCGGTCTGACCGAGACCGGCCGGCGCGGGCGTCTGCAGCCCTATGCGCTCGATATCGACGGAACCACGGTCGTCGCCGCCAATCTGCCCGACGCCTTGCGCCTCGTTCGCCAGGCGCAGGCGAGCGGCGCGAAATTCATCGACGTCGGCTGCATGCAAATCAATGTTCGCTGGCACGGGCGCGATTTCGAATCCTTGGCGGCCATGTTCGACCCGCGCCGCAATGTCGATCACGCCGCCCATTTCCTCAAACTCTTGCGCGCGCGCGAGCCGAGCTGGACGCTGGCGGTGGCCCGCTATAACGCCGGGCCGGACAATAACGGCGCCCAGAAGAAATACGTTTGCGCCGTGATCGGCAATATGGTGCGCAGCGGCCTCGGCGCCTGGACCGACAATGCGCGGAAATTCTGTTTTGCGGGCGGCGCCGGATGAGCGTCATTTCCTTTTCGCGACAGCAAGTCTCTCCTTGATGGCGCGGTCGATGGCGGCGTTGATTTCCGCCATCAGTTTTTCGGCTTGTGGACGTTCGGCGTCGCGGACGCGGTCGGGATGGGCGGCGAGGGCGCAGCGCCGTCGCAGCCGCCGCAAATCGTCGAGGCTGCGGCTGGCGGCAAGCTCCCGCCTGATCTCAGCGACATCGGGCGGGGGCGGGGGAAGCTCTGCGGCGGCGACCTCGTTTTCGTCCAGGCTTTCCGCATAAAGGGACTCGACTGCGCTGTCCTGGCGATAATTTTCAGTCGGCGTCCCTGACCAGGCGCCCGGCCAGAATCTCTCCACGCCCACGGCGGCGGCCCTTTCGCGCGAATCGTCCTCCTCCAATTGGTCCAGCACTTTCTCGAATGGGGACTGTCTTCCCGAAAAATCCGCGTGAATGGCCATATTACGCAACTCAAGGTCGTCGTCGATCACAGAGCGGCGACCGTGGCCGCGCAAAAAATTCTGATCGATAAAGGTCAATAAAACCGTACTGTCCGAGCCCGTGACGGAGAGCCAAGCTGTATCTTTTTGGCGCATAACGGCGAGTCTTAATGTTTCATTAACCGTGATGGCACAACTTTTACGTGTACTCGAGATTTCGAAGCGTCGCCGGGCGATCCGGGACGGCGCGGATCGAAACAATTTTCAAGATCGCGGCGGTCCGGCGCGTTCGGGCGGAGCGACGGGAATGAGCAGAGGGGATCGGGAGAAATGTTCGTCATTGTCGATGACCGAGAGATCGTGAAAACCGGATATGCGTCGAGCTTCGGCCGTGAAGGCGTCGCCTCCACCGGTTTGCGTCCCGATGAATTCGAGGAATGGGTGGAGGGCGTGGGAAAACCCGATCTTCTCGCGGTCGAGGCCTTTCTGATCGGCGATTGCGACCGGCGCGAACGTCTGCCCAAATTGATCCGCGAACGCTGCCACGCGCCGGTGATCGCGCTCAACGATTCGCCTTCGCTGGAGCGCACTTTGGAGCTTTTCGCCGCCGGCGTGGACGATGTGGTGAAGAAGCCAGTGCATGTGCGCGAGATCATGGCGCGGGTCGGGGCGATTCGCCGCCGCAAGGCGCCGCAGGCGGATTTCAAGACGGTGGGCGAAATGCGGGTCCATTTCGACGGCCGCGATCCGGAGATCAGGGGCGCGCCCCTGCCGCTGCCGCGCCGCGAAAGGCGCATCCTGGAATATCTGGTGATGAACCAGTCCAAGCGGGTCACAAAGGCGCAAATCTTCAACGCCATTTACGGCCTTTTCGATGAGGAGGTCGAGGAGGACGTGGTCGAAAGCCACATCAGCAAGTTGCGCAAGAAATTGCGTCTTCGCCTCGGCTACGATCCGATCGATTCGAAACGCTATCTCGGCTATTGCCTGACGCTGAATTGATAGAGGAGCGAGTGGGGCCGGAAGAAGCGAACGCGTTCGTCGCGTTCGCTTCTTTCTTTATTCTTTGTCAGTCGCGCATGGCGTAGAATTTGCCGCGCAAAGCGGCGATTTTTCGCGGATTGACCGCAAGCGGACCAGCCGAATCGAGGCGCGCGCCAATCAGCGCCAGACGCCGCCAGGCGACGCGGGCGGCGAAGATTCTTTCGATTTCGTCGTCGAAGAAATGGAAAAAATCCGGGATGGCCTGGTCTTTGGCGAGGCGCAGGCGCAGGCCGCCGCTGGAGCGGTCAAGAATGGTCGCTTCGACGAGAAAGCGATCGGCGCAGTCGAGGATTTTTCCCGAACGCAGCCGCGTGCGTCGCCGCTGGTCGC